>NZ_MECK01000345.1 GCF_014596465.1 Streptomyces sp. CBMA123 | reverse complement strand
GCCCACCACCGGCTCACCGGCGAACCCGGCCCGCTGCTCGCCGCCGTCACCGAAGGGCTGACCGCCGCGCGCGACCTCACCGAGACCGTCAAGGCGGCCGCCGAGCTGGGCGCGGCGGCCGTCGGACTGCTCCCGGCCCTGCGCGCGGCGGTCAGCCAGGACGCCGAGCCGACCTCCCCGCAGTTGGAGGCCGACATCGCGATCGCCACCGCCCTCTGGCGGATCGACGGTGACACCGAAAGCGCCGTCCGGATCCTGGATTCCGTCCTCGACCGCTGCGGCGACCGGATGTGGTTCCGCTGGACCGCCCTGCGCGCCGTCCGGGCCGCCGGCCTCCTCGGTCCGGCGGCCCGGACGCTGGTGCCCCGGCTGGAGGGGCTGCTCGCCGAGCCCGGGCAGGCCCCCACCGCCGTGCTCGCCCTGCTCCGGATCGCCGACCCGGCCACCCTCGACCGCGGCCGGCTCGCCGAGGCCGCCCTCGACGCCGTCGACGCGGGGTTCGACGCGGGCTGCGCCTGCGAGGCGCTCCGCGAACTCGGGTCGGCTGCCCTGAGTGAGGCGCAGCGGCAGCGGATCGCCGGGCTGGTCGAGGCCGACCGGCGGATCGCCTGCCACGGGCACGTGGACTCGGCCGTCGTGGAGGACGAGCGGCTGCGGGCGATGCTGTCGGCGCTCTGACACCGGCTGCCCCGGGCCGCGCGGGCCCGGGGCAGCCGCCGCCGTGTGGCGGCTGCGGGTCCGGAGGTGGGGTCAGACCAGGCGGAGCACCAGTTTGCCGGTGTTCTCGCCGCGGAACAGCATCCCGAGGGTCTCCGGGAAGTCCGCGACGGTGCCCTCCACCAGGTGCTCCTTGACCGTGATCCGGCCCTCGCCGATCCAGCCCGCGATCTCGGCCGCCGCCGGCGCGTACCGGCGGGCGTAGTCGAAGACCACGAAGCCCTCCATCCGGGCCCGACGGACCAGCAGGGACAGGTAGTTGGACGGGCCCTGGACGGCGTCCTCGGTGTTGTACTGGCTGATCGCGCCGCAGATCACCACCCGGGCGTGCATCGCCAGCCGGGTGAGGGCGGCGTCCAGGATCGGGCCGCCGACGTTGTCGAAGTAGACGTCGATGCCGTCGGGGGCGTGGGTGCGCAGTGCCTTGCGGACGTCCTCGGCCCGGTAGTCGATCGCCGCGTCGAAGCCGAGTTCGTCTGTCAGCAGCGCGCACTTCTCCGGCCCGCCCGCGATCCCGACCACCCGGCAGCCCTTCACCTTGGCGATCTGCCCGACCATCGTGCCGACCGCCCCGGCGGCGCCGGAGACCACCACGGTCTCGCCCTCCTTGAGGGCGCCGACCTCCAGCAGGCCGAAGTAGGCCGTCATCCCGGGCATCCCGAGTGCCCCGAGGTAGGTGGACAGCGGGGCCAGCGCGGGATCGACCTTGAGCGCGCCCTTGCCGTCCGACACCGCGTAGTCCTGCACCCCGAAGGCGCCCACCACGTGGTCGCCGACCTGGAACTTCGGGTGGTTGGACGCGAGCACCTCGACCACCGACCCGGCCCGCATGACCTCGCCCAGTCCGACCGGCGGCAGGTACGACGGCCGGTCGTCCAGCCAACCGCGCATCGCCGGGTCCAGCGACACGTACCGGGTCCGCCCCAGGAACTCACCGTCCCCGGGCACCCCGACGGGCTCCTCCCCGTACGCCCAGTCCTCCGGCCGGACCTCGCCGACCGGGCGACGGGCGAGGCGGATCTGGCGGTTGACGGCGGTCATGGCGACTCCCGGGGACGTACTCGTACGGAACACGGACAGGTGCCCGATTCTAAGCAAGCGCTTATTCACGCGCCAGGGGGTGTCGGCACGCAGTCCTCCGAGCCCGGACGGGCCCGGGGTCGCCCCCGACGTGGCGCCCGCCGGCTCAGGGCGCGACGGGCAGCCCGGTCAGGACGAAGCAGGCCCCGCCGCCGTGCGGCGGCCCGGGCTCCCGGGCGACCAGGTCGGCGCCGTGGGCCCGGGCGATCTGGCGGGCCATGGCCAGTCCGAGGCCGGAGCCGGGGAGGCTGCGGGCGGTGTCGGAGCGGTAGAAGCGGTCGAAGACGTACGGCAGGTCCTCGGCGGCGATGCCCGGGCCGTGATCGCGGACGGACACCTCCAGCGTCTCGCCGCGGTCGCCGACGAGGGCCACCCGGACCTCCACGGGGCCGCGCCCCGCCCCGAACTTGGCGGCGTTGTCGAGCAGGTTCCCCAACAGCCGCACCAGCCGGGCGGGGACGCCCGGCACGACCGCCTCGGCGGCGCCGGGGCCGACGGCGAGGGTGAACGCCTGCCCCGGCCAGTGCCCGCGCGCCGAGGTGACGGCGTGTTCGACCAGTGGCAGCAGTCGGAACCGTTCGACCAGGGCCTGGGGCTCCTCGTCGCGGGCGAGTTCGACCAGGTCGTTGACCATGCCGGTGACCTCCCGCAGCTGCCGCCCCAGGGCGGTGGCGGCCCGCTGGCGCTGGGCGTCGGTGAGGCGGTCGCCGTGGGCCAGCAGTTCGGCGTTGGTGCGCAGCGCCGTCAGCGGGGTGCGCAGTTCGTGCGAGGCGTCGGAGACCAGGCGGCGCTGGGCGGCGACCGAGCGTTCCAGCGCGTCGAGCATGGTGTCGAAGCTCTCGCCGAGGCGGCTGACCTCGTCGCGGCGGCGGCCGGTGGCCGCGTGGGAGGTGATCCGGTGGTGGGGATCGCCGGTGGCCGTGATCCGTTCGATCGTGGCGGTGAGCCGGGTCACCGGGCGCAGGCCGGTCCGGGAGACCCACCAGCCGAGAAGTCCGGCCGCCAGCACCCCGCCGGCGCCGAGCCCGGCGAACGCGGCGGCGGACTGCCGCACGGCGCGGTCGACCCCGTCCGAGCGCAGCACGACCTGGAGCGCGGTGCCGCCCCGGAAGGGCGTGACCAGCATCCGGGCGGGGAAGCCGGCGACGGTGGTGGTGCTGAAGTAGGCCGCGCGCTGCCCGGCGGCGACCTCGCGCACGGCCGGGGTGACCGGGAACAGGTACGGGGCGACGGCCGACCGGGGGTCGCGGGCCGGGTCGGCCGGGACGAGCTGGGTGCAGGCCGGGGCGGCCAGGTAGCGGCACTGCCCGGAGAGCACGCCCGGCGGCTCTCCGCCCTGCTGCTGGGTGGCGACGGTGGCGGCCTGGGTGAGCTCCAGGTCCAGCTGGTGGGTCAGTTCGTAGCGGATCACCGCGAAGGCGGCCCAGCTGAGGCCGAGGGCGACGGTGGCGACGGCCAGCGCGGCCGCCACCGCGAGCCGGACGCGGAGGGTCACGAGTCCGCGGCCAGCCGGTAGCCTACGCCGTGCACGGTGTGCACCAGGCGTGGCTCGCCGCCCGCCTCCAGCTTGCGCCGCAGGTAACCGACGTAGACGGCGAGGGAGTTGGACTCGGGGCCGAAGTCCTGCCCCCAGACGCGCTCCAGCAGGGTCTCGCGGGTGAGTACCTGCCCGGAGTGGCGCAGCAGCAGCTCCAGCAGCGTCGCCTCGGTGCGGCTGAACTCCAGCCGGCGGGAACCGCGTTGCCCGGTGCGGGTGCGCGGGTCCAGCACCAGGTCGGCGTAGCGCAGTTCGGCGTCGGCCTCGCCGCCGGGAGCGTCGAACGCGGCGCGGCGCAGCAGCGCGCGCAGCCGGGCGGTCAGCTCCGCCAGCGCGAAGGGCTTGACGAGGTAGTCGTCGGCGCCGGCGTCCAGGCCGTCGACGCGGTCGCTGATGTTGTCCCGCGCGGTCAGCACCAGCACCGGGGTCCGGTCGTGCAGCGCCCGCAGCTGCCGGCACACGGCGAGCCCGTCCAGGACGGGCATCATCACGTCGAGGACGATCGCGTCCGGCTCGTCGGAGGCGATCCTGGCGAGGGCGTCGTGCCCGTCGACCGCGGTGACCACCTCGTAGCCCTCGACGGTCAGTCCGTCGGCCACGGCTTCCCGTACCTCCTGGTCGTCGTCCGCCACCAGAATCCGCACCGACGGCCCTCCACTCCTCGTTCGCCGCCGACCTGTTCGGTCGGCCCACTCCGTTGACCTGCTGCGTCGACCTGTGCCGTCGACCTGTGTCGTCGGCCTGCTCCGACGGCCCGCTCCGTGCTCGCGGGCCGTTCCGGGCATACCGAAAGATAGCGGTCGAAGGCCGCATTCTCTTAAAGCCCTCTTAGGCCGGGCCGCCACGGTGGTGAGCCATGCACACACCTCTCTCGGTCGTCATCGGTGCCGGCGGCACCGGCGGCCACATCTACCCGGGCCTGGCCTTGGCGGAGGCCCTGCGCAAGACCGACCCCGACGCCGTGATCTCGTTCGTCGGCACCACACGGGGCCTGGAGACCCGGCTGATCCCCGAGGCGGGATACCGGCTGCACACGGTCGACATGATCCCCTTCGACCCCTCGCTCGGTGCCCGGCGCTACCTGCTGCCGGCGGATCTGCTCCGCGCCGCGAGGCAGGCGCAGCGCGCGGTCGACGACCAGCGGGCGCAGGTCGTGGTGGGGATGGGCGGGTACGCCTCCGCGCCGGCCGTGCTCGCGGCGCGGATGTCCGGCCTGCCCAGCCTGATCCACGAGTCGAACGCCGTGCCGGGCCGGGCCAACGCCTTCGCCCGCCGGCCCCCCCCCGCCCCCCCCCCCCCCCGCAGCCCCTGGCCCCGGGGTCGGTCAACCCTTCGACACGGTAACCGAGTTGAAGGTGACGTCGGCCATCGGGTGGCCGTCCGGGGAGCCCTCCAGGGTGCCCGCGGCGGCGATCTTCTGGACCACGTCCAGACCA
>NZ_MECK01000344.1 GCF_014596465.1 Streptomyces sp. CBMA123 | reverse complement strand
GTGCGCGGCCAGGGAATCGGGCGTGCTGCCCGCCCAGGCGCCCCACGAGACGGCGGTGCCGGCTCGCCCGGCGGCACGGCGGCCCTGGGCGACGGCATCGAGGAGGGCACTCGCGGCGGCCTCGTCGGCCCGCCCCTTCACGCCCCAGGTGCCGGCGATCGACCCGAACAGCACATAGGCGTCGAGCTCCCGGTCCGCGAGCGCCTCGTCCAGCGCCCCGAGGTCGGCGAGCAGCCCGGCGAGGTGGTCGGCAGGCTCGCCGGCCCGGCCCGTGTAGAGGACGGCGGAGAGCTCGGGGAGCCCGAGGACGGAGGCGACGGCCTCCGGGTCGCCGGGCGTGCCGGTGACGAGCGTCAGCTCGGCGCCGTGCTCGGCGAGCTCGGCGCGCAGGCGGTCGACGGCCTGGCCGTCGACGCCGGTGAGCAGCACCACCTGCCGGGCGCCCGCGTGCGCCAGCCAGCGGGCGGTGGGGGCCGCGTGTCCCTCCGCGTCGCCGACCACCAGGACCGTTCCGCGCGGGGTCCACGGGCGTGCGGTGTCGGCCGTGGTGGCGCGCACGAGGCGGCGGGCGAAGGCTCCGGCGGGACGCAGCACCAGCTGGTCCTCACCGTCTCCGGCCGTCAGCAGGGCGCGCAGACGGGCCGACGTGCGCGCGTCGGGGGCCTCGGGCAGGTCGATCAACCCGCCCCAGTGCCGCGGGTGTTCGAGGGCGGCCACCCGGCCGATGCCCCAGACGGCCGCCTGTGCGGCGTCCTGCGGGGCCTCGGTGTCGCCGACGGCGACGGCGCCGCGGGTGAGGCACCACAGCGGGGCCTCGACGCCGGCCTCACCGAGGGCGGCGAGCAGGGCGTCCGGCCGGGCGGGCCCGGTGGGCACGCCGTCGGAGGCGGCGAGCAGGGACACCACGCCCGTGACCGGTCCGCCGAGCGCAGCGAGCCGCTCGACCAGGTCCCCGTCGGTCGCGACCCGGAGCGCCTCCGCGCCCAGCGCCGCGAGCACGGCGGACGTCCAGGCGTCGTCCGGGCCCTCCGGGACGAGGGCCAGCCACCTGCCCGGCAGGGCGTCCGGCCCGGCCGGGGCCGGGTACGGCTTCCAGACGGCCCGGTAGCGCAGCCGGTCGGCGTCCGTCCGCTCGCTCCGGCGGCGGCGCCACGCCGAGAGGGCGGGGAGCAGCGCGCTGAGCGAGGTGTCGTCGTCGAGTCCGAGGGTCGTGCCGAGGGCGGCGGTGTCGGCGCGCTCGACGGCGGACCAGAACGCGGCGTCCGCCGGGTCGCCGGCCGCGACGGCCTCGGGTGCGCGCTCGGGCCAGTACAGCTCACGCTGGAACGGGTAGGTGGGCAGGTCGACCCGGCGGGCGCCGGTGCCGGCGAGCAGCGCGGTCCAGTCGACCGCCACGCCCGCGACGTGCAGCCGGGCCAACGCGGTGACCAGGGTGTGCTCCTCCGGCCGGTCGCGGCGGAGGGTGGCGGCGGTCACGCTCTCCGCGCCGAGACGCCGCTCGGCGAGGGCGGCGAGGACGCCGTCCGGGCCGAGCTCCAGGAAGGCGGTGACACCCGCCTCCTCCAGTGCGCGGATCCCGTCGGCGAAGCGGACGGTCTCGCGGACGTGGCGCACCCAGTAGTCGGGGGTGCAGAGGTCCGAGCCCAGTTCACCGGTCAGGTTGGAGACCAGCGGGATCGAAGGCGCCTCGTACGCGAGCCCGTTGAGGACGGCCCGGAAGTCGTCCAGCATCGGCTCCATCAGCGGCGAGTGGAAGGCGTGCGAGACCCGCAGGCGCGTGGTCCGCCGGTCGGCGAAGTGCGCCCCGATCGCCGCAACGGCGTCGGCAGCGCCCGAAACCACCACCGACGTCGGCCCGTTCACCGCCGCGATCGACACGGACTCGCCCAGCAGTGGCAGGACTTCACTCTCCTCGGCCTCCACCGCGAGCATCGCGCCACCGGACGGCAGGGCCTGCATCAGCCGGCCACGGGCGGCCACCAGCGTGCACGCGTCCTCCAGCGAGAACACCCCGGCGACGTGCGCCGCAGTCACCTCACCGATCGAGTGTCCGGCCACGAACTCCGGCCGCACACCGAGCGATTCGACGAGCCGGAACAGCGCCACCCCGACGGCGAAGAGCCCGGCCTGGGCGTACTCCGTCCTCTCCGACAACTCAGCGTCCGCTCCCCACACCACGTCCCGCAGCGGCCGGTCCAACAGCTGGTCCAGCCGTGCGCAGACGCCGTCGAAGGCCTCGGCGAACACCGGGAAGCGGGCGTACAACTCCCGTCCCATGCCGAGCCGTTGCGAGCCCTGCCCGGAGAACAGGAACGCCGTCGAGCGCTCGGCGGCCACGCCGCGCGCGATCTCGGCGCCGTCCAGCAGCACCGCCCGGTGCCCGAGCGAGGCCCGCCCGACGGCCAGCGAGTGCGCGACGTCCAGCGCGGACACACCCGCCACGGAGGCGAGGCGCCCGAGCGAAGCGTCCAGCGCGGCCTCGGACTTGGCGGAGACCACCCACGGCGCGGCGCTCGCCACCACCTCGGTGTCGTCCGAGGCCTCGGGCGCCTGCTCCAGCAGGACATGCGCGTTGGTCCCGCTGACGCCGAAGGCGGAGACGCCGGCCCGGCGCGGGCGGCCGGTCTCCGGCCAGTCGCGGGGCTCGGTCAGCAGCTCCACCGCGCCGGCCGTCCAGTCGACGTGCCGGGAGGGCGCGTCGACGTGCAGCGACTTCGGCAGCTCCCCGTGCTGCATCGCGAGGACCGTCTTGATCACGCCCGCGGCGCCCGCGGCGGCCTGGGTGTGGCCGAGGTTGGACTTCACCGAGCCGAGGAGGAGCGGGAGTTCGCGGTCCCGCCCGTAGGCGGCCAGCAGGGCGTGCGCCTCGATCGGGTCGCCGAGGGCGGTGCCGGTGCCGTGGGCCTCGACGGCGTCGACGTCGGCGGCGGCCAGGCCCGCGTCGGCGAGGGCCGCGCGGATCACCCGCTGCTGGGCGCGCCCGTTGGGGGCCGTCAGCCCGTTCGAGGCGCCGTCCTGGTTGACGGCGCTGCCGCGCACGACCGCCAGCACCGGGTGCCCGAGCCGCCGGGCGTCGGAGAGCCGCTCCAGCACGAGCACGCCCGCGCCCTCGGACCACGCGGTGCCGTCGGCGGCGTCGGCGAAGGGCTTGCAGCGGCCGTCGGCGGCGAGGCCGCCCTGCGCGGTGAACTCGACGAAGGCGTCCGGGCTGGACATCACCGAGGCGCCGCCGGCCAGGGCCAGCGAGCACTCCCCGGCGCGCAGCGCCCGGGCGGCCAGGTGGAGCGAGACGAGGGCGGAGGAGCACGCGGTGTCGACGGTGACGGCCGGGCCCTCCAGGCCGAGGGTGTAGGAGAGGCGGCCGGACAGGACGCTCGCGGTGTTGCCGGTGGCGGCGTGGCCTCGGACGTCGGCGGTGCCGCGGCGCAGCACGGTCAGGTAGTCCTGGCCGTTGGTGCCGACGAAGACGCCGGTGTCGCTGCCGCGCAGGCGGTCGGGGGCGATGCCGGAGCGCTCCAGGGCCTCCCAGGAGGTCTCCAGCAGGAGGCGCTGCTGGGGGTCCATGGCGAGGGCTTCGCGGGGCGAGATGCCGAAGAAGCGGGCGTCGAAGCGGCCGACGCCGTCGAGGAAGCCGCCGTGGAGGGTGGCGGAGCCGCCCCGGCCGAGGGCGTCGAGGTCCCAGCCGCGGTCGGTGGGGAACGGGCGGACGGCGTCGGCGCCGTCGCCGAGCAGGCGCCAGAGGTCCTCGGGCGTCTCGATGCCGCCGGGGAAGCGGCAGGCCATGCCGACGATCACGACCGGGTCGTCCGAAACGTCCCGCAGGGCCGGGGCCCGGTCGGGCTCGGGCAGCGTGCCGAGGAGTTCGGTGAGTAGGTGGGCGGCCAGGTCGGCCGGGGTCGGGTGGTCGTAGACCAGGGTGGCGGGCAGGGTCAGGCCGGTGGCGGCGGTGAGGGCGTTGCGCAGTTCGACGGTGGTGAGGGAGTCCATGCCGAGGTCGGTGAAGGGCTGGTCGGCGCCGACGCGCTCGCCGCCCGCGTGGCCGAGGACGGCCGCGACGCGGGTGCGCACGAAGTCGAGGACGAACCGTTGCCGGGCCCGCTCGGAGAGCTCGGCGAGGCGCTGTCGCAGCCCGGGGTCCGGGGCGGTCGCCGACGGCCGGCCGGCCGGCCCGGCCAGCGGGGCGATCAGCGGGACGGGCCGCTGCGCGGTGAACACGGCGGCGAAGCGCTGCCAGTCGATGTCGGCGACGGTGAGGGCGGTGTCGTCGTGGTCGAGGGCGTGCCCGAGGGCGGTCAGGGCGCGCTCGGGCGCCATCGGGCTGTAGCCGCCCCGGCGCACCCGCTGCTCCACTCCGGCCCCGGCCATGCCGTCGCCGGCCCACGGGCCCCACGCGATCGCGGTGGCCGGGCGGCCGTCGGCGCGCCGCTGCTCGGCGAGGGCGTCGAGATGGGCGTTGGCGGCGGCGTAGTTGGCCTGTCCGGCCGCACCGATGGTGCCGGCGGTGGAGGTGAACAGGACGAAGGCGGCGAGGTCGGTGTCGCGGGTCAGCTCGTCGAGGTGGCGCGCGGCGTCGACCTTGGGGCGGAACACCTCGGCGAACCGGTCGGCCGTCAGCGTGTCGAGGGTGCCGTCGGCGACGACCCCGGCGGTGTGGAACACGGCGGTGAGCGGCCGGTCGGCGGGGACGGCGGCGAGGACGGCCGCGAGGGCGTCCCGGTCGGCGGCGTCGCAGGCGGCCAGGGTGACGTCGGCGCCGAGGGCGGTGAGGTCCGCGCGCAGCTGCTCGGCGCCGGGGGCGTCC
>NZ_MECK01000343.1 GCF_014596465.1 Streptomyces sp. CBMA123 | reverse complement strand
GCTGACCCTGCTGGCCGGGCTGGGCGCGGCCGCCGCCTCGGTGGCCGGGGCCTCGGACACCGCCGCCCTGGACTCCGCCGCCTCCGGCAAGCTGGCGCTGGCCGGCTCGACCGCCACCGAGGTCTCGCACACCGCCTGGCCCTGGATCGCCCTGGCCGGCGGGCTGCTGCTCGCCGTGGCCGGGCTGATCACCCTGCGCTACGGCCGTGGCTGGCCGGCCATGGGCAGCCGTTACGAGGCGCCGACCCGCAAGGCCCCGGCGAAGACCGACACCCCCGCTGACCTGTGGAAGGCCCTGGACCGGGGCGAGGACCCGACCGCGCTCTGACGGTCCGCCGGTCCGGACGGCGGGTGTGACGCGATAGACCCGCCACCCGCTTTGGGCCGTCCGTATGTGGCCCGGCACAATGGAACCCGTCAACCCGCCGGCGGCCCCGCAGGCCCGGCCGGGCCCCGAGAGCCTAGGAGCACCATCGATGGCAGCAGCAGCACACGGCCACAACCCCGCCGCCTGGACCGGCGTCGTCATCTCCTTCGTCGGCTTCGGCATCGCGGGTGTCGCGATGATCCTGCCGTCCCCGCTGCTGGTCTGGGCCGGTCTGGCGGTCGTCCTGGTGGGCGGCATCGTCGGCAAGGCCATGTCGATGGCCGGCATGGGCAAGCAGCCCAGCACCAACGTCTACAAGTCGGTCGAGGAGCAGGCCGCGGCGCGCAAGGCGGTCATCGAGGCCCGCGCCGCCGCCGTCGCCGCCTGACCAGCGGGTATTCGCACAACCGAACGGCGGGCGCGCCACGCCCGCCGTTTCGTTCTGTCCGGGCCCGGCGCGGCACAATCGGGGGCGTGAACGCCGCCCCCGCCGCCTCCGCCCCACCGCCCGTGCTGCGCCGGATGAGCCCGCCGCTGGCCGCGCTGGCGGCGGTGGCCGTCCCGGCCGGGTACGTCGCGGTGGTGGACCCGAACGCCCCCGGGCACTACCCCGACTGCCCCTTCCTGACCGCCACCGGCTGGTGGTGCCCCGGCTGCGGGGGCCTGCGCTGCGTCCACGCGCTGGCCCACGGGGACTTCACCGGCGCGCTGCACGACAACGCGGTGGCCGTCCTGCTGCTCGGTGTCCTGGCCCTGCTCTGGCTGCGCTGGGGCTGGGCCGCGCTGACCGGCGGCCCGCCGGTCCGGGTGTCGGTGGGGGGCCGCCGCTGGGCGCTGATCGCCCTGCTGGTGCTGGTGTTCGCGGTGGTGCGCAACCTGCCGGTGGGGGCCGGGCTGGCGCCGCCGGTGGTCTGAGCGGCCCTGTCCGGCGCGGAGCCCGGGCGGCCCGCCCGGTGGAGAGCCGGTGAAGCCGCAGTTGGGAGCCGCCGTACGGAGCGTCCCGTTCCGCGAGACGCGAGCCGGGCGGATGCGCTGCGCGCACCCGGGTGCCGATACCATCGAAGGGCCGACGGGCCCCCGCCCGTCCGGCTCGCGCTGGCGAACCAGCAGAAATGATGGGGGCTCCTGAGTGAGTGTGCTCGACTCGATCATCGAAGGGGTCCGTGAGGACCTCGCCGAGCGGCAGGCCCGGGTCTCGCTCGACGAACTCAAGGCGCTCGCGGCCAAGGCCCCGGAGGCCAAGGACGGTGTCGCCGCCCTCAAGGGCGACGGGATCCGGGTGATCTGCGAGGTGAAGCGCTCCAGCCCGTCCAAGGGTGCCCTGGCCTCGATCGCCGACCCGGCGGCCCTGGCCCGCGACTACGCGGCCGGCGGTGCCGCCGCGATCAGCGTGCTGACCGAGCAGCGCCGCTTCGGCGGGTCGCTCGCCGACCTGGACGCCGTTCGCGCCGAGGTGGACACCCCGCTGCTGCGCAAGGACTTCATCGTCACCGCCTACCAGCTGTGGGAGGCCCGCGCCCACGGCGCCGACCTCGCGCTGCTGATCGTCGCGGCCCTCGACCAGCCGGCCCTGGTGTCGCTGATCGAGCGCGCCGAGTCGATCGGCCTGACCCCGCTGGTCGAGGTGCACGACGAGGACGAGATCAAGCGCGCGGTGGACGCCGGAGCGCGGATCATCGGTGTCAACGCCCGCAACCTGAAGACCCTCGAGGTCGACCGCAACACCTTCGAGAACGTCGTGCACGCCATCCCGGACGGCATCGTCAAGATCGCCGAATCCGGTGTGCGCGGCCCGCTCGACGTGATCAACTACGCCAACCTGGGCGCCGACGCGGTGCTGGTCGGGGAGTCGCTGGTGACCGGCAAGGACCCGCGGGCCGCGGTCGCCGACCTGGTCGCGGCCGGCGCCCACCCCGCCGTCCGGCACAAGGACTGACGCCGCCAGATGAAGATCGCCACCCGACTCGCCCCCGGCTGCCGCCCGCGCGGCTGCCGCGCGCCCGCACGCCGGGTGCTGGGGCGTCGGGTGCGGTACGTGATCGGCTGCGAGCCCGGACAGGTGCCGGGACGGCGATGGCGCGTGACGCACGGCTGACACCAGCCGATCAGACGTCGTTCGTCATCCATCTCCGTCCAAGGGAAACCACCATGTCCGAGAAGGACTACCTGCCCGGTGCCCAGGTGCCGGACGCGCGCGGCTACTTCGGCGCGTACGGCGGCCGCTTCATCCCCGAGGCGCTGGTCGCCGCGGTCGAGCAGGTCGCCGAGGAGTACGAGAAGGCCAAGACCGACCCGGCCTTCACCGCCGAGCTCGACGGGCTGCTCAAGGACTACACCGGGCGCCCGAGCCCGCTGACCGACGTGCACCGCTTCTCCGCCGAGGCGGGCGGGGCGCGGATCCTGCTCAAGCGCGAGGACCTCAACCACACCGGCTCGCACAAGATCAACAACGTGCTGGGCCAGGCACTGCTCACCCGGCGGATGGGCAAGACCCGGATCATCGCCGAGACCGGCGCCGGACAGCACGGGGTGGCCACCGCCACCGCCTGCGCCCTGTTCGGCTTCGACTGCACCATCTACATGGGCGAGGTCGACACCGAGCGCCAGGCGCTCAACGTCGCCCGGATGCGGATGCTCGGGGCCGAGGTCGTCGCGGTGAAGTCCGGGTCCCGGACGCTCAAGGACGCCATCAACGAGGCCTTCCGCGACTGGGTCGCCAACGTCGACTCCACCCACTACCTGTTCGGGACGGTCGCCGGACCGCACCCCTTCCCGATGATGGTCCGGGACTTCCACCGGGTCATCGGCGTCGAGGCCCGCCAGCAGGTGCTCGACCGGACCGGGCGGCTGCCCGACGCGGTGGTCGCCTGCGTCGGCGGCGGCTCCAACGCGATGGGGATCTTCCACGAGTTCATCCCTGACGCCGGCGTGCGGCTGATCGGCTGCGAGGCGGCCGGCGAGGGGGCCGAGACCCCCCGGCACGCGGCCACGCTGACCAAGGGCGACCCGGGGGTGCTGCACGGGTCCCGGACGTACGTCCTCCAGGACGAGGACGGGCAGACCATCGAGTCGCACTCGATCTCGGCGGGCCTGGACTACCCGGGCGTCGGGCCGGAGCACGCCTGGCTGAAGGACAGCGGGCGGGCCGAGTACCGGCCGGTCACCGATGATGCCGCGATGCAGGCGCTGCGGCTGCTGTCGCGCACCGAGGGGATCATCCCGGCCATCGAGAGCGCCCACGCGCTCGCCGGGGCGCTGGAGCTGGGCCGTGAGCTCGGGCCGGAGGCGACCATCCTGGTCTCGCTCTCCGGGCGCGGCGACAAGGACATGCACACCGCGGCCCAGTACTTCGGGCTCTACGATTCGCCGGCCGGCGGCGCGGCCGAGGGGGGTAAGTGATCATGGCTTCGAAGCTGAGCGCCAGCAAGCTGAGTGCCAGTCTGGCGGCTGCCAAGGGTGAGAACCGGGCCGCGCTGATCGGGTACCTGCCGGCGGGCTTCCCGTCGGTCGACGGCGGGATCCGGGCGGTCAACGCGCTGATCGAGGGCGGCTGCGACGTCGTCGAGATCGGGCTGCCGCACTCCGACCCGGTCCTCGACGGGGCCGTGATCCAGACCGCGGACGACATCGCGCTGCGGGGCGGGGTGCGGATCAAGGACGTGCTGCGGACCGTCCAGGAGGTCGCCGCGGCGCACCCCGGGACGGCGGTGCTGGTGATGACCTACTGGAACCCGGTCGACCGGTACGGGGTGGCCCGCTTCGCGGCCGACCTGGCGGCGGCGGGTGGGGCGGGGTGCATCCTGCCGGACCTGCCGGTCGAGGAGTCCGGGGAGTGGCGCAAGGCGGCGGACGAGCACGGGCTGGACACCGTGTTCGTGGTCGCGCCGAGCAGCAAGGACGCACGGCTGGCCGAGGTCACGGCGGCGGGCAGCGGGTTCGTGTACGCGGCCGCGGTGATGGGGGTGACGGGGACCCGGTCAGCGGTCGGTTCGCTGGCCGAGGACCTGGTCGCCCGGACCCGGGCCACGACGGATCTGCCGGTGTGCGTCGGGCTCGGGGTCTCCGACGCGGTGCAGGCGGCGGAGGTCGCCCGGTTCGCGGACGGGGTGATCGTGGGGTCGGCGTTCGTCAAGCGGATCCTCTCCGCGGGGGATGACGAGGAGGCTGCGTTGGGTGCGGTGCGGGCGCTTGCGGGTGAGCTTGCGGTGGGTGTGCGGAGGCGCTGACGCGCGGTAGAAGTCCTGGCTGACGGCTCGTTGCCCTTTGGGGGGTGGCGGGCCGTTGGCGTTTTCCGCTGCGCGGGGGCGTGTTGTGTTCGTGGGGGTGGGCTCTCGGGAGGGTGGGTGGGTGCCGGGGGGGGAGGCGGGGTGGGGTGGGGTGGGGGGCGGGGGGGTGGGGGGGTGGGGGGCGGGGGGGGGGGGGGTGGGGGGGGGTGGGGGGGGTGGGGG
>NZ_MECK01000342.1 GCF_014596465.1 Streptomyces sp. CBMA123 | reverse complement strand
CGGCCACCGCGGCGACCACCGTGCCGAGCGCGAAGGCCAGGAAGAGGACGGAGACCAGTCGGCGCCGGCGGGCCAGCAGCCGCGCCCGGCGCTCCCCGCCGCCCTGCCGCACCGGGGCCGGCCGTTCGGCCGGGCGCTCCGCCGGGGGTTCGGGCTCCCGTGCGACGGGATCGCCGGAGGCGGCCCCGTCCCGTTCGGGAGGACCGTCGTCGCTGTGCTCGTCGTCACGCGGTTCGTCGCCCAGGGCCCGGGCTGCCCGCCGCTCCAGCGCCGAACGCCCGGCCAGCAGGCGGATGGCGGTGCTGAAGCGTTCCGTCGGGCGCGCCTCGTTGAGTTCGTCCTGCCTGCGGAGCCACATCGGCACCAGATAGGCGGCCCAGGCCCCTACGATGACGGCGTAGATAAGGCCGCTACTGCTCACGATTCACACCGTACGGGCGCCGGGGAAGGCCTGGCAGCAATTTGGCACGGCGTGTCGTGTGATCAAGCTGATTCTCCGACTATTTTGCCGGTATTTGTGACGGTCCGCCACCGCGTCGATGCCATATCGATATTCTTTTCGAACATATATTCAATTACGTGGCTCGCGACCCGAACTGATCGCCCGCCAGCGCTCCAGCATCCCCTCCGGGACCTCCTCGGCGGTCAGGACGTAGACCAAGTGGTCCCGCCAGTCCCCGTCGATGTGGAGATAGCGCGGGCGGATTCCCTCCGAGCGGAAGCCGAGCTTTTCCACCACCCGTCGGCTCGGGCCGTTCTCCGGGCGGATGCAGACCTCGATCCGGTGCAGTCCGAGGGTGTCGAAGCAGTAGTCCACCGCGAGCGCCACGGCCGTCGGCATGATGCCCCGGCCGGCCACCGCCTCGTCGATCCAGTAGCCGACGTTGGCCGAGCACATCGAGCCCCAGGTGATCCCGCCGACGGTCAACTGGCCCACCAGCTGGCCCTTGTAGAGCACCACGAAGGGCAGCATCCGGCCGGCCGAGGCCTCCCCGCGCAGGAAGCGGACCATCTGCCGGTAGGTCGGCCGGGGCCCGGCCGCCTGCCCCGCCGGGCCGGGCGGCACGGTGGCCTCCCAGCGGCGCAGCCAGTCCCGGTTGCGGCGGCTCACCTCCTGCCACTCGCGCTGGTCGCGGGCCCGGATCGGGCGCAGCACGACCTCCCCCTCCTGGAGTTCTACCGGCCAGCCGGCGTTCAGTGCGCTCTCCCGGAAGCTGGTGCGTCGGGCCGGGGGTGGTCCCCGCCGGCGAGCTGGTCGACGGCGTGGGCGAGCAGCGGCTCCAGGACGGCCAGGCCGTCCCGCACGCCGCCGGTCGAGCCCGGCAGGTTGACGATCAGGGTACGTCCGGCGAGCCCGGCGAGCCCGCGGGAGAGCGCCGCGGTCGGCACCTTGTCGCGGCCGTACGCGCGGATGGCCTCGGGGATGCCGGGGATCTGCCGGTCGATCACCCGGGCGGTCATCTCGGGGGTGAGGTCCATCGGCGAGATGCCGGTGCCGCCGGTGGTCAGCACCACGTCGTACCCGGCGGCGACGGCCTCGCGCAGGACGGCCTCGACCGGCTCGCCGTCCGGGACGACCCGGGGGCCGTCGGCGGTGAAGCCCATCGCGGTCAGGCCTGCCACCAGCAGCGGGCCGCCCTTGTCCTCGTACACCCCGGCCGAGGCCCGGTTGGAGACGGTGACGGCCAGCGCCCTCATGCCCTGCGGCTTCATGCCCTGCGGCCTCATGCGCCGGCCTCCGGCGCGAACCAGTCGCCGCTCTTGCCGCCGGTCTTGCTGAGCACCCGGACGGACTCGATGCCGGCGCCCTTGTCGACGGCCTTGACCATGTCGATCACGGTCAGCGCGGCGACCGTCACCGAGGTCAGCGCCTCCATCTCGACGCCGGTGCGGTCGGCGGTCTTCACGGTGGCGGTGATCTCGACCGCGTCGTCCGCGACGGTGAGGTCGACCTTGACGCCGGAGACGGCGATCGGGTGGCAGAGCGGGATCAGGTCCGGGGTCCGCTTGGCGCCCATGATCCCGGCGATCCGGGCCACGGCGAGGGCGTCGCCCTTGGGCACGCCCTCGCCGCGCAGCAGCTCCACGACCTTCGGGGAGACCCGGACCCGCCCGGCCGCGACGGCGGTGCGCGCGGTGGTGGCCTTCTCGGAGACGTCGACCATCCGGGCCGCGCCCTGCTCGTCGACGTGGGTGAGGCGGTCGCCGGGGTTCGGTGTCGTCACGGGTAACTCCAGGGGCGCGCAGGTCGAATACCGCGCTACCGTACCGCCCCGTGCCACGCCCACTCGCCTCCGGGCGCTCCTGACCCGCCGCCCTTCGGCCCGCCGCGGTGCGCCGGCCGCTCAGGCGTCCAGCAGGACCACGTCGACCTCGCTGCCGGCCGGCAGCTCGGTGACCTCCTCGGGGACGGTGATCAGGCAGTTCGCCCGGGCCAGCGCCCCGACCAGGTGGGAGTCGGCGCCGCCCACCGGCTCGACCGTGCGGTCCGCGGCCGAGTAGCGGCCGCGCAGGAACTGCCGTCGGCCGGCCGGGGAACGCAGCGCGGACGGGCAGAACGCGCGCACCACCGGGCGGTGGACGTCGGTCGCGCCCAGCATGGTGCGGATCACCGGGCGGACGAAGAGCTCGAAGGAGATGTAGGCGCTCACCGGATTGCCCGGCAGGGCGAGCAGCGGCACCCCGGCCCCGCCGCCGATCCGGCCGAAGCCCTGCGGCTTGCCGGGCTGCATCCGCAGCTTGCGGAAGTCGACGCCCCCGTAGGACTCGAAGACCTCCTTGACCACGTCGTACGCGCCGACGCTGACGCCGCCGCTGGTGACGATCAGGTCGGCGCGGCCGAGCTGGTCCTCCAGGACGGCGCGCAGCCGGTCGGCGTCGTCGGGGACGGCGCCGACCCGGTAGGCGATGGCGCCGGCCTCCTGGGCGGCGGCGGTGAGGGTGAAGCTGTTGGAGTCGGCGATCTGCCCGGGCCCGACCGGCTCGCCGGGCTGGACCAGCTCGCTGCCGGTGGAGAGCACCACCACCCGGGGGCGCGGGCGGACCTTCACGGTGGCCCGGCCGATCGCGGCGAGCAGGCCGAGCTGGGCGGGGCCGAGCCGGGTGCCGGCCTCCAGGACCCTGGCACCGGCCGCGACGTCACTGCCGGCCCGCCGGATGTGCGCGCCCTCGGCGACCGGGCGCAGCACCCGGACCTCCTCGTCCGCCACCGGCGCGGTCATCGCGGCGGCGGCGACCCCGGTGCCGGTGCCGCCGTCGGTCCACTCGACCGGGGCGACGGCCTGGGCGCCGGGCGGCATCGGGGCGCCGGTCATGATCCGGGCGGCCTGGCCGGGGCCGACCTTGGGCAGCTCACCCGCACCGGCGGCGATGTCGCCGACCACGGTGAGCACCGAGGGGTAGGCGTCGGTGGCGCCCCTGGTGTCGGCGGTGCGGACCGCGTAGCCGTCCATCGAGCTGTTGTCGAAGGGCGGCAGGTCGCCGTCGGCGACCACGTCCTCCTCCAGCCGGCAGCCCTGGGCGTCGAGCAGTTGGAGCTCGATGGCGGGCAGCGGGCCGACGGCGGCCAGCACGTCGGCCCGGTGCTCGTCCACCGTCCAGAACCGAGGAGCCGCCGGTGCCCGGTCCGCGGACCCCTCGCAGCAGGCTGCGGGGGTGGTGCTGTGCTCCGTGGACCCGGTCATCGGCGGCTCGCTCTCTGTGTCGTGGGTCAGTCCTGCAGCTCGGAGCCGACGAACTCCCGCAGCCAGGAGCGGAACTCCGGGCCCAGGTCCTCGCGCTCGGAGGCCAGTCGGACGATAGCGCGCAGGTAGTCGGCGCGGTCGCCGGTGTCGTAGCGGCGGCCCTTGAAGAGCACGCCGTGCACCTGGCCGCCGGCCTCGGCGTCGCGGTTGGTCAGCTCGCGCAGGGCGTCGGTGAGCTGGATCTCGCCGCCGCGGCCGGGCGGGGTCTCGCGCAGCACGTCGAAGACCAGCGGGTCGAGGACGTAGCGGCCGATGACGGCGTAGTT
The DNA here is from genome assembly GCF_014596465.1 of Streptomyces sp. CBMA123. Taxonomy (GTDB): domain Bacteria; phylum Actinomycetota; class Actinomycetes; order Streptomycetales; family Streptomycetaceae; genus Kitasatospora. The sequence continues at coordinate 881 of NZ_MECK01000342.1, read as the reverse complement.
GGAGGGGGCCTCGCCCGGCTCGGGCTTCTCGACCAGGTCGGTCACCTGGAAGACGTCCTCGCCGAAGCCGTTGGCCTTGACGGCGGCGCAGCCGTAGAGGTGGATCTGGGAGGGGTCGACCTCCATGAGGGCGACGACCGAGCCGCCGAGCTCCTGCTGCACCTCGATCATGCGGGAGAGCAGCGGGTCGCGGGGGTCGATCAGGTCGTCGCCGAGCAGGACGGCGAAGGGCTGGCCGGCGACGTGCTGCTCCGCGACGGAGACGGCGTGGCCGAGGCCCTTCGGGTCGCCCTGGCGGACGTAGTGCATGTTGGCCAGCTCGACGGACTCGCGGACCCGGCGCAGCCGGTCCTCGTCGCCCTTGCGGACGAGCAGCTCCTCCAGCTCGTAGGCGCGGTCGAAGTGGTCCTCCAGCGCGCGCTTGTTACGGCCGGTGACCATGAGTATGTCGGACAGGCCCGCGGACGAGGCCTCCTCGACGACGTACTGGATGGCCGGCTTGTCCACGACGGGCAGCATCTCCTTCGGCGTGGCCTTGGTCGCCGGGAGGAAGCGGGTGCCCAGTCCGGCCGCGGGCACCACGGCCTTGGTCACCGGAATTCGGGGAGCGGTCGTCGTCATGCGTTTACCTTACTCAGGCACGTTTTCGCCCGGCCGAGCGCGTTCGGACGGCTAGGACAGCACGTCGCGGGGCACGGCCACGATGGCGGGCGTATGGGAAGCGACCGGCTGGGCCGAGGGACCCCCTCCGGTACAGGCCGACACACTACCCGGCTTTTCCGAACGGTCACGTTCGGCAGCCGGGGCCGGCCCCGGAGCGGAAGCGGGCTGCTCACGGGGCCCGGCCGGGGGCTGACCGGGCCGCGGCGCGATCCGCCAGC
>NZ_MECK01000341.1 GCF_014596465.1 Streptomyces sp. CBMA123 | reverse complement strand
CCTCCAGCCCGGCGAAGGTGCGCCGCAGCAGCGGCAGGACGTCGGTGAAGACCTCGTCGCTGACCCCGCCGAGCCACTCGTCCAGCAGGGCGAGCAGCCGGGGGTCGTGCAGCAGCAGGGCGCCGCCGCCGGCGAGGAAGCCCTCGACCCAACCAGCCGCGTCCGCCGGGGCGTTGGCCGTCGACAGCACCAGGCGCAGCCGTCGGGCGGCCTCCTCGGAGCCGAGTCGGCCGTCGTCCAGCAGCAGCCGGACGGCACGGCCGCGCAGCAGGCCGGGGGCGCCGGTGGCCGGTCCGCCGGCGGGCTCGCGGCGGACCAGCGAGGCCAGCGCGGCGGCCCAGCGGGCGGGCAGGCCGTCCGGCTCGGCCGTCTCACCGGGGCCGAGCAGGGCGATCGCGCCGTGCACCTCGTCGATCCGGGCCCGCATCGCCGTCGCGCTCTCGGCGTCCAACCCGACGCAGGCGGGCGGCAGTCCGACGCAGACCCGCCCGGCCAGGCCCGCCGCCGCCTCGGCGAGCGCGCCGTGGTCGGTGCCGCGCACGTCGCCGTAGCGCAGCGCGCGGACCAGCGCGGGCAGCGCGCCCGCCAGGTGCGCGACATCGGTGTCCAGGGCCGCGCAGTCGGCGAGCACCCGCATCACGGCGGGCAGCGCGCCGGACAGCCCGGCCAGCAGGCAGGTCTCCACCAGGGCGGTCAGCTCGGCGAGTTCGCCGGCCGCGCGGGCGGTACCGACCGCCTTGTTGACGGCGGCCTCCTCCACCGTGGTGCCCCACTGGGCGGCCTCGGCGATCCGGACCGCGAACTCGGGCTGCCAGCACAGTCGCCAGCTCTCCCGGAAGGTGCCGGTGGAGTTGACCGCGGAGCGGGCCGGCACGCCCCACCCGACGCCCAGCAGCCGCAGCCGGTGCAGCAGTCGGGAGCGGGCCGCGTCGGTGTCCTTGCGCAGGTCGAGGTCGACGTCCCGGGGCGCGGCCTCGGGCTTGAGCCGCAGCGAGCGCTGCAACCGGGCGAGGTCGCGCTGCAGCGGCACCGCCGGGGCGGCGTCCGGCACCTCGCCGAGCGCGTCGCCGACCACCAGGCGGTCCCGGACGAGCTCCAGGGCGACGTCCGAGCCGTCGCAGAGCACCGCGCGGACGGCGTCCAGGGTCTCGGTCAGCCCGGCGAGCGGACGGCCGCGCAGGACGGCCAGGGTCTCGGCGAGCCGGACCGCCTCGATGACGTGGGCGGAGGAGACCGGGTGGTCCTCGGCGCGCAGCAGTCCGGCGGCCCGGGTGAGCCAGCGCGGCACCGGATCGCCCACCGCGGTGAACAGGTGGTGGTACCAGCCGGGCGACTGGACGCCCGCGCCGTAACCGGCGGCCTGGGAGAGCCGGCGGTGCGTCCACGGGATCCAGGTGATCTCCGTCCGCACCTTCTTCGGCAGCCCGGCGAGCAGCGCCTTGTCGTGGGCGACGGTGGGCATCGCCGCCAGCGCGGGCACGTGGAAGGCGCCGCAGACCACGGCGATCCGGCCGTACCCGGCGCGCCGGGCGGCCCGGATCCGCTGGCGCATGTGGGCCTCGCGCAGCTGGTCCCGGCGGGACTCGCCGAGGCCCTCGGCGCGCAGCACGGCCATCGCCTCGGCGACGGCGGCGAAGGGGGCAAGCGCGTCCGCGCCGGGGGCGCGGTGCTCGACCACGTCCTCCCACCAGCGCTCCGGGTCGTCGTGGCCGGCCGCCTCGGCGAGCAGGGCCAGCGGGTCAACGGGCAGCTCGTCGGCGGCTTCCTCGGCCTCCTCCACCGCTTCGGCCTCCTCGGGTGCGGGCGCGAAGCCGTAGGCGGCGGGCAGGTCGATGAAGCGGACCGGCAGGTCGTGGTCGACGGCGTGGCGGATCGCCACCCACTCCGGGGAGAACTCGGCGTACGGCCAGAAGGCGGCCCGCGCCGGGTCGTCCACCGCGTGGGCGAGCAGGGCGACCGGCGGCACCAGGTCCTTCTCGGCGGCGAGGTGGACGACGGCGTCGGCCTCCGGCGGTCCCTCGATCAGCACCGCGTCCGGCTGCCACTGCGCCAGCGCGGCGGCCACCGCCCGGGCCGAGCCGGGTCCGTGGTGCCGGATGCCCAGCAGGGCGACCTCCGAGGTCACGTCGTCACCTCGCGGGCCGCGCGGTAGAAGTCCTTCCAGCCGTCGCGCTCGCGCACCACCCCTTCGACGTACTCGCGCCACACCGCCCGGTCGGCCACCGGGTCGCGGACGACGGCGCCGACGATGCCGGCCGCCACGTCCCCGGCGCGCAGCACGCCGTCGCCGAAGTGGGTGGCCAGGGCGAGGCCGTTGGTCACCACCGAGATCGCCTCGGCGGTGGAGAGGGTGCCGCTCGGGGTCTTGACCTTCGTCCGGCCGTCCACGGTGAGGCCGGCCCGCAGCTCGCGGAAGACCGTCACCACCCGCCTGATCTCCTCGGCGCCGCCCGGCAGTTCGGGCAGGTCGAGGGAGCGGCCGAGCTGGCCGACCCGGCGGGTGACGATGTCGACCTCCTCGTCCAGCGAGCCGGGCAGCGGTAGCACCACCGTGTTGAAGCGGCGGCGCAGCGCGCTGGACAGCTCGTTGACGCCGCGGTCCCGGTCGTTGGCGGTGGCGATCACGTTGAAGCCGCGTACGGCCTGGGTCTCGCCGCCCAACTCCGGCACCGGCAGGGTCTTCTCGGACAGGATGGTGATCAGACTGTCCTGCACGTCGGCCGGGATGCGGGTGAGCTCCTCGATCCGGGCGAGCTTGCCGTCCGCCATCGCCCGCATCACCGGCGAGGGCACCAGGGCGTCCCGGCTGGGGCCGTGGGCGAGCAGCTGGGCGTAGTTCCAGCCGTACCGGACGGCCTCCTCGGGGGTGCCGGCGGTGCCCTGCACCAGCAGCGTGGAGTCGCCGCTGATCGCGGCGGCCAGGTGCTCGGACACCCAGGTCTTCGCGGTGCCGGGCACGCCGAGCAGCAACAGCGCGCGGTCCGTCGCCAGGGTGGTGACGGCGACCTCGACGACCCGGCGCGGGCCGATGTACTTGGGGGTGATCCGGGTGCCGTCCGGCAGCTCGCCACCGAGCAGGTACGTCGCCACGGCCCACGGCGACAGCTTCCAGCGCTCGGGGCGCGGACGGTCGTCCCGCGCGGCCAGCGCGGCCAGTTCGCCGGCGAAGGCGTCCTCGGCGTGCTGCCGCAGAACGTCGGTCATGGGGGCTCCTTCGGGTCGGCCGCCGGGCGCACGGGTGCCCGGGCGGCAGGGTGATCGGGGGGAGCCAGGCCGGCGTCCCGGCCTGTGGGAACCACCTTGCAACGTGCCACTGACAGTCCGGCGGACGGCCGTGCGACGGGCAGTCAGCCACTGTCAGTGCCCCCGCCTACCGTCGGTCGCATGGAGGAACGCTGGAGCACCGAACACGTCCTGTCCCTGGCCCCTGACGCCGCGTCGCGGAAGGCCGCGGGCAAGCTGTCCTCGCCCGCGCCCTGGTCCGGGACGGGCACCGACGGCACCGCGCTCTGGGGCGAGTGCCGGGGCAGCGGCCGCACGCCGTACCGCACCGTGGTCGAACTCGCCACGCCCGCCTACCAGTGCAGCTGCCCCAGCCGGAAGTTCCCGTGCAAGCACGCGCTCGGACTCCTCCTGCTGTGGAGCGGCACGCCCGAGGCCGTGCCCTCCGGCGAGCCCGCCGACTGGGCCGCCGAGTGGCTCCAGGCCCGACAGGAGCGCGCCGAGAAGCGCGCCAACGCCCCGGTCGACCCGGAGGCCGCCCGCCGGCGGGCCGAGAAGCGCGCGGCCCGGGTCGCGGCCGGCGCGGCCGAGCTGCGGCTCCGGCTGGCCGACCGGATCCGGCACGGCCTGGCCGACCAGTCCACGGCCGGCCCCTGGGAGGAGGTCGCGGCCCGCATGGTCGACGCCCAGGCCTCCGGACTGGCCACCCGGGTACGGGAGTTGGACGCCCTTCCGGAGGACCGGCTGCTGGAGGAGTACGCGATGCTCCACCTGCTCGCCACCGCCGCCACCCGGGTCGACGAGCTGCCGCCCGAACTGGCCGCCACCGTCCGCGCCCGGGTCGGCTACACCCTGGACGCCGCCGAGGTGCTCGCCGGGCCGACCGTCCGGGACCGCTGGCTGGTGCTCGGCAGCCGCACCACACCGATAGACGGGGGCGCCGACGAACGGCTCACCACCCGCCGGGTCTGGCTGCGCGGCGCCAAGACCGGCCGCCCCGCCCTGCTGCTGGCCTTCGGCCGCCCCGGCCAGGCTCCCGACCTCGCCCTGCCCACCGGCCACCTGCTGGAGGCCGAACTCGCCTACCACCCCGGCGCCCGCCCGCTGCGCGCCGCGCTCGGCACCCGCTACGGCGCCCCCGGGCCCGGCCCGGCCGCCCCGCCCTCCGGGCTCACCGTCGCCGAGGCGGTCGCCGGGTACGGCACCGCGGTGGCCGACGACCCGTGGCTGGACAGCTGGCCGACCGTGCTCGCCGGGATCGTCCCGGTCCGCACCCCGGACGGCTGGCACCTGACGGACGGCCACCACACCGTCCCGGTCCACCCCTCGGCCGTCCCCGAGGCGGCGCTGTGGCGGCTGGCCGCGGTCTCCACCGGCCGCCCGCTGACGGTCTTCGGCGAGTACGGCCACCAGGGCTTCGCCCCGGTCACCGCCTGGACCGCCGAGCAACGCCCGGTCGGCCTCACCACGCTTTAGGAGCACCGACGATGACGATCACCCAGGACCCGTGGGAGACCCTGCGGACCAGCGCCCTGCTCGGCACCGACCGACGCCCGCTCCCCACCACCGCGCTGCCGCTCGCCGACGCCGTGGACCGGTCCGACCCGGCCACCGCGCTGCTGGAGCTGGCCGCGCTGGCCACCGTCCGCCGCCGGGCCGGCGCCCTGCCCGCACCGGCCGCCGAGCCGCCCGG
>NZ_MECK01000340.1 GCF_014596465.1 Streptomyces sp. CBMA123 | reverse complement strand
GTCCGGCGGGGGTCGGCTCGGCGGCCTCGGCGGCGCGCCTGGCCAGCGCGGCCCGGGCGGCGGCCAGGGCGACCCGGGCGAGCAGCGGGTCCTCCCGCAGGCCCGCCGTGTGCTTGGACGTCTGACAGGGGGAGCACCAGAGCGGCGAGGCCGGGCCGTCCGGATAGACCATGCCCTCCGGCGGCAGGTAGTGCCCACCGCACTCGACGCACTCGAAGACCAACCTCATCCGACGATCACCGTCCCGGATCCGTGGCACCGACCGCAGGGTGACCAGAAGGTGTGAACGCTGGGCACCATGCTTCCTTCCTCGTCCAGTTCGACCGTTGCCTCGGTCTTCTGGGTCCCCCCGGACCCGCCGCAGCCGGAGCAGGACTGAACCTCGGGCATATGCCGTCCTTCCGTGGCGGAGCACCACCGTAGCGCGATTTTCCGTCAGGAAGCACCGCGCGCGGCGATCCACCACCCGTACGGGGAGCGCGAGTCGGGCCCGCGCGCCCCGGGGCGACGGCGAACGGGGAACGGCGTCGGCCCCTCGCGATGAGCACCAGCGCGAGGGGCCGACGGATCAGGGGGTGGAGGCTCAACCGCGGGCGGCCCGCAGGAACTCCCGGTTCATCGCCGCGATGCTGGGCAGCGGGATGCCCTTGGGGCAGGCGGTGGCGCACTCGCCGGTGTTGGTGCAGCCGCCGAAGCCCTCGGCGTCCATCGCCGAGACCATGTTCCGGACCCGGGCGGAGCGCTCCGGCGCGCCCTGCGGCAGCACGTTGAGGTGCACCACCTTGGCGGACGTGAACAGCATCGCCGAGCCGTTCGGGCAGGCGGCCACGCAGGCGCCGCAGCCGATGCACTCGGCGTGCTCGAAGGCGGTGTCGGCGGCCTCCTTGGGGACGGCCGTGGCGTGGGCTTCGGGGGCGCTGCCGGTGGGGGCGGTGATGTAGCCGCCGGAGCCGATGATCCGGTCGAAGGCCGAGCGGTCCACCACCAGGTCCTTGACCACCGGGAAGGCCGCGGCCCGCCACGGTTCGACGTCGATGGTGTCGCCGTCCTGGAAGTGCCGCATGTGCAGCTGGCAGGTGGTGGTGCGCTCGGGGCCGTGCGCCTGGCCGTTGATGACCATGCCGCAGGCGCCGCAGATGCCCTCGCGGCAGTCGTGGTCGAAGGCGACCGGCTGGTCGCCGCGGGTGATCAGTTCCTCGTTGAGGGTGTCGAGCATCTCCAGGAAGGACATGTCCGGGCTGATGCCGCCGACCTGGTAGGTGGTCATCGAGCCGGGTGCGTCCGGGCCCGCCTGGCGCCAGATGCGCAGGGTGAGGTTCATGCGTAGCTCCGCTGGGTGGGGTGGACGTGCTCGAACTCGAGCTCCTCGCGGTGGAGGACGGGCGCCCGGCCGGTGGCGGTGAACTCCCAGGCGGCGGCGTAGGAGTACTCCTCGTCGCGCCGGGCGGCCTCGCCGTCGGGGGTCTGGCTCTCGGTGCGGAAGTGGCCGCCGCAGGACTCGGCGCGGTGCAGGGCGTCCAGGCACATCAGCTCGGCCAGTTCGAAGTAGTCGACCAGCCGGTTGGCCTTCTCCAGCGACTGGTTGAGCTCCTGGCCGGTGCCGGGCACCTTGATCCGGCGCCAGAACTCCTCGCGCAGCTGCGGGATCCGCTCCAGGGCCCGCCTGAGCCCGGCCTCGTCGCGGGCCATCCCGCACTCCTCCCAGAGGAGTTCGCCGAGTTCGCGGTGGAAGGAGTCGGGGGTGCGGTCGCCGTCGACGGAGAGGATCAGGTTGAGCCGGTCCTCGACCTCCGCCTCGACCTCGGTGAGCACCGGGTGGTCGGCGGGCACGGCGGTCACCGGGTTGCGGGCCAGGTAGTCGTTGAGGGTGGGCGGCAGGACGAAGTAGCCGTCGGCGAGGCCCTGCATCAGCGCGCTGGCGCCGAGCCGGTTGGCGCCGTGGTCGGAGAAGTTGGCCTCGCCGACCGCGAACAGGCCGGGGACGCTGGTCTGCAGGTCGTAGTCGACCCAGAGGCCGCCCATCGTGTAGTGGATCGCCGGGTAGATCCGCATCGGCACCCGGTACGGGTCCTCGGCGGTGATCCGCTCGTACATGTCGAAGAGGTTGCCGTACTTGGCCTCGACGGCGTCCCGGCCCATCCGGCGGATGGCGTCGGCGAAGTCCAGGTACACGCCCTGGCCGCCGGGGCCGACGCCGCGGCCCTCGTCGCAGACGTTCTTGGCGGCCCGGGAGGCGATGTCGCGGGGCACCAGGTTGCCGAAGGAGGGGTAGATCCGCTCCAGGTAGTAGTCCCGCTCCTCCTCCGGGATCTGCCCGGGCGGGCGGGTGTCGCCCGCGGCCTTGGGCACCCAGATCCGGCCGTCGTTGCGCAGCGACTCGCTCATCAGGGTGAGCTTGGACTGGTGGTCGCCGGAGCGCGGGATGCAGGTGGGGTGGATCTGGGTGAAGCAGGGGTTGGCGAAGTAGGCGCCGCGCCGGTGGGCCCGCCAGATCGCGGTGGCGTTGGAGTTCTTGGCGTTGGTGGAGAGGTAGAAGACGTTGCCGTAGCCGCCGGTGGCGAGGACGACGGCGTCCGCGGTGTGGCTGGTGATCTTCCCGGTGACCAGGTCGCGGGCGACGATGCCGCGGGCCCGGCCGTCGACCACCAGCAGGTCGAGCATCTCGGTGCGCGGGTGCATCTCCACGTTGCCGGCCGCGATCTGCCGGGAGAGCGCCTGGTAGGCGCCGAGCAGCAGCTGCTGGCCGGTCTGGCCGCGGGCGTAGAAGGTGCGGGAGACCTGCACGCCGCCGAAGGAGCGGGTGTCCAGCAGGCCGCCGTACTCGCGGGCGAACGGCACGCCCTGGGCCACGCACTGGTCGATGATCTCCACCGAGACCTGGGCGAGCCGGTGCACATTGGACTCGCGGGCGCGGAAGTCGCCGCCCTTGACGGTGTCGTAGAACAGCCGGCGGACCGAGTCGCCGTCGTTGCGGTAGTTCTTGGCCGCGTTGATGCCGCCCTGGGCGGCGATCGAGTGGGCGCGCCGCGGGGAGTCCTGGAAGCAGAACTGGACGACGTGGTAGCCCTGTTCGGCGAGGGTGGCGCCGGCGGCGCCGCCGGCCAGGCCGGTGCCGACCACGATCACGGTGTGCTTGCGCCGGTTGGCCGGGTTGACCAGCTTGGCGTCGAACCGCCGCTGGTCCCAGCGCTGTTCGATCGGTCCGGTGGGGGCCTTGGTGTCGGCGATCGGCTCGCCGAGGGCGTAGTCCAGGTAGCTCATCTCAGCCCTGCTCACGTCACCGCTGTTCACTTCATGACCGCTCGCTTCACGACTGTTCGCTTCATGACCGCTCGCTTCACGACTGTTCACTTCACGACTCCGAACATCACGGCCACGGGGACGGACAGGAAGCCGGCGGTCAGCACCAGCGCCAGGCCGTTGGCCGTCAGCTTGAGTGCCTTGTCGCGGCGGGCGTTGTTGGCGCCGAGGGTCTGCGCGGCGCTCCAGAAGCCGTGCCGGATGTGCAGGCCGACGGCCAGCATCGCGACGATGTAGATCACGTCGCTGTACCAGCGGCCGAAGGTGCCGACCACGTTCTGGTAGACGTGGCCGTGCTCGGCGACCGGGTTCACGGTGAGCGTGGTGAGGTCGAGGATGTGCCAGACCAGGAACAGCGCCAGGATCACCCCGCCCCAGCGCATGGTGCGGGTCGCGTAGCTCGCGCGGCGGCGCTGGTGCACGTACTTGCTGGGGCGGGCGGCGAGGTCGCGGCGGCTGAGCTGGTACGCGGACACGCCGTGCAGGACGACGGAGGCCAGCAGGACGACCCGGGCGATCCACAGGAACCACTCGTGGCCGAGGAAGGGCTGGCCGAGGGTGCGCAGCCAGGCGGCGTAGCCGTTGATGTCGTCGGGGCCGAAGAAGACCTTGAGGTTCCCCAGCATGTGCGCGACCAGGTACAGCAGCATGACCAGTCCGGTGACGGCCATGACCGCCTTCTTGCCGACGGTCGACCGCCACAGGGTCGCCAAGGTGGACGGATGCCGGCCCGTCCGAGTCGCGGTTGTCATGCCAGCAACGGTAGGGACGGCCACAAGGGTGCGTCCAAGACATGCTGCGGCTGGTGACGATAGTCAGGGCCTATCGTCGCGGCTTAACCTGGTTGCGTGCAGCTCCAGCAACTCCGCTATTTCCTGGCCGTCGCCGAGACCCGGCACTTCACCCGGGCCGCCGACGCCGAGCATGTCGCCCAGCCCTCGCTCTCCCAGCAGATCCGGTCACTGGAACGGGAGTTGGGGGCCGAACTGTTCCACCGCACCCGGGGCAACATCGCCCTCACCGACGCCGGGGACGCCCTGCTGCCGCTGGCCCGGCGGATCCTCGCGGACACCGAGAGTGCCCGCCTCGCCGTCCAGGAGACGGTGCAGCTGCGCCGCGGCCGGGTGCGGCTGGGCGCGCCGCCGAGCCTGTGCACCAGCCTGGTGCCGGACGTGCTGCGGGTGTTCCGGGACCGCTACCCGGGCGTCGCGCTGGGGGTGCGGGAGGGCGGCTCGCGCGATCTGGTGCGCTGGCTGGCGGCGGGGGAGCTGGACCTCGCGCTGATCATCACCCCGCCCAGCGGGGAGGCCGCGCCGGCCCTGGCCGTCACCGAACTGCTGCACGAGGAGCTGGTGTTGGTCTCGGCCGCCGGGCCGGCCCGGCGCCCGGTGCGGGTGGCGGAGCTGCGGGGGCGGCCGCTGGTGATGTTCCGGGAGGGCTACGACGTCCGGGAGGCGGCCCTGGCGGCCTGCCGGGCGGCCGGGTTCGAGCCGGAGTTCGCCGTCGAGGGCGGCGAGATGGACGCGGTGCTGGGCTTCGTCCGGGCCGGGCTGGGCCCGGCGGTGGTGCCCGGGATGGTCGCGGCGCGCTCGGGGCTGTCTGTCACCCCGTTCGCCGGGCCGGGGCTG
>NZ_MECK01000339.1 GCF_014596465.1 Streptomyces sp. CBMA123 | reverse complement strand
CTCGCGGTGGCGGATGGACTCGCCGGGGCGGGCCAGTTCGGCGAGGGCGGCGTCCAGTTCGGGCACGGCACGGACGGCGGCGCGGTGCAGCCGCTGGGCGCCGCTGCGGCCGGGGCGGGCGGGTTCGGCCTCGGGCGGCAGCACGTCGACGGTGGCGAGGTCGGCGAGGCCGGGGACGGTGAAGGCGGCGAGTTCGGCGCAGGTGGTGCCGATGTCGAGGGTGGTGCCGATCCGTTCGGCGGCGGCGTCCAGCAGGGCGAGCCGGGCGCGGGCCTGTTCGAGTTCGCGCAGTTGCTCGCGGGCCGGGTCCGGGTCGTCCAGGACGACGACGATCACGGCGGTGGTCCGCCCGGCGTGCCGTACCGGCCGGTAGCGCACCCGCAGGCCGGGCGGGACGGGGGAGCCGGCGCCTTCGGGCCCGCCGGTGACGTGTTCGCGGTCGTGGCCGTCGGCGAGGACGCGGCGCAGGGTGGCAAGGGCGCCGGCGAAGGCGGTGGCCTCGGCGGTGCGGCCGAGCAGGTCGGCGCGGCGGAGTCCGGTGGCGGCGCTGAAGGCGGGGTTGAGGTAGCGCCAGCGCAGGTGTTCGTCGAGCAGGGCGATGCCGACCGGGGCGGCGGCGAGGACGTCGCGGAGCAGGTCCGGGTCGTTGTCGGGGCCGTCGCCGCCGGGATGGTCGGCGCCCGGGTGGTCAGTGCTGGGGCGGTCGCCGCCGGGGCCGTCACCACCGGTGATCGAGCCGAGGCGCGCGGCGAGGGCCGCCGCGGTCGCCGCCAGGGAGCGGGCGCCCGGGGGCGGGGTTCCCGCTGCTCGGTTGCCGTGCCGGAAGTGCATAGGTCCATGATCACGCGCCGGGGCGCGGCACGCCCACAACCGGGTGAAACCTTGACTGCTCGGAGACGTTGTTGTAGCGAAGCGAGGGCAGTTGCGTGCGCGCGCACACACTTGTATGGTGCGTGCACACGCACACAGTCATTCGGCTTCCGGGAGCGGCCCGGAAGCCGGGAGGAGGGCCCCATGGCAGTCACCCCGATGAACGGCACCCGGATCGTCCTGATCACCGGCACCTCCTCCGGGATCGGCCTCGCCGCGGCCGTGGCCGCCGCCGGCGCCGGCTGGCGGGTGGTCGCCACCATGCGCGACACCGGCCGGGCCGGAGACCTGCTCCGCGAGGCGGAGCGGGCGGGCGTCGCCGAACTGATCGAGATCGAGCGGCTGGACGTCACCGACCCGACCTCCGTCGCGGACTGCCTCGCCGTCGTCCTCGAACGGCACGGGCGGCTGGACGCAGTGGTCAACAACGCGGGCGCGGGCTTCGTCGGCACGATCGAGCAGGACGGCCTGGCGCCGGTGCGCGCCGCGATGGAGGTCAACTACTTCGGCGTGGTCGAGGTGACCCGGGCCGCGCTGCCGCACCTGCGGGCCGCCGGCGGCCGGGTGATCACCGTGACCAGCGTCGGCGGTGTGGTCGGACAGCCCTTCAACGAGGCGTACTGCGCCGCCAAGTTCGCCGTCGAGGGCTTCATGGAGTCGCTGGCGCCGGTCGCCGCCACCGTCGGAGTGGCCGTCACCGTGGTCGAACCGGGCGCGGTGGCCAGCGAGTTCATCGGCAACCAGGGCCTCGACGTGCCCGCGCTGGTCGCCGCCGCCGGCCCGTACGGACCGGCCCTGCAGGCGTACGTCGACCGCACGCTGAAGGCCTTCGGCAACGCCCAGACCCCGGAGGAGGCGGCCGCGCCGATCGTCGCGGTGCTGACCGCCGAGCGGCCGCCGCTGCGGGTGCAGACCTCCGAGGCGGCCCGGGCCTTCGCCGGGGTCAAGCTGGCGGACCTGGACGGTTCGGCGGTGCGGACGATGACGGGCGGCTGGGTCGGCTCCGAGGGCGCCTGACACGGGGCGGCCGCCGGGCGGGTCCGCGCGCCGGGCGCCGGGTGATCACCGGTCATACTTGGGCGGCGGCGCCCGACACCGGGTGCCGCTGACGGTGCCACAGGCACCGTTCGCAGGCAACGGACCGCCAGGAGCGGCACGTCAGCAGCCCAGACCGGAGGAACCGATGAGCCCCCACCAGCCGACCAGTCGTCCGGCGGCCGGGGCCCCAGGGGTGCCGTGGAACCGGCAGCGGCTGCGCAGCAACAACGAGTGGCTGCTGCTGGAACTGCTACGCACCGGCGGGGGCACCTCGCGCGCCCAACTGGCCCGGGACACCGGCCTGTCCAAGCCCACCGTGTCCGCCGCCCTGGCCGACCTGGAACAGGCCGGGCTGGTCCGCGAGGCCGGGCGGGTGGCCCCCGAGCGGGGCCGTACCGCGGTCCTCTACGAGGTCGACCCGACGGCCGGGCACGTGCTCGGCGTGGACGTCGGCCGGGCCCGGCTGCGGGTCGCGGTGGCGGACCTCGCCGGCACCGTGGTCGCCCGGCGGGACGTGGCCAACCGGGGGCGGACGGCGGACGCCGTCGCGGATGCCGTGGTCGCCGCCGCGCACGAGGCCACCGCCGAGGCGGGCCTGCTGCCCTCCGACATCGTGCACGCGGTGATCGGCACGCCCGGGGTGTGGGACGAGGAGCGGCGCGGGGTGCGGTACGCCACCAGCCTGCCCGACTGGGGCCGGCCGGGGCTGTTCGACCGGATCGGCGAGGGGCTGGGCGCGGCCGTGACCGTGGCCAACGACGCCAACCTCGCCGCGCTCGGCGAGTACACCCTGGGCGCCGGGCGGGGCAGCCGGATGTTCGCCTACCTGCTGGTCGGCACCGGGATCGGGGTGGGGGTGGTCAAGGACGGTGAGCTGCTGGTCGGCGCCCACGGCGCGCTGGGCGAGATCGGCCTGGTGCCGGTGCCCGCCCGCCTGGGCGAGTCGGCCGCGACGACCCTGGAGCAGGAGGCCGCGGCGGACGCGGTGGTGCGGGCCGCCCGGGAGTTCGGGCTGGAGGGCAAGGGCGGCCGGCGGCTGACGGCCAAGCAGGTCTTCGAGCGGGCCCGGGCCGGGGACGGCGCGGCGCTGCGGGCGGTGGAGTGGGAAGCGGACCGGCTCGCCTACGCCGTCGCGGTGCTCTCCGCGGTGCTCGACCCGGACCTGCTGGTGCTCGGTGGCGGCATCGGCAGCAGCGCGGACCTGCTGCTGGAACCGTTGGAGCGGGCCCTGGGCCGCTTCGCCCCGATGCGTCCGACGCTCGCACCGAGCCTGCTGGGCGAGGAGGCGGTGCTCCTCGGCGCCGTGTCCACGGCGCTGGAGACCGCCCGGCCCGAGGTGTTCGAGCGCCGGACGGCGGGGTTGTGAGGCCAGGGGCCGGTGGGTTGTGAGGCCGAGGCGGGGTCGTGAGGCCGGGGCCGGTGGGGTCCGCGGAGCCCACCGGCCCCGGACGGGTCAGCCGGTGGCCAGGGTCAGCCCGTAGGTGCTGAGGATCGGGTTGACCGGCTGGAAGTAGGTCTCGCCGCCCGAGGTGCAGTCGCCGGAGCCGCCCGAGGTCACGCCCTGGGCCTGGTCGCCGGAGATGAACGAGCCGCCGGAGTCGCCCGGTTCGGCGCACACGTTGGTGCGGGTGACGCCGTAGACGCTGCCCTCCTGGTAGTTGACGGTGGCGTTCTGCTCCTCGACGGTGCCGCAGTGCCAGCCGGTGGTGGAGCCGGAGCGGCAGACCGAGCCGCCGACGGACTGCTCGTTCGAGCCGGCCACTGTCACCGCGCCGCCCTGGTAGTCGTTCACCTGCGGCTGGGCGGTCCAGTCGGACCCGGCCGCCACCCAGGACCAGTCGTTGCCCGGGAAGGTCGAGCCCTGGAAGGTGCCGATCGAACTGCCGTCGGAGGACGTCGCGTTGGAGCCGGGCTGGCCGCAGTGGCCGGCGCTGACGAAGCCGGGCTGGCCGTTCTGGGTGACCGGGAAGCCGATCGAACAGCGGGCGGCGTTGTCGATGTAGTAGGCGTCCCCGCCATGCAGGTCGGCGAGCGGCCGGGGCGCGGCGGTGGCCCGCTCGACCCGGACCAGCGCGCGGTCCACCCCGGACCGGTCCAGGAAGGCCGCGGTGCGGGCGTCGTCGGCGGACCGCACCACGACGGTGTTGGCGCGCACGTCCACGTACCAGACCGGGGTGGCGTCCGGCGCGGCGGACGCGGCGGCCCGGTCGAGCGCGTCCTTGGCCCGGTCCAGTGACGTCAGCGAGTGCCGGACGACGGTGGCCCGGCCGCCGTCGGCGGTGATGGTCCGGGCGGCGGCGGCGTCCGTGGTGGCGACCACCAGCTCGGCCTGCGGACCGTCGACCCAGGCGCCGGCCCAGCGGTCGCCGAGCGCCCGGCTCAGGGAGCTGCGGACCGCGGCGGCCCGGCCCTCCCGGGCGATCCGGTCGGCGGCGGCCTGCGGGGCCAGCCCGAGGTCGCGCTGCATCGCGTGCAGCAGGGCGGGCGGGACGGCGGCGGTGCGGGCGGGGGCGGGGGCGGCCAGGGCGGCGGCTATGGACGGGTCGTCAGCGGGGGCGCTGACGGCGGGGGCTGCGGTGAGCGCGACGGTCGCGAAGGCTGCGGCGACGGCGAGCGCACGGAATCGGAGCATGGGGTCTCCTCGTTCGGCGTGGGGGTTGCCGGAACCGTAGCGATCCGCCTGTGGTGTCCGGAACATGCCATAACGCCCCGCGCTCCCGCGCTATACCCCCGGATGTCCCGGCAGCCCGTCCGTTGTCGTCGCGTTCGGTAGTCGGAAGATCTCGATCTGCCAACGAGTGGGGAAACCGTGGTCACCACGTGTGCGGGCTCTGCTTGAATCGCACGCCTCACCCATACGGAACGGAGCGTTCTCCCCTCATGGCTTCACCGATACCCGGGCGTCGCCGGGCGGCCGGCCTGGCCGGATTCGCCGGACTCGTCCTCACCGTCGGCCTGGCGCTGACCGGTTGCGACCCGTCGGCGGCGGACGGCAAGGCGACGGCCCCGCCGACCGGCGCCG
>NZ_MECK01000338.1 GCF_014596465.1 Streptomyces sp. CBMA123 | reverse complement strand
GATGGTGGTGGGCGCCTGCGTGGAGTCCGGCGCCGATCCGGTGGCCTGCGCCGGGCCGGTGCTGGCCGGGCTGCGCGGGGCGCTGACCGGCGCCCAGCGGCTGGTCGAGCACTGGGCGCGGACCGGCGGCGGGCCGCTGCCGGACCAGGAGACGGACGATCCGGCCGAGGCGCACGCCCGGATCGAGGACCCGGAGCTCCTCGACGCCTGGAACGCCCACCTGGCCGTGGTCGCCTGGTGGACGCTGCACCTGTGGCAGCAGGCCGCCTGGGCGGTGTACGCCCACGCGCCGGTCCGGGCCGAGGCCCGCGCCTCGGGCGTCACCGGGGTGCTGCTGGAGCTGTTCGACCGGTACGAGGGCGAGCGGCACGACTTCAAGGGCCTGACCCACCTGGCCCTGGTGCTCGACGACGAGCCGCTGCTGGTCCTCGACCGCCCCACCGGCACCGGCTACCTGCTGCGGATGAGCGGCCTGAGCGACACCTTCCAGTTGCACACCCTGCTCGCCGACGTGCTGATCGGCGGCGGCCACCTGCCCGGCACCCCGCAGGACCCGGAGGTGGTGGCGCTGGCCCGGACGGAGTCCCCGGAGGGCCGCCGGCTGATCGCCACCGGCGCCTTCAACCTGGTCGCGCCGGACGGCTCCTGGCTCTGGAACGAGGGCACGCCCAGCGACATCCCGGTGCTGGACGGTGTGCGCACCCTGGTGCTGGAGCCGCTGCCGTACGAGCGCAGTTGGTCGGCCGGGCGCTTCATCGAGGAGCTCCCGGGCGACCTACGGCTGGAGCGGGTGCTGGACCGGGCGGAGACGGCGGAGCGGCTGGCCCGGATGGTGCCGGGGATGTCCACGGTGTCGGCCTTCGGGTAGCGGGCCGACGGCCCGGAGGCCCCCGGACGGCCGTCCCGTTCACCGGGTTATGGTCGGAAGCCGGAACGCGAACCCCTACGAGTGGAGTCGACGATGGCGAAGGTCCCGAACGCGCTCGCGGCCGCCGCGCCCGCCGCGCTGACCGCGGCGAGCGGTCTGGTCGGCGGTTACGGTGTCGCCCGCTGGAGCGGCCGGCGCGAACTGGGCGGCGCGGTGCTGGCGGTGGCCGGTGCCGGGGCGGCCGCGCAGTGGCGCCGCCGTTCGGGCCCGGTGGCCGCGGCGGCGCTGACCGGCCTGTACGTGGCGGCCTTCGGCGGTTCGCACCCGCTGGCGAAGCGGATCGGCGCCTGGCCGTCCGTCTTCGCCGTCACCGGGGTGGTCGCGGCGGCGTCCACGGCCGCGACGGTGCTGTCCGCCCGCAAGCGCTGAGTCGCGCCCCCGGTCAGGACGGGACGACCGCCGCGCCGAACCGCGCCTCGAAGGCCGCCCGGTTCGCCGAGACCGGTGAGCGGTCCCACACCGCGAACACCACCTGCTCGAACGCGCCCCCGTAGCGGGCCAGCGCGCCCTCGAAAGCCTCGGCGACCTGGGCCGGGTCGTTGCGGAACACCCCGCAGCCCCAGGCGCCGAGCACCAGGGCCCGGACCTCGTGCCGGGCCGCCGCGGCGAGCACCCGGACGGCCCGCTCGGCGAGCACGCCCCGGACGTCCACCCCGGCCGAACGCCGTTCCAGCTGACCGGCGTTGGGGGCGGGCGAGGTCAGGAAGGTGACCGGGTACGGCCGGGCCAGCAGGTCGCCCCGGCGGCCCCGGATCACCGGCACCGCGGGCGAGGCGATCACCCGGTGGCTGTACCGCAGGTCCGTCGAGGCCCGGTGCGCCTCGTAGTAGTCCGGTGCCTCCACCAGGCAGCTGTACAGCAGCGCGCTGCGGCACAGGTCCTCCTCCTGGGCGCGGGCGCCGCGCAGGTAGCCGCCGCCGGGGTTGCGCGCGGAGGCGAAGTTCAGCACCCCGACCGGCCCGGCGCCGGCCGCGACCAGCCGCCCGGCGGCCTCCATGCTCCCCTCGGCCGTCACCTCGATCCGGCCGGTCAGCGCTCCCCTGCCGCCTTCGGCCAGCAGCGCGTCCAGGTCCTTGGGTGTGTACGACACCGTGCCGGCCCGCGCCGCCGCCAACTGCTCCCCCACCCGCACGGTTTCGCCCCCGGCCGTCCGGTAGCTCCCCCGCTCGGCGATCTCCTCGTTCACCCGTGCCACGTCATGCAGTCTGCTGCTCATGTCCGTGACGCTACGGGACTACCCTCAGGGCGCGCCACAGGTTATTCTCACCTCCAGAACAACACCTCGGGGGGCGAGCGACAGCGAGGTGTTCGGGGGGGTATCGGGGGATACGGGGGAAGCACGAAGGGCCCGCTCCGGGGGACGGAGCGGGCCCTTCGTGTGTGGTCCGACCATGCGGTCCGACCATCGTGGGTTCAGTCAGTCAGTCGGCCGGCGATCGATCACCGGCCGTACGACGTCAGTTCTTCCAGCGCGGCTTGCGGTCGTCGCGGTTGAAGCCGCCGCCGTTGAAGCCACCGCGGTCGTCACGGTTGAAGCCGCCCGAGCGGGCGCCACGGTCGTCACGGTCACGGTTGAAGCCGCCGGAGGCCTGCGGACGGCCGCCGGAGCGGTGGTCGTCGCGGCGGGCGAACGGACGGCTGCTGCTGCCGCCGCGCTCGTCGCGGTCCCGGCCGAAGGCCGGGCGGTCGCCGAAGGAGCGGGCCGGACGGTCGCCGAAGGAGCGGCCGCCGCGGTCGTCGCGGTCACGGTTGAAGCCACCGCGGTCGCCGCGGTCGTCACGGTTGAAGCCACCCGAGCGGGCGCCACGGTCGTCACGGTCACGGCCGGCACCGAAGCCACCACGGTCGTCACGGTTGAAGCCACCCGAGCGGGGGCCGCGGTCGCCGCGGTCGTCACGGTTGAAACCGCCCGAGCGGGCGCCACGGTCGCCGCGGTCGTCACGGTTGAAGCCGCCCGAGCGACGGTCGTCACGGTCCCGGTTGAAACCACCGGAGCGGCGGTCGTCACGGTCCCGGTCACGGTCGCGGCCGAAGGCCGGACGCTCGGTGCGCGCCTCGCGGTAGGCCGGGGTGCGCTCCTCGGTCTTGGCGGCGGGAGCCTCGGCGGCGGCCGGGGCGGCGGCCTTGGCGGTCTCCTCGCCGGCCTCCTCGGACGCGGACGGGGCCTCGTCCTCGATGCCCAGCTCGGCCCGCTCGCGCGCCGCACGGGAGGCCAGGCGGTCGGCCTCCTCGCGCAGCTCGGTGGCGCGGCGCTGCGCGCGCTCCAGCTGACGGGTCATGTCGGCGAGCTCGCGCTCGGCGGCACCGGCGATGTTGGCGGCGCTCTCGGCCTGAACCTCGGTGAGCGAGCGGGCGCCGGTGATCTTGGCGACCTCGGCGTCGAAGGCGTGGTCCAGGATGTGGCGGCTGGCGTCGACGCCCGCGTCCTCCATCAGGCGGAACACGCCGCGGCGCTGGTGCGGCAGCACCAGGGTGACGACGGCGCCGGAGCGGCCGGCACGCGCGGTGCGGCCGGAGCGGTGCAGGTAGTCCTTGTGGTCGCCGGCCGGGTCCACGTTGAGGACCAGGTCGATGCCGTCGACGTGGATGCCGCGGGCGGCGACGTCGGTGGCGACGACGACGTTGACGTAGCCGTCCTTGAAGTCGCCGAGGACGCGGGTACGGGCGCCCTGGGTCATGCCGCCGTGCAGCGCGTCGGCCTTCACGCCGGCCTCGAGGAGCTGCTCGGCGACGCGGTCGGCGCCCATCTGGGTGCGGACGAAGATGATCGTGCGGCCCTTGCGGGCGGCGATCGCGTTGGTGATCGGCGCCTTGTCCTTGGGCTTCACCACGAGGATGTGGTGGGTCATGGTGGTGACCGCGCCGGCCGACGGGTCGACCTCGTGGGTGACCGGGTTCTTCAGGTAGCGCTTGACCAGGGTGTCGATCTCGTTCTCCAGGGTGGCGGAGAACAGCAGGCGCTGGCCGCCGGCCGGCACCTGGTCGAGGATCTCGGTGACCTCGGGCAGGAAGCCCATGTCGGCCATCTGGTCGGCCTCGTCGAGCACGACGGTCTTGACGTCGGCGAGCTTCGCGGAGCCGCGGTTCAGCAGGTCACGCAGTCGGCCGGGGGTGGCGACCAGGACGTCGACGCCGCGCTCCAGCGCGTAGATCTGGTTCGACATCGAGGTGCCGCCGCAGACGACCTTGAGCTTGAGGCCGAGCACCGAGCCGAAGGGCTCCAGGGCGTCGGCGACCTGCATGGCCAGCTCGCGGGTCGGGACCAGGATCAGGCCGCGCGGGTGCTTGGGCTTGGTGCGCTCGCCGTCGGCGAGGCGGGTCAGCAGCGGCAGGCCGAAGCTGAGGGTCTTGCCGGAGCCGGTACGGCCACGGCCCAGCACGTCCTTGCCGGCCAGGGCGTCCGGGATGGTCGCGGCCTGGATCGGGAACGGGGTGGTGACGCCGCGCTTGGCGAGGGCGCGCACGACGTCGTCGTGCAGGCCCAGGTCGCCGAAGGTGATGGTGGGCTCGGCGGCCTCCGCCGGCTCCTCGACGGTCTCGGCGGCGTCGGCGGTCTCGGTGACCTCGGTGACCTCGGCGGCGATCTCCGCAGCCTCGGCAGTCAGGTCGGTGGTGTCGGTGGTGTCGGTGACATCGGCGGCAGCCTCGTTCGCGGGCATGGCGAAGCGGGCGTCGTCAACGAGAGACATGCAAAACCTTCCGGAAGTGGCACGCGCCAAAGTCCGGGGTTCTGTTTCACAACCGCCTCTATGCGGTCAGCCACGGATCGCCGGAACGCGCCAAGGGCGCCAGATGGGAATAGGGCGCCAGTCAAATGAATCAAACGAACGATCTACCACCATAGACGACCCTCGGGATCAGAGGCAAATGCCCTGGCCAGCCCGCTAATGCGTACCCGCGTGCGGGCTCGGCGCCGAGGAACCGGAGCTGCCGGCGGACGGTTCCGGGCCCGGCGGGACGGTCGCGGCGGGCGTGGTGTGCTCCGGCTCGGGGGAGCCGGAAGGGCGGCCGCTCGGCGGCGCCGACGGGCTCCCGGCCGTACCGCCGCCGGAGCGGCCCTCACCGGTACCGCCGGAGCCCGCCGGACC
>NZ_MECK01000337.1 GCF_014596465.1 Streptomyces sp. CBMA123 | reverse complement strand
CTTCGGCGGCGCCCCGCCCGAGGAGTCCCGCCGCGCCCGCCGCCGCAGCGCGGCCCCGCCCCCGGCCACCGGATTCGCGCCGGAAGCCGTCCTGCTCGACTACCCCGACCTCCAGCTGGCCGGCCCCGACGACCCCTCCGGCCGGCGCGGCACCCTGCGCCCCACCCCGGCCCGGGTCGAGCGCGACGAGCTGGCGCAGCTGCTGCCCGGCGGCCGCGAGGGCGGCCGCCTGGCCCGCCTCGCCCTCCCCCGCCACGCCGTCCCACCCCGGGAGTCGGCCGGCTCCTTCGACCACCGCTTCGACGCCGCGGCCCGCGCCGACATCCCGTCCGACGGCACCTGGCACACCGTCACGGTGGACGGCGTCCCGCTCTCCGTCCGCCCCGAGTACGTCACCGTCCCCGCCGTCGAGGCGAAGGTGTACGCGACCCTGGTGCTCGTCAACCGCACCGACCGCGCCGTGCTGGCCGGCCCGGTGGAGGTCACCGTGGACGACGAGTTCCTGCTCACCGCCGCCCTGCCGACCCTCGCCCCGGGCGGCACCAGAAGCCTGGGCATCGGCGTCACCGAGAGCATCGAGGTGGCGCGCCGGACCGAGCTGCACGAGTCCGCCACCGGCATGCTGAAGGGCAACAGCACCGTGCTCGACCACCGGGTGCACGTCCAGCTGGCCAACCGGCTCGGCCGCGCCGTCACGGTCGAGGTCCGCGAGCGCGTGCCCGTCGCCTCCGACGCCGAGATCCGGATCGAGGAGCGCGCCGACTGGCAGGCCCCGGCCGTCCCGACCCCGGAGTGCCCGGCCGGCACCCGGCTCTGGCGGGTCGAACTGCCACCGGGCGGCCGCACCGAGCTGGACGGCGGCTACCAGATCAAGATCCCGGCCGGAAAGGCCATCGTCGGCGGAAACCGGAGGAACTGACAGATGACCGAAGAGACCGTCCCCCTCCCCGTCACCGCCGTCACCTGCCTGGAGGACCGCGCCCAGGTCGAACGCTCGGTGACGGTCGAGCTCACCGGGGGCGTCCAGCGGCTGCGGCTGGGCCCGCTCACCGCCCTGGCCGTGGACCGCACCCTGCGCGTCGAGGCCGCCGACCCCGGCACCCGGGTGCTGGAGGCCCGGCTGGTGCGCACCTGGGCCCCGCGCGCCCCGCTGCCACCCGGCCCGGCGGACTCCGCGCTGCGCCACCGGCTGCACGCGCTGGAGGCCGAGTCGCGGCTGGCGGACCAGACCCGCGCCCGACTGGAGGCCCGGCTCGCCCTGCTCGCCCAGCTCTCCGCGGACCTGCTGCGCGAGATCGGCGAGGGCGCCGGCGGCGGCGAGATCGAACGCACCCGCTGGGCCCGCGAGCTGGACCGGGTGGACGCCGAGCGTGAGCGCTACGGCGAGGAACTGCGCGCCACCCGCTCCCGGCTGCGCCGCGTGGACCAGGAGCGCTCCCAGGCCCTGCTGGCCCTGGACGCGGCCGAGGAGGAGCCCGCCGAGCTGCACGCCCACCTGGAGCTCACCGTCGAGGCCGAGCGCCCCGGCCCGGCCGGGCTGACCGTCCACCACCTCGTGCCCTGCGCCCTGTGGCGCCCCTCGTACCGCGCCACCCTGGACGCCGGCAGCCTGCGCCTGGAGTCGGAGGCGGTGGTCTGGCAGCGCACCGGCGAGGACTGGACCGGCGCCCGGCTGACCTTCTCCACCGCCCGCTCCGCCCTCGCCACCGACCCGCCCGCGCTCACCGAGGACGTCCTGACCCTGCGCGAGCGCACCGACGAGGAGCGCCGCACGGTCGACGTCGAGCTGCGCGAGGAGGAGGTCGGCACCCTCGGCCCGGGCGCCGCCGTCCCCGGCCTGGACGACGGCGGCGAGGTCCGGGTGCTGCCCGCCCCCGCCCCGGCGACCGTCCGCTCCGACGGCCGGGCGCACCGGGTCCCGCTGGGTGCCTTCACCGGCCCGGCGGGCAGCGAGTACGCCTGCGCCCCGGAGCTGTCCCCGCTGGTCACCCAGGTGGTCCGGTTCCGCAACACGGCCGGGCACCCGCTGCTGGCCGGCCCGGTCGAGCTGGTGCGCGGCAGCGGCTTCACCGGTCGCGGCGAGCTGCGCTTCACCGCCGCGGGCGCCGACGCCGAGCTGTCCTTCGGCAGCACGGACGACTACCGGGTGGTCCGCGAGACGGACGAACGCCGGAGCAGCGCCGCGCTGAGCGGCCGCCAGACCACCACCCGCACCGTCCGGCTGCACATGTCCCGCTTCTCCGGCCCGGAGGAGCGGGACGAGCGGCTGGTCACGGTGCGTGAACGGGTGCCGGTCTCCGAGGTGGCCGCGGTCGAGGTGCGGCTGCGCAAGGAGGAGTGCTCCCCGGCGCCGGACTCGCTCGACGCCGAGGGCATCGTCCGCTGGGACGTCCCGCTCGGCCCGGGCGCCCGCCGCAGCCTCACCCTGGTGTACGAGGTCTCCGCCTCCGCCAAGGTGGCCGGGCTGTGACGCCGGAGGGCCCGTGACGACCGCTCAGGACCGGAAAGCGGGTACAAAAGGAACATGATCCTCCATCTCGCCCCCCTGGACGACTGGCTGTCCGACCCCGGCCGCCCGTACGCCACCGCCTCACTGCTCACCGACGGGTTCATCCACTGCTCGGCGGACGAGCAGACGGCGCTCGCGGTGGCCAACGCCTTCTTCACCGACACCCCGGACCCGCTGATGGTGCTGCTGATCGAGGAGGCACTGGTGGAGCCGATGGTGAAGTGGGAGGCCGCGCACGGCGCCCCGCCGCCGGGGGCCACCCCGGGCGTCCTCTTCCCGCACATCTACGGGCGGCTGAACCGCTCCGCCGTGCTCGGCCTGGAAAAGGTCGAGCGCGGCCCGGACGGCCGCTGGGCCTCCCTCAGCCCCTGGAGCTGAACGGCGTCCGGCCAGGCGTCCGGATCCGATGGGCAGAGACCCTAGAGCCACCCCCGCTCCCGGGCCGCCATCCCGGCCTGGAAGCGGGTGGTGGCGCCCAGCGAGCGCATCAGGGCCTGCAGCCGCCGCTGGGTGGTCCGGGCGCTCCAGCCCAGCGAGCGGGCGATCGACTCGTCGGTCAGCCCGGCGGCCAGCAGGCCGAGCAGCTTGCGGTGGTCGGCGTCCGGCTCCGCCGAGGCGTCCCCGGTGCCGATCGCGGCCTGCAGCTGCACGGCGCGTTCCCACTCCGCCTCGAACAGGGTGTCCAGCGCCTGAAGCAGCGCCGAGGGGTGGATCACGTAGGCCGCGTCCAGCACGCTGTCGCCGACGCTGATCGGGATGATCGCCATCCGGTCGTCCGAGATGATCATCTTCATCGGCAGCGTCGGCCGCACCCGGGCCTCCTCGCCGTCCGCGACGCCGACCAGGATGTTCCGCTCCAGCCGACCGGGCCAGGCCACCGCCTCCCGGTCGTAGATGGTCCGGAACCGCAGCCCCTCCCGCAGCCGCCGCCGCTGCTGCGGCATCGCCGCCACCGGGTCCTGGATGTACGGCGGGCGGTCGAAGCCGCGGACCTGGTACTGGCTGCTCCCGGTGATGTGCTCCAGCCGCTGCGCTATCGCCTCACCACCGGTCAGCACCTCCACCGAGTGCGCCGGGTCGGTGTAGCGCGAGGCCTCCCGGAAGGCGTCCATCAGCCGGTGCATCTCGGCCCGGGCGCTGCGCAGTTCGGACTCCCGGTGGCCGATCAGGGTCCCTATCGCCACGTCCGGAGCGACCGGCAGGTAGCGCTCCCGGTCCACCGGCGCCCGGGTGGCCATCCCCTGCTGCGCCAACCGGTCCAGCGCGCGCACGCTCTGCTGGAGCGTCAGGCCGCAGCTCCCGGCCAGCTCCTCCGCGGTGGACTGCGGACTGGCGACCAGCGCCGCGTACACCTGTCCGTCCGGCTCGGCCAGTCCCAACGGGCCGAGCGCGTGTCCGGCGGACCGTCCCAGTGCTGCATCGGACACGACGCCGTCTCCCCCTGTTCGCCCCGGACCACCCCTCCGGCGCCGGTGCTGGCGCAGTCCCGCCACACGGCGGGGCAGTGGTCCGGTGGCCATCCTCGGCCACGGATCATGGCGCTGACAAGGCCGTGACCAGCGGTTGCGTCCCGGCTCACACACACGTCGGAGGGTCCCCCGCCACCACGGGCGGGGGACCCTCCGACGAACAACCGCTGAAGAAGCCGGACCCTTACAGGCCGACCTCGCGCATCAGCTGACCGACCTCCGGGTTGGTCAGCCGGCGCAGCCAGCCCGACTTCTGGTCGCCGAGCGCGATCGGACCGAAGTGGGTGCGCACCAGCTTCTCCACCGGGAAGCCGACCTCGGACAGCATCCGCCGGACGATGTGCTTGCGACCCTCGTGCAGGGTCACCTCGACCAGGTAGTTCTTGCCGACGTTGGAGATCACCTTGAAGCTGTCGGCGCGCGCGTAGCCGTCCTCCAGCTCCACGCCCTGGGCCAGCCGCTTGCCCAGGTCACGCGGGATCGGGCCCTGGATGGCGGCCAGGTAGGTCTTGGTCACGCCGTACTTGGGGTGGGTGAGACGGTGGGCCAGCTCGCCGTGGTTGGTGAGCAGGATGATGCCCTCGGTCTCGGTGTCCAGCCGGCCGACGTGGAACAGCCGGGTCTCCCGGTTGGTCACGTAGTCGCCCAGGCACTGGCGCCCGTCCGGGTCCTCCATGGTGGAGACGACGCCGGCCGGCTTGTTGAGCGCGAAGAACAGGTAGGACTGGGTGGCGACGGTCAGGCCGTCCACCTTGATCTCGTCCTTCTCCGGGTCGACCCGCTTGCCCTGCTCGGTGACCTGCTTGCCGTTGACCTCGACCCGGCCCTGCTCGATCAGCTCCTCGCAGGCGCGCCGGCTGCCGATGCCGGCCCGGGCCAGCACCTTCTGCAGGCGCTCGCCCTCGGGCTCGCCGAAGGTCTTGGGCAGCTTGACGGCCGGCTTGTCGTGCCGGGCCAGGACGGCGTCCTCGATCTTGGCCTGCAGTTCGCGCGAGCGCTGCGGCTGGCGGCGCGGGTCGCCCGGGGCGCCCTGGCCCTCCCGGCGCGGGCGCGGGGCCGGGCTGG
>NZ_MECK01000336.1 GCF_014596465.1 Streptomyces sp. CBMA123 | reverse complement strand
ACTGCCCCAGGCCGGCGAGGCCGAGCGGCCGGCCCCGGCCGAGCCGGACGGCGACGCCCCGTTCCTGCACCAGTTCAGCTCCGGCTCCACCGGGGAGCCCAAGGCGGCCGTGCACACCCAGCACAACCTGGTGCAGGGCGGCCTGATCTACCGCGCCTCCTTCGGCTACGGCCCGCAGGACACCGTGCTGACGGCCGTACCGCTGCTGCACTCCTTCGGGATGGTCGCCGGCCTGGTCACCTCGCTGCTGACCGGCGCCCGGCTGGTGCTGCTCGGCCGCTTCACCCCCGGCCGGCTCGTCGCCGAACTGGAGCGCACCGGCGCCACCGTGCTGGTCGCCACCCCGCTCGCCTGCGACCTGCTGACCCGCTCGGCCGGCGCGAGCGCCGCGGCGGGCCCGCTGCCGCTGCGGCTCTGCCTGTCCTCCGGGGCGGCCCTGCACCCGGACACCGCCGACCGGTTCGCCGACCGCTTCGGCGTCCGGGTCAGCGAGGTCTACGGCTGCACCGAGGCCGGGATCATCGCCTGCCGGCGGCCGGAGGCCGACACCGCGGCCGGCGCGGCCGGCGCCGACGGCGTCGGCCGGCCCGTCCCCGGCGTGGACCTGCGGCTGGTCGACGACGCCGACCGCGACGTCGCCCCCGGCGCGGAGGGCCTGCTGCTGGTCCGCACCCCCGCCATGTTCCTCGGCTACCTGGACCGGCCGGAGACCACCGCCGCCGTGCTGCACGACGGCTGGTACCGCACCGGCGACCTCGCCCGGCTCGACGACGCCGGCCGGCTGCACCTGATCGGCCGCAAGGACACCTTCGTCAACGTCGGCGGCAAGAAGGTCAATCCGGTGGAGGTCGAGCGGGTCCTGCTCGACCACCCGCTGCTCACCGAGGCCGCCGTGTGGGGCGAGACCCTCGCGGACGGCGGCCAGCGCGTGCGGGCCACCGTGGTGGCCACCGGAGCGCTCACCGCGGCCGAACTCAGCGCCTGGTGCCGGGAACGGCTCCAGCCGCACCAGGTGCCCGGCGGCGTCGAGTTCACCGCCGCGCTCCCGAAGACCTCGTCCGGCAAGATCCGGCGCGCCGAGGTGGCCGCGGCCGCGAGCCACCGCGGCCCGACCACCGACCAGGGGGGAACCCGCTGATGACCTCGACCCTCGTCGGGCTGCTGCGCGGCCGGGCCGAAGCGGCCCCGGAGCGCACCGCCTACCGCTTCCTCGGCGACGGCGACACCGCCGAGACCATCAGCTACGCCGAACTGGACCGCGACGCCCGTACGGTGGCCGGCCTGCTGCGCGAGCAGGGCGCCGCCGCAACCGACCGCGCCCTGCTGCTCTACCCGCCGGGCCTGGACTACGTCAGGGCCTTCTTCGGCGCCCTCTACGCCGGGGTCGTGCCCGTCCCGGTCTACCCGCCGCGCTCCCTGCGCAACGCCTCCCGGCTCGGCTCGATCGCCGCCGACGCCCGGGCCGGCTTCGCCCTCACCGTCACCCCGGTGCTCGACCTGCTCGGCCGCGACGGCGCCGGACTCGGCCTGGACGGGCTGCGCACCGCCGCCACCGACGGGCTGGACGCCGGGCTCGCCGACCGGTGGAGCGGCCACCGGCCGGACACCGACAGCCCCGCCTTCCTGCAGTACACCTCGGGCTCCACCGCGGCGCCCAAGGGCGTGATGCTCAGCCACGGCAACCTGCTGCACAACCTCCGCATGATCAGCGAGGCGTTCGACTGCCACGAGGAGACCAGCGCCGTGGTCTGGCTCCCGCCGTACCACGACATGGGCCTGATCGGCGGCATCCTCACCCCGCTGTACGCGGGCTTCCCGGTCACCCTGATGTCCCCGATGAGCTTCCTGCGCCGCCCGATGCAGTGGCTGCGGGCCATCTCCGCCGAGGGCGCCGAACTCAGCGGCGGCCCCAACTTCGCGTACGAGATGTGCGCCCGGCTGGCCACCGACGCGGACCGCGCCGAACTCGACCTCAGCACCTGGCGGGTGGCCTTCAACGGCGCCGAGCCGATCCGCGCCGCGACCCTGGACGCCTTCGAGGCGGCCTTCGCGGACTGCGGCTTCCGCCGCAGCAGCTTCCTGCCCTGCTACGGCATGGCCGAGGCGACCCTGTTCGTCACCGGCACCCCGGCCGCCGCCGAGCCGACCGTCCTGGAGGTGGACGCCGCCGGTCTGGAAGCCGGCCGGGCCGAGACCCCCGGCACCGACCGCCCGGCCCGCGCCCTGGTCGGCACCGGCCGGCCCGCCGACGACCAGCAGCTGCTGATCGTCGATCCCGCCACCAAGCAGCCGCTGCCCGAGCGCCGGGTCGGCGAGATCTGGGTGCACGGCCCGAGCGTCGCCCGCGGCTACTGGGACAACCCGGACACCACCGCGGAGGTCTTCGCCGCCCGCCCGGCCGGCCAGGACGACACCGACCCGCGCGACTGGCTGCGCACCGGCGACCTCGGCTTCCTCGCCGACGGCGAGCTGTACGTGACCGGCCGCAGCAAGGACCTGATCATCGTCCGCGGCCGCAACTTCTACCCCACCGACGTCGAACTCGCCGTCGAGGACGCCCACCCCGCCTTCCGGTCCGGCTGCGGCGCCGCCGTCGCCGCCGAGCACGACGGCGAGCAGGTGCTCGTCGTCCTCCAGGAGGTCGAGGGCCGCGCACTGGCCACCCTCGACGTCGCCGAGGCCACCGCGGCCGTGCGCGCCGCGGTGATGGACCGCTGCGACGTCGCCGTCCACGAGGTGCTGCTGCTCCGGCCCGGCACCGTCCCCAAGACCACCAGCGGCAAGATCCAGCGCTCGCTCAGCCGACAGCGCTACGCCGCCGGGGAGTTCGAGCCGCTCGGCGGCGGCCCGTCCCGGGCGGCCGCCGAGACCCTGCCCGGCCCGGCCGAGGTGGCCGCGCTGGCCCCGGCCGAGCGCACCGCGCTCGTCCACCGGGTGCTGCGGCAGCGGATCGCCGACGCACTCGGCGGCGCCGCCGGGCAGGTCGCCACCACCGGGGTGCCGCTCACCAGCCTGGGCATCGACTCGCTGGCCGCCGTCCTGCTCGCCAACCGGATCCGCGAGGACCTCGGCGTCGAACTGCCGCTCAGCCTGATGCTCGGCGGCGCCGACCTCGACGCCCTCGCCGCCGCGGCCACCCCACTCGACGAGCCGCGGTCCGGCCCCGCCGACGGCGCGGCCGCCGAGGGCCCCGGCATGACCCTGGGCCAGCGCTCGATCTGGCACGTCCAGCAGCAGGACCCGGCCGCCTCCGCCTACAACATCCCGGTCGCCCTGGAGCTGACCGGCCCGCTGGACACCGAGGCGCTGGGCACCGCCCTGCGCCAGGTCGCCGACCGGCACGAGACGCTGCGCACCCGCTACCGGGTGAGCGGCGGCGAGACCGTCCCCGTGCTCAGCGCGGACCCGATCGAACTGCGGGTCACCGACGCCACCGGGGACGACCCGGAGCAGCTGTCCGAGCGGCTCTCCGCGCTCGCCCGCCGCCCCTTCGACCTGGCCCACGATCCGGTGCTCCGGGCCGACCTGCTGGTCCGCGCCCAGGACGCCCACGTCCTGCTGCTGACCGTCCACCACATCGCCGCCGACCTCTGGTCGATGGTCAACCTGACCGCCGAACTCGGCCGCCGCTACACCGCCCTGGCCGCCGGCACCACGCCGGAGCGGACCGCCCCGGCCGGCCGCTACGCCGACCAGGTCAGCCGCGAGCGCCGACTGCTGGCCGGGCCCGCCGGCGAGGCCCTCCAGGCCTACTGGCGCGAGGAACTCGCCGGGCCGCTGCCGCTGCTCGACCTCCCGCTGGACGCGCCGCACCCGGCGGCCCCCAGCTACCGGGGCGCGCGGATCCCGTTCCAGGTCGACGCCGAGCGGACCGCCCGGCTGCGCGCCCTCGCCCAGGAGACCGGCACCACGCTCTACACCGTGCTGCTGGCGGCCTTCCAGATCGCCCTGCACCACGCCGGCGGCCAGTCGGAGCTGATCGTCGGCACCGCCGCCGCCAACCGGGGCGCCAAGGACGCCGAGGACACCGTCGGCTACTTCACCAACATGGTCGCCGTCCGGGCCGGCTTCGAGGACGGCGTGACGCCCCGCGCCTTCACCGCCCGGCTGCACCGCACCGTGCTGGCCGCCCTGGACCACCAGGCGTACCCGATGTCCCTCGTCCTGGAGACGGTGCAACCGCGCCGCGAGCCCGGCCGCAACCCGCTGTTCCAGGCGGTCTTCGTGCTGCAGCGGCCGCACGCCCACGCCGAGACCGCCGGCTTCGTGCTCGGCACCGCCGACGGCGCCGCCGCCACCTGGGGGCAGCTGCGCCTGGCGCCGTACCCGCTGGCGCACCGCACCGCCCAGTACGAGCTGATGCTCACCCTCGTGGACGCCGGGCCCGACCTGCACGCGGCCCTGGAGTACAGCACCGACATCTTCACCGCCGCCACCGCGGAGCAGCTGGCGGCGCACTACCGGACCGTCCTGGACGACCTCCTGGACCGGCCCGACACCCCCGTCGCCGAGCTCTGCCCGGCCGAACTGCTGACCCGGCGCGCGGCCCGCGACGCCGCAACCGAGGAGGACGCCCTGACCGGCTACGTGGCACCCCGCACCGACACCGAACGCGCCCTGGCCAAGATCTGGTCCGAGGTGCTCGGCGTCGAACCCATCGGCATCGAGGACGACTTCTACGACCTGGGCGGGCACTCGCTGCTGGCCGTCCAGCTCATCTCCGGCGTCCGGGACGCCCTCGGCGTCGACGTCCCGGTCCGCAGCGTGATGCAGACCCGCACCGTCGCCCAGGGCGCCGCGATCATCGACGCGCTGCTGTGGGCCAAGGAAGGCGCCGCCGCCGACGCGTCCCGAGAGGACGGCGAGCTGTGACCGACCCCGGCGGCCACCTGGTGCCCCTGCCGTCCGGCGACTGGCGGATGTGGCGGACCATGGGCCTGCGCGGCACGGGCTTCCCGGCCGGGCATGTGCTCGACCTGGCCGCACCCGGCGCGGCCGCCGCCGCCGACCGGCTGCTGCGGGTCGGCGACCGCGCCGCCGACGCCCGG
>NZ_MECK01000335.1 GCF_014596465.1 Streptomyces sp. CBMA123 | reverse complement strand
GTGCACCGCGGCGGCCGCAGCGGTGCCGGCCGGGCAGCCGCCCGGGCCGGCCGTGGTGCGGACTGCGCCGACCGGCAGCAGGGTGCCGCAGGCGATCCGGATGCCGCCCGGCAGCTCGTTGTCGGACTCCACGATCGCGCCGTCGCCGATCACGGCGCCGTCCAGCGCCGAGCGGTCGCCGACGGTGGCGTAGGCGCCCACGATCGAGTCCTTGACCAGGGTGTCCGGGCCGATCAGCGCGCCGGGCAGGATCACGCTGCCCTCGACGATGGCGCCGGCCTCGATCACCGCGTCCGCGGAGACCACGGTGCCGCCGCTGAGCACCGCGCCGGGGTGCACGGTGGCGCCGGGCAGCAGCAGGGCGTCGCCGGTGGGGCCGGGGACGGCCGGGGAGTCGACCTTGCCGAGCACCAGGTCGGCCGAGCCGCGGACGAACGCGGCCGGGGTGCCGAGGTCCAGCCAGTACGAGGTGTCGACGACGCCGCGCAGCAGGGCGCCGGTGGCCAGCAGCTCGGGGAAGGTCTCGCGCTCGACGGACACCTCCCGGCCGGCCGGGATGCGGTCGATGACGGACCGGGTGAAGACGTAGCAGCCGGCGTTGATCTGGTCGGTGACGATCTGCTCCGGCGTCTCCGGCTTCTCCAGGAACTCCAGCACCCGCCCGTCGGCGTCGGTGGGGACGAGGCCGAAGGCCCGCGGGTCCTCCACCCGGGTGAGGTGCAGCGTGACGTCGGCCCCGGCGGCCACGTGGCCGTCGCGCAGGGCGGCGATGTCGAGGCCGGAGAGGATGTCGCCGTTGAAGACCAGGACCGGCTCGTCCGGGCCACAGGTCAGCCCGGAGGCGGCGTTGCGGATGGCTCCGCCGGTGCCCAGCGGCTCGCGCTCGGTCAGGTAGACCAGCTCGATGCCGTACGGGGTGCCGTCCTGGAAGTGGTCCTCGAACACCTCGGCCAGGTAGGACGTGGCCAGCACCACCCGGGTGACCCCGGCGGCGGCCGCGCGGGCCAGCTGGTGCGCGATGAACGGAACACCGGCCACCGGCAGCATCGGCTTGGGGGTGTGGGTGGTCAGCGGACGCAGTCGCGTGCCCTTACCACCGACGAGCATGATCGCCTCGGTCATGGTCTGCGCTGTTCCCCTTGTGCTCTCTGCGGCCCGGCCCGGCGGGCCGATGCCTCCGTCGGTGGTCTGAACCCGTCCTGAACGGGAAGACCGGCTCGCAGCCGGTCCGGCGCCTACTGTATTTCCTTCCGACCGGATGCCCGTCCGGCGGTCGTGCGATCAGCGTCACTCGCCGTCCGCCCGCCGTACCGCCGGCCGTCGCCCGGGCGCCGAAAAGCCCGGCCCGGCGGGCGCGTTGGCGGCGTCCACCGGGCCGGGCGGTTGTAACAGAACTGTCGAACAGCGATCGCGGTTACGCGTCCACCGTCGTGGGCTCCTCGGCCTCGGCCGGCGGGGTCGCCTTCACCGAGTCGAGCAGCAGCTGGGCCACGTCGACCACCTTCAGGTGCTCCTTGGCCGCGCCCTCGTTCTTCTTGCCGTTGACCGAGTCGGAGAGCATCACCAGGCAGAACGGGCAGGCGGTGGAGACGATGTCCGGGTTGAGGGACAGCGCCTCGTCCACGCGCTCGGTGTTGATCCGCTTGCCGATGCGCTCCTCCATCCACATCCGGGCGCCGCCGGCGCCGCAGCAGAAGCCGCGCTCCTTGTGGCGGTGCATCTCCTGCTGGCGCAGACCGGGGACCTTGTCCATGATCTCGCGCGGCGGGCTGTAGACCTTGTTGTGGCGGCCCAGGTAGCAGGGGTCGTGGTAGGTGATCAGGCCCTCGACCGGGTTGACCGGGACGAGCTTGCCCTCGTCGATCAGGTGCTGCAGCAGCTGGGTGTGGTGGATCACCTCGAAGTGCCCGCCGAGCTGCGGGTACTCGTTGGCGATGGTGTTGAAGCAGTGCGGGCAGGTGGCCACGATCCGCTTGGTCGGGGCGTCCTCCAGCGCGGCGTTCAGCGTCTCCACGTTCTGCGCGCCGAGCATCTGGAAGAGGAACTCGTTGCCCAGGCGGCGCGGGGAGTCACCGGTGCAGGTCTCCTCCTTGCCGAGGATGGCGAACTTCACGCCCGCGGTGTGCAGCAGCTCGGCGAAGGCCTTGGTGGTCTTCTTGGCGCGGTCCTCCAGGGCGCCGGCGCAGCCGACCCAGTAGAGGTACTCGACCTCGGCGGGGTCGATGTCCTCGCCGATCACCGGCACCTCGATGCCGGTCTCCTTCTTGAGCTCCTTCACCCAGTCCAGGCGGGCCTTGGTGGCCATGCCCCACGGGTTGCCCTTGTTCTCCAGGTTCTTGAGCATCGTCCCGGCCTCGGTCGGGAAGTTGCTCTCGATCATCACCTGGTAGCGGCGCATGTCGACGATGTGGTCGATGTGCTCGATGTCCACCGGGCACTGCTCGACGCAGGCGCCGCAGGTGGTGCAGGACCACAGCACGTCCGGGTCGATGACCCCGTTCTCCTCGGCGGTGCCGATCAGCGGGCGCTCGGCCTCGGCCAGCGCGGCCGCCGGGACGTCCTTGAGCTGCTCGGCGGTCGCCTGCTCGGTGCCCTCCATGTCCTTGCCGCCACCGGCCAGCAGGTACGGGGCCTTGCCGTAGGCGTGCTCGCGCAGGCTCATGATCAGCAGCTTGGGCGACAGCGGCTTGCCCGTGTTCCAGGCCGGGCACTGCGACTGGCAGCGGCCGCACTCGGTGCAGGTGGAGAAGTCGAGGATGCCCTTCCAGGAGAAGTGCTCGACCTGGGAGACGCCGAAGACGGCGTCCTCGGCCGGGTCCTCGAAGTCGATCGGCTCGCCCTTGCTCGTCATCGGACGGAGCGCGCCGAGCGCGGTGCCGCCGTCCTCCTCGCGCTTGAAGTAGATGTTGAAGAAGCCGAGGAAGCGGTGCCAGGCCACGCCCATCGAGGGGTTGAGGCCGATGGTGGCCGCCCACGCGAACGAGATGCAGATCTTCAGCATCGCGAACAGGTAGACCAGGTTCTCCAGCGTGCCGTGCGACAGGCCGCTCAGCGCGGAGGTGATCGGGTACGAGACCAGGTGCTCCGGACCGTACGAGTCGACGCCGGCCAGGGCGCCCTCCAGGGCGCGCAGCATCAGGATGCAGATGCCGATGCCGAGGATCGTGTACTCGACGTAGAAGGCCTGCCAGGCGATCGAGCCGGCGAACCGGGACTTGCGGCCCGACCGGGACGGCAGGCTCATCAGCCGGATCACCATCAGGGTGGCGATGCCCAGCGTGGTCAGGGTGCCGACCAGCTCGACGAAGAGCTGCCAGATCATCCAGTCGCCGATGATCGGCAGTTCCCACTCGGCGTCGAAGAGCTGGCCCATCGCGTTGACGATGGTCAGCACCAGGCTGAAGAAGCCGACCGCGACGAACCAGTGGGCGATGCCCACGATCCCCCAGCGGTTCATCCGGGTGTGGCCGAAGAACTCGGTCGCGACGGTCTTCACGCGCTGGGCGGGCTTCCCGAAGCGGGTGGAGTCCGGCGCGCCGGTCAGTACCACCCTGAAGATGTGCCACGCCGCACGGAGGGCGAGCGCGGTGCCGATCACGAACGTGACCAGCGAGATGACGATCGCTGCTAGTTGCATCGCTCTCCGTCTCCTGCGGCTTGCGGTTGAGCAGTGTCTGCGGTTCTGCTGGTTCTGCGGTTGAGCAGTGTCTGCGGCTTTGCGGTTCCGCTGGTTCTGCTGGTTCTGCGGTTCCGCAGTTTTCCGAAGTGATTGTACTGGTCGGTAACTTGCCGGGCCGACGGCCCGGACATTACCGGTGCGCAACAGTTCTCCAGAAGGTTCCCAAGCTATGGCGGCAGTCACGTGACCGCACGCCCGCCGCCCCGGCCGTCCGCCCGCCCGTCCGCCCGGACCCCCGGACCGCCCCCGAGCTCAGGACGGGCATCAGCAAAGTTGAGTGCCACGCACTCATAGCTGTTGACGCTCCCCGTCGAGTCGTGCATCCTTGAGCCCGTAAAGCTCAACTCTTCCGTGGAGGTATTTACGATGGCACGCGCGGTCGGCATCGACCTCGGTACGACGAACTCGGTCGTCAGCGTTCTCGAGGGTGGCGAGCCCACCGTCATCACGAACGCCGAGGGCGCCCGGACCACGCCGTCCGTCGTCGCTTTCGCGAAGAACGGCGAGGTTCTGGTCGGCGAGGTGGCCAAGCGCCAGGCGGTCACCAACGTGGACCGCACCATCCGCTCGGTGAAGCGCCACATGGGCACCGGGTGGAAGATCAACATCGACGGCAAGGACTTCAACCCGCAGCAGATCTCGGCCTTCGTGCTGCAGAAGCTGAAGCGCGACGCCGAGGCCTACCTGGGCGAGACCGTCACCGACGCCGTCATCACCGTCCCGGCGTACTTCAACGACTCGGAGCGCCAGGCCACCAAGGAGGCCGGTGAGATCGCGGGCCTCAACGTCCTGCGCATCGTCAACGAGCCGACCGCGGCCGCCCTCGCGTACGGCCTCGACAAGGACGACCAGACCATCCTGGTCTTCGACCTCGGCGGTGGCACCTTCGACGTCTCCCTGCTGGAGATCGGCGACGGCGTCGTCGAGGTGAAGGCCACCAACGGTGACAACC
Source organism: Streptomyces sp. CBMA123 (assembly GCF_014596465.1). Classification (GTDB taxonomy): domain Bacteria; phylum Actinomycetota; class Actinomycetes; order Streptomycetales; family Streptomycetaceae; genus Kitasatospora. The sequence continues at coordinate 44,830 of NZ_MECK01000335.1, read as the reverse complement.
ACCTCGGTGGTGACGACTGGGACCAGCGCGTCGTCGACCACCTGGTGAAGGTCTTCCAGTCCGGCCACGGCGTCGACCTGTCCAAGGACAAGATGGCCCTGCAGCGTCTGCGCGAGGCCGCCGAGAAGGCCAAGATCGAGCTGTCCTCGTCCTCCGAGACCTCGATCAACCTGCCCTACATCACGGCCTCCGCCGAGGGCCCGCTGCACCTGGACGAGAAGCTCACCCGCGCCCAGTTCCAGCAGCTGACCGCGGACCTGCTCGAGCGCTGCAAGGTCCCGTTCCACAACGTGATCAAGGACGCCGGCATCTCGCTCTCCGAGATCGACCACGTCGTCCTGGTCGGTGGCTCGACCCGCATGCCCGCCGTCGCCGAGCTCGTCAAGGAGCTGACCGGCGGCCAGGACGCCAACAAGGGCGTCAACCCGGACGAGGTCGTCGCCATCGGCGCCGCGCTCCAGGCCGGTGTCCTCAAGGGCGAGGTCAAGGACGTCCTCCTGCTGGACGTCACCCCGCTGTCCCTCGGCATCGAGACCAAGGGCGGCATCATGACCAAGCTGATCGAGCGCAACACCACGATCCCGACCAAGCGCTCCGAGATCTTCACCACGGCCGAGGACAACCAGCCGTCCGTGCAGATCCAGGTCTACCAGGGCGAGCGCGAGATCGCGGCGTACAACAAGAAGCTCGGGATGTTCGAGCTGACCGGCCTGCCGCCGGCGCCGCGCGGCCTGCCGCAGATCGAGGTCACCTTCGACATCGACGCCAACGGCATCATGCACGTCGGCGCGAAGGACCTCGGCACCGGCAAGGAGCAGAAGATGACCGTCACCGGCGGCTCCTCGCTGCCGAAGGACGAGGTCGACCGCATGCGCCGCGAGGCCGAGCAGTACGCCGAGGACGACCACAAGCGCCGCGAGACCGTCGAGACCCGCAACTCCGCCGAGCAGCTCGTCTACTCGACCGAGAAGTTCATCGCCGACAACTCCGACAAGCTCCCGGCCGACGTCAAGACCGAGGTCGAGACCGCCATCGGCGAGCTCAAGGAAGCCCTCAAGGGCGAGGACATCGCGAAGATCCGCGAGGCCTCCGAGAAGGTCTCCACCACCGCCCAGAAGCTCGGCCAGGCGCTCTACGCCAACGCCGACGCCGCCGGTGCCGGTGCCGCCGCGGCCGGCGAGTCCACCCACGCCAAGGAGGACGACGTCGTCGACGCCGAGATCGTGGACGACGAGAAGCCCAAGGGCGGTGCGTCGGCATGACGGACAAGCCGCAGGGCGGTAAGCCCGGCGACGAATCCGCCGCCGAGGAGGCCGTGATCAAGGCTGCCGAGGAGGCCGCGGCCGGCGGTGCCGGCGAAGGCTCCGAGGGACTCGCCGCGGCCAAGCGCGAGCTGGCCGAGCGCACCGCGGACCTGCAGCGCCTGCAGGCCGAGTACCAGAACTACCGCAAGCGGGTCGAGCGCGACCGGCTGACGGTCCGCGAGATCGCGGTCTCCAACATCCTGGAGTCCCTGATCCCCGTCCTGGACGACATCGGCCGCGCCCGCGAGCACGGCGAGGTGACGGGCGGCTTCAAGTCCGTCTCCGACTCCCTGGAGATGGTCGTCGCCAAGCTGGGCCTGCAGCAGTTCGGCAAGGAGGGCGAGCCCTTCGACCCGACCCAGCACGAGGCGCTGATGCACAGCTACTCCTCGGACGTCACCGAGGACACCTGCGTGCAGATCCTCCAGCCCGGCTACCGCATCGGCGAGCGGATCATCCGCCCGGCCATGGTCGCCGTCGCCGAGCCCCAGCCCGGCACCCAGACGACGCCCGGCCCGGACGCCGAGGCCAAGTCCGCCGACCCGGACAAGTCCGACGGTGACTCGGACAGCTGACAACCTGTGACAGCTGACAACCAGTGCGCTGCGGAGTCGTACGCCGGCCAGTACGGCGGCCGGCTCCGCAGCGCGCTGTCAGCAGCACTCTTCCAGAGGCTGTTGACAGCGCAGTGACGATGGACATCGGGAGGTGGCGGAAGCCATGAGCGGCAAGGACTTTGTCGAGAAGGACTACTACAAGGTCCTCGGCGTGCCCAAGGACGCCACCGCCACCGAGATCAAGAAGACCTACCGCAAGCTGGCGCGCGAGTTCCACCCCGACGCGAACAAGGGTGACGCCAAGGCCGAGGAGCGCTTCAAGGACATCTCCGAGGCCTACGACGTCCTCTCGGACGAGAAGCGCCGCAAGGAGTACGACGAGGCCCGCAGCCTCTTCGCCAACGGCGGCTTCCGCACCGGCGGCCCCGGCACCGGCAGCTACGGCTTCGACTTCGGCGACCTCTTCAACGGCAACCAGGGCGGCGGGAGCGGCGGCGGACTCGGCGACGTCTTCGGCGGCCTCTTCAACCGCGGCGGCACGCGGCAGGCCCAGCCCCGGCGCGGCAGCGACGTCGAGACCGAAGTGACGCTCTCCTTCGAAGAAGCCGTCGACGGCGCGACCGTCCCGCTGCGGATGACCAGCCAGGCCCCCTGCCGACTCTGCAACGGCACCGGCGCCAAGTCCGGCACCACCCCGCGGGTCTGCCCGACCTGCGTCGGCGCCGGCACCGTCAGCCGCGGCCAGGGCGCCTTCGCGCTCTCCGAGCCGTGCAAGGACTGCCGCGGCCGCGGCATGATCGTCGACGACCCGTGCCCCGACTGCCACGGCAGCGGCCGGGCCAGCTCCGCCCGCACCATGCAGGTCCGCATCCCGGCCGGCGTCCAGGCCGACCAGCGGATCCGGCTCAAGGGCAAGGGCGCCCAGGGCGAACGCGGCGGCCAGCCCGGCGACCTCTACGTGACCGTGCACGTCGACCCGCACCCGGTCTTCGGCCGCAAGGGCGACAACCTCACCGTCACCGTCCCGGTCACCTTCCCCGAGGCCACCCTCGGCGCCACCATCGAGGTGCCCACGCTGAACGGCCCCGCCGTGAAGCTCAAGCTCCCCCCGGGCAGCGCCAACGGCCTCACCATGCGCGCCCGCGGCAAGGGCGCCACCCGCAAGGACGGCACCCGCGGCGACCTCCTCGTCACCGTCGAGGTCGTGGTGCCACAGCACGTCACCGGCGACGCGCTGAACGCTCTGGAGCAGTACCGCGAGGCCACCGCCTCCGACGACCCGCGAGCCGCTCTCTTCCGGGCGGCGAAGGGAGCGTGACGACCAGATGTCCCCGAACCCCCTCAACCCGATGAACCCGATGGACCCGATGGACGGCGGTCCCATCGGCCCCGGCCCGGGTCTCGGCGAAGGCCTGCCCGGCAACGGCCCCCGCCGCCCCCGCCGCGCCACCGCCCCGCCGCAGTACGTCCTCACCGAGGACACCCCGGTGTACGTCATCTCGGTCGCCGCCGAACTCTCCGGCCTCCACCCGCAGACCCTGCGCCAGTACGACCGCCTCGGCCTGGTCTGCCCCGACCGCACCGCCGGACGCGGCCGCCGCTACTCCGCCCGCGACATCCAGCAGCTGCGCGAGGTCCAGCGGCTCTCCCAGGACGAGGGCATCAACCTGGCCGGCATCAAGCGGATCATCGAGCTGGAGAACCAGGTCACCGCCCTCCAGGCCCGCATCACCGAACTGGCCGACTCCCTCGAAGGCGCCGCCACCGCCCTCCAGCAGCGCGAGGCCGCCGTCCACGCCTCCTACCGCCGCGACCTCGTCCCCTACCAGCCCCCCACCCCCCAATCCAGCGCCCTCGTCGTCTGGCGCCCCAAGCGCTGACCCGCGGCACCGCTCGCCCCACCAGCCGCCGGCTCCCTCCTGTTCGGGGGGTGCCGGCGGCTGGGTGTTGGTGAGAGAGTGACACTCTGACAAGCTGGCCGGCACACCACACGGTCACAGGTCACGGGATTTGCAGCCCAAGCTCCAGTGCTGGCAGAGATCCTGGAAAGCCTCGGATATACGGCAAGGAGCCGAAGATGAGTGGACGGGCTCAACTCGGCCCCACTGCAGGTGGGGTTCCCGTTCTGTCACCGGAGGCCCGGGCGCTCTACCTCGAGATCGTCAAGGCCGACGGGCGAGTTTCGTCGGAATCTGATTACCACCAACTGAATGGCCTGAGCGAGCTGCTGGAGATCGGGCTACTGATGCCCGACGGCGACGACCGCAACGAATTGGTAGCCGTCGATCCCGCCCAACTCTCCGCGCGGCTTAGCGGCAGCTGGCAACGGCAGGCTCTCGACCTTCTGTCACGGGCGGTATCACTGCCCGCCGAACTCCAAGAGCTCTCCCAGGAATTCCATGCGCCAGAAAAGAGCAGTGGCGCGATCGAGTACGTCCGGGGAAAGGTTCTGATAAATCAGCGACTCGATCAACTCTTCACGAACGGAACTGAAGAGACGCTCGCACTCCAGCCGGGCGGCCCGCGGCCACCAGAGCTGCTCGCGGCCATGGTCGAACGCGATCTGGACGCGCTCAATCGCGGCACGTCAATGCGTACCATCTACCACGCCAGCACCCGCTACCACCAGCCCACCAGAGACTACGTCGCCAAACTCGCAAAGGTCGGCGGGCAATTCCGCACGCTGGACGAGCCGTACACCCGCCTCATCGTCATAGACCGGCGGGTGGCCGTCATACCAGTGGCCAATGACATGACGCTGGCCGCATTCATATTCGAGCCGGTGATCGCCAACTACCTGGTGGAGGAAGTCTTCGAGCCCAGCTGGAACAGAGCTCTCAAATTCGACGGCAATCGCGCCGTACCGCAGCAGGTCGTATCGCGACTGCGCCAGATGATCATCGACTTGATGCTCGCCGGCATCAACCACCGGGTCATCGCACGTCGCTTGGGAATCAGCGAACGGACCCTCGCCCGGCACATCGCCGAGATGCGAGAGGACTACAACGTCGAGTCGCTGTTTCAACTCGGCTACGCGCTGGCTCGCGCCGCCGAACACTCTCCAGTGGAAGGCTTGGACACAGGGAGCGACTGACCGTCACGCGCAGGATCCGATCGCCCCAGCAACCCGCGTCACGCCCAGCCGATGTCCAGGTCCTGGGTCACTCCCGTCACTTTGGCGGTAGAGATGGCATCGGGGTGGTCCACCGCACCCGCAGCAGCGCAATACCCGGTCAGGACAGTCATGCCAACGGCCGACATCAAGACGGCCTTGAAGACAAATCGGCGCAGACGAGACACGCGCCTACCCCTTCCTCGTGCGCACTGCATCAACCAACAAGAGAAGCACCAGCGTCCATATGCTGCCTCAAGTCGTACAGGCATGCCAAGCTCGCCTACGCGTCATCTCCCTGCCAGGCATCCACATGACACCAGTGAACCCTGGACGCATAGGCCCTCAGCGATGGACGATCAGTTCGCTCTCGATGGTCCGACAGAGCTTCCATTCCTGGCAATGTTCAGTCAAATGCGCCATCTTCCCCCTTCCCCGTAGGTACTCCAGCCTGATCGGACTGCATTCGACCGATGCTCAGATCAGACCGGAAGACCATCTCCCCGGAGTCGACATGACCGAGCCCTACCTGCGTCACAGCGACAGCCAGGCCCCTGAGGGTCGGCGTGCACGTGTGTTCCTGGCCGCGCCGCTGATGCGGCTGACCGGCCCCGCGGACAGCGTGGTGACGCTCGCCAGCCGGACGCGGCTGACGACACTCCGCACCACCCTGCTCCGCAGCGGTGCCGCCGTGTACAGCGCGCACCACAGCGACGCCTGGACCGTCGCCGGCCGGGCGCCCGAGCCCCGGGTGCCGTCCGACTTCCGGGCGCTGCAGTCCGCGGACCTGGTGTTCGCCTACGTCGGCGCACCGCTCTCGGCCGGCGTGAGCCTCGAACTCGGTTGGGCGTCGGCACTGCGGAAGCCGATCGTCCTGCTCGTCGACGAGGCCATCACCCACAACCCGCTGATCGCCACCATCGAGCAGGTCGCCCCCGTCCTGCCGCTGGTCTTCGACGACACCTGGTCCCAGGAGGCCCTCCACCACACCGTGGAGACCGCCCTCGACTGGGCCGGCATGGCGCTCTCCCTCCGCGAGGGCTTCTGGACCGCCCCCGGCGACCGCTTCAACGTCCCCCGGCAGCAGACCTCCGTCCCCGGCTACTGGCCGACCGGCGCCGCCACCGGCTGAGCAGAGCTCACCCACCGGACTCCCCCGTCCGGGCTCCCCGCATCTGCCAGCCGAGCTGGAACAGGGTCTCGGCGTCGTACACCTCACGCAGCCGGGCGATGTGACCGGCCACGGTCCGCTCGCTCAAGGCCATGCGGCTGGCGATCGCCCGCTGCGTGAGACCCCTGGCGAGCAGGCGACCCACCTGCTCGTGGGCGGCGGGCGTGACGGCACCGTCCGCGAGCGCAGCCCAGTCCACCGCCTCGGCCTGTTGCCACTGCTGGTCGAAGATGTCCGCCAGGTGCGCCACCACCGCCGGATCCTCCACGACAGCAGCCACTTGGTTGTCCGGCGCGGCCGGGATCAGGGCGACGGCTCGATCGAAGATCATGATCCGGTTGAACGGCGCGTTCAGGATTCGGATCCGCGAACCCGCTTTCGTGATCTCCGCCGCGAACTCGACGTGCTCCGAATCCATCCGAGCCTGCGGCCCGTAGAGCGTCCGGACCGAACCGCCGTACTCGACGTACCGACGCGTCTGCGCCAGTGAGTCAGCTCGATGCGCGGGCGGGTGGATCCTGCCCGGCTGGGCAACCAAGGCATCGTGCGGATAGTCGCGGAGGCACTGCGCGATCACATGCCGAATCTGGTCGAACCCCACCGCCCGACGCGTCCCACCAACTGCTTCCGCACGGCGGGGGGCGACATCGTAGGCATGGGTCAGGTCCTCCAACAGGTCCGGGACCGCCGCGGCTCGGGCGAGGAGGCGGGCACTCTCCTCCCGTAGATCCGCACCGATGCGCTCACCGACCGCACGGGGGTTCACCGCGCTGAAGGTGCTGTCGGCGGTGCGGAGGACGAGCAGGCCGAGGGCGGCGAGTTGCTTGACGGAGGTTTCGTCCTCGGGGCGGATGTCGCTGATGCGGATCCGGCCGCCTTCGGCCAGGATCGCGCGGTAGAGCTCGCGGGCGGCGGCGTCGGGGAGTTCGGTGTCAGACATCGCGGGCTCCCCGCATCTGCCAGCCGAGCTGGAACAGGGTCTCCGCGTCGTACGACTCGCGCAGGCGGGCGATGTGGCCGGCGACGGTGCGTTCGCTGAGGCCGAGGCGGGTGGCGATGGCGCGCTGGGTGAGGCCTCGGGCGAGGAGGCGGCCGACCTGTTCGTGGGTGGCGGACTCGGCGGAGCCGTCGGCGAGAGCCGTCCAGTTCACGCCGTCAGCCTGCTGCCAGTGAGTCTCGAAGTCCCGTACCAGGAAGTCGACCACGGCCGGGTCCTCGACGAAGGCCGCACTGCTGTCGTCCGGCCCGGCGGGGATCACCGCGACGGTCCGGTCGAGGATCATCAGCTGCCTGAACGGCACGGGCAGGACCCGGATGTGGCAGCCGAGCTCCGTCATCCGCGCGGCCATCCGGACCGTGGGGCCGTCGAGGCGGGCCGCGACCTCGTAGATCGTGCGCAAGGTGCCACCCGCCTCCCGGTAGCGGCGGGCGTGCTCCACGATGTCGTCCGCGGCTTCCGCCGGTCGGGCGCCGCCCGGACGCAGGGACAGTGCCTCGTTGCCCAGTTCGGCGGTGAGTTGGGAGACCCGGTGCCGGACGTTCGCGAACCCCTCGACGATCCGGGTGCCACCGGTGTGGTCATGGCGTCGCGGGGCGCCGTCGTAGGCGGCGGTGAGGTCGTCGAGGAGGGCGGGTACCTCCTCCGCCTGGACCAGCAGGCGGGTTCCGGCCGTCCGCAGGTCCGCCGCGATCCGGGCCGTGACCGAGCGCGGGTTGACCGCGGTGAGTACTCCGTCCGAGATATACGGCCTCAACAGGCCGGTTTCCAGGAGGGTTTGAACGGTCCCGGCGACCTCGGCCGGGATGTCGGCGATCCGCATCCGGCCGCCGTCCCGCAGGATCGTGCGATAGAGCTCGCGGGCCGCGTCCGACAGGTCGAGTACCGGCTCAGACATCGCGGGCTCCCCGCATCTGCCAGCCGAGTTGGAACAGGGTCTCCGCGTCGTACGACTCGCGCAGGCGGGCGATGTGGCCGGCGACGGTGCGTTCGCTGAGGCCGAGGCGGGTGGCGATCGACCGCTGGGTGAAGCCCTGGGCGAGGAGGGCGCCGACCTGTTCATGGATGGCGGATTCGGCGGAATTTTCCTCCAGGGCCGCCCAGTTGACTCCGTCGGCCTGCTGCCAGAGCGTCTCGAAGGTGTCGGCCGCGAAGGCGACCATCGCCGGGTCGTCGACCACGGCGGCGCTGGTGTAGTCGGCGGCGGCGGGGATGACGGCGATGGCGCGTTCGAAGACCAGGAAGCGCTTGAACGGTACGGCGAGGACGCGGGTGGTGGAGCCGAGAGGGGCGACCTGGGCGGCGAACCGTACGGTGGGCGGGTCGTACTTGGCCGAGAGCTCGTAGAGGGAGCGCACGGTGCCGCCGCGGCCGTGGAAGCGGCGGGCGCGTTCCAGCGAGTCCGCCAGCTCGGCGACGGGGCGGGGGCCGCCGGGTTGGGCGGCCATGCCGTCGCAGGGGTACTCCTGGCTGAGTCGCTCGATCTCGTGCCGGATCCGCTCCTTCCCGGTGATGTACCGCACGCCGGTCGAGTCGCTCTGGCGTTTCGGGCTCGCGTCGTATGCCCGGGCGAGTTCGCCCATGAGTGCGGGGAGTTGTTCGGCCTTCGCGAGCAGTCGGGCACTCTGCTGCCGGATCGCGGTGCCGATCCGCTCGGTGGCCACCCGCGGGTCCACCACGCTGTACGAGGCGTCCTGCAACTGTGCTACCAGCAGGCCGACTTCGACCAACCGGTCGAGCGCCTCCCGATCCGCCGGGTCGACGTCGGCGGCGCGGATGCGGCCGCCCTCGCGGACGATGGCGAGGTAGAGGGTGCGGGCGGCGGGGTCGGGGAGGGTGGCGGGGTCAGCCATGGCGTTCTCCGCGCATCTGCCAGCCGAGGTGGAAGAGGGTCTGGGCGCCGTAGCGGTCGCGGAGGCGGGCGAGGTGGGCGGCGACGGTGCGTTCGCTGAGGCCGAGGCGGGTGGCGACGGCGCGTTGGGTGAGGCCGCGGGCGAGCAGGCGGCCGATGCGGACGGTGGTGGGGTGGGGGACGCCGAGGTGGCGGTCGGCGGGGGTGGCGCGGGCCCAGTCGCGGTCGAAGTGGGCGACCAGGTGGGCGACGGTGGCGGGGTCGGTGAGGACGGCGACGCAGTCGCGGTCCTCGGCGGCGGGGATGACGGCCACCGAGCGGTCGAAGACCAGCATCCGCTCGTAGGGTTCGGCGAGTACCCGGGTCTGGGCGCCCTGGCGGCTGCGGAGGCCGATCTGGTGCAGTACGGCGGGGTCGTCGAGGGTGGCGGGCTGGTACAGGGTGCGCATCGTGCAGCCGCGCCGGAGCAGGGAGAGGTCCTGGCCGAGCGTCACTTGGAGGAGTTCGGCGGGGCGGGGGCCGGGTTGGGCGGAGAGGAACTCCTCCTCGCAGCCGGCGAGGAGTTCGGCGACGCGCCGGCGGATGGCGGCGAAGCCGTCGAGTCGGGTGGCGTCGACGGCCCCGGCGGGAACGGATGCGACGGGAACGGATCCGGCTTCGACGGACCCGGCGGGGACGGATCGGGCGGGGACGGATCGGGCGTCGAGCACCCCACCCCCCGGGCCGGCCGACCGGTGGAGCGCCTCGTAGGCGTGGGAGAGCGGCCGCAGGGTTCCCGGGAGCCGTTCGGCGTGCACGAGCAAACGGGTTGCTCGCAGCCGGAGTTCGGCGCCGAGGCGGTCGCCGAGGGCGCGCGGGTTGGCGGCGGTGTAGCCGGTGGCGGTGGGGGTGAGGAGGCCTCGGGCGACGAGGGCGGCGACGGTGGGCCGGTCGGCGGGTGCGAGGTCCTCGGGGCGCAGTCGGCCTCCGCCGCGGACGGCGGCGAGGTAGAGGTCGCGCTCGGCCGGGCCGGGTTCATCGGTCATCGCGGTCACCTCTCATCAGCCAGCCGAGCTGGAAGAGGGTCTGGGCGCCGTAGCGGTCGCGGAGGCGGGAGATGTGGCCGGCGACGGTGCGTTCGCTGAGGCCGAGGCGGGTGGCGACGGCGCGCTGGGTGAGGCCTCGGGCGAGCAGGCGGCCGACCCGGTCGGGGATGGTGCGGGCGGGGCCGTGGCCGAGGGCGGCGGCGGCTTCGGCGGTGTCGGCGCGGGCCCAGTCGCGTTCGAAGCCGCCGATCAGGAAGGCGAGGGAGGCCGGGTCGCTGATGAACGCGGCGGTGCTGTTGTCGTCGTTGGCGGAGATGACGGCGACGCTGCGGTCGAAGACGATCAGCCGCTGGAAGGGCTCGTCGAGGACCCGGATCTGCGAGCCGTGCCGGGTGACCTCCTCGGCGTAGGCGATGGCGGGCGGTTCGGCGAACGCGACCGGCTGGTAGATGGTGCGCAGCGAGCAGCCGCGCTGGAGGAGCTGGACGTCCTGGGCGAGGGCGATCTGCAGGGTGTCGGCGGGGCGGTGGCCGGGTTGGGCGGTGAGGACCTCGGAGCGGCAGTCGGAGACCAGTTGGGAGATCCGCTGGCGGATGTGGACGTGCCCCTCGACGTAGACGGCGCCGCCGGCGCGGCCGGACGGGCGGGGCATCGCGTCGTAGGCGCGGGTGAGGCCGTCGAGGGCGCCGGGGAGGTTCTCGGCGCGGACCAGCAGCCGGGTGGCCTCGCTGCGGAGTTCGGAGCCGAGACGGTCGCTGACGGACCGCGGGCTGACGGCGGTGTAGCAGCGGTCCATCCGGTTGGCCATGAGCAGGCCGATGTCGAGGAGTTGGCGGAGCGCGGTCCGCTCGGTGTCGGTGATGTCGGCGAACGGGATGCGGCCGCCTTCGGCGATGATCGCCAGGTAGAGCTGTCGGGCGGCCTCGTCGGGTTCCTCGCCCTCGGGTACCGCCTGGTGCGGCGCGACCGCCGGTTCCGCCGTCACGTCGTACTCTCCCTGCCGGACGCCTCTCCCCTGTTGTCTCCCCGCCGGTAGGCGCGCCGTCGGGGTGCGCGGTCCGCGGGGACCGGTGGCCGGGCGTCTCACGCTACCGGTCGGACGGCGGGCCCCCGGGTCCGGGTGCCGTCGCACACGGGCTCCCGGGGGCCGCCATCAGCACGCCAGTGCCAAGGCGCTTCCGGCGAGGCGGAGCAGCAACGCCTCGCCGGCTCCGGTCCGGGCTCCATCACCACACATGGATCCCGGCCGGGGCTCTTCCCCCCCGTTCCACGGGTACGGAACGTCGCCCCCGTGGTCAGTTCTGAAGAGCAAGTCGCCACATCGGGCTGCGGTGCCCGGACGACCTGGCGTGCCTCCACCCTCACAGCGTGACGGCCGGTGGACAAGTGCCGCCCGAGTGCAGGTTCGCGCAATTGCAACTATCTGCATCCCGGAGTGGGCGCGGGGGCGGGGGCGGGGGCCGGGATTCCGGTAAAGGCCTAGGCCAGCGGGGGGTGGGGCTGCGGACGGCGGTTGGCTGTGCACCGTCATCCTGTAGGTGCGCGTTCCTGCAACGGCGGCGTGCTCGTGAGCGGCGGGGACCCGCCGAACGGCACGACGCGCAGCTCAGCCCACCGGCGGCCGGGCGGTTCCGCGGGCCGCCGGCCGGGCGGTTCAGCGCGCCAGCAGCCGCCCGCGCAGCAGCCCGGCGGCCGTACCGCCCGCCGCCAGCACCCAGGCGGTGCCCAGCAGCAGGTACAGCCCGACGGTCAGGGCGGTGAAGCCGCCGAAGCCGGTGTGCCGGGCGAGCGCGGCGGCGCCGGTGACGCAGGTGCCGATCGGGAAGGTGTACGCCCACCAGGTCATCGCGAAGGGCATCCCGGCCCGCCGGGCGCGCAGGTTGGCGGCGAGCGCGACGGCCAGCCAGAGCATCGCGACGCCGATCACCGCGACGCCGTACAGCTCGGCCAGCGGCACCATGACGGGCGCCAGCGCGGGCAGCACCGGACGGGCCGCGTCGGCGAGCTGGTGGATCGCGGTGACGGACTGGCCGAGCGGGCCGAGCACCAGGAACAGCGCGGGGGTGAGCGCCAGGGTGGACAGCTTGCTGTGGAACAGCCCGGTGAACACCACCGGCAGCAGCACCAGGGTGGCCAGCAGGCCGATCCCGAACAGCGCCCAGCAGCCGTACAGCATGGCCTGCTGGGGCGTTCCGGCGGGCAGGTGCGGGACGAGGGCCGGGCCGCAGGCGGAGGCGACCAGCGGGGCGACCACGGGCAGCAGCCAGGTCGGGTTGGCCTCCAGGGCGGACACCCGGTGCCGGGTGATCATCAGGTACGGGATGCCGGCCGCGACGGTCAGCGCGTACAGCGTGCCGGCGCCCCACAACACGGCGTCGACGGCGACGGCCGGGCCGGTGCCGATGACCCGCGAGCCGAGCAGCAGGGTGCCGAGCCCGACGGCCAGCAGCGCCATCGGCGGGCAGCCGTAGAAGACGGCGGTGGCCGGGTTGTCCAGCAGCTGGGTCCGGGCCGCCTCGCGGTGCCGGGTGAGGTGCACCAGCCGGGCGCCGGCCAGCACCAGCAGGGCGGTCGCGCCGAGCGCCCACATGACCTCGCCGAAGCCGATCAGGCCGGGCAGCCGGACCGGCAGGGCGGCGGCGCCGTTGGCCACGATCGCGGTGCCCATCACGGCGGCGTACCAGTTGGGGCCGAGCTGGGCGAGGTCGAGCCGGGAGAGCCGGGAGCCGGCGGCGGAAGCGGCGGGGGCGGCGGGGCGGGTGAGCGGGCGGACGTCGGCCGAGGTGGACATGGTTCCACCCTCGCCGAGCGGCCCGGCCTCCGGTAGCGCCGCGGATCCTATGAGGGCATAGCCTGAACCTATGCCCCTCTCCCCGCACGTCCCCGAACTGGGCGCCCTGGAACTGCTGCTCTCGGTGGCCCGGCTCGGCAGCGTCGGCCGGGCGGCGGCCGAGCTGGGGGTGAGCCAGCCGACCGCGAGCGCCCGGATCAAGGGCATGGAGCGGCAGATCGGCGTCCCGCTGCTGGAGCGCTCGCCCCGGGGCAGCCGGCCGACCGAGGCGGGCCGGCTGGTGGTCGAGTGGGCCCGGCAGGTGGTGGAGGCGGCACAGGCGCTGGACGCCGGGATCGACGCGCTGCGCGAGCGACGGGACGCCAAGCTGCGGGTGGTGGCCAGTCTGACCGTCGCCGAGTACCTGATGCCGGGCTGGCTGCTGGCGCTCGCCGAGGCCAGTCCGGGGACGGCGGTGACGCTGCGGACGGCGAACTCGGCGGAGGTCGCCGGGCACGTGCTGGCCGGGGACGCCGACCTCGGCTTCGTCGAGGGCCCGTCCAGCCCGCCGGGGCTGTCCGGCGTCGTGGTGGCGGCGGACCGGCTGGTGGTCGTGGTGGCGCCCGGCCACCGGTGGGCGCGCCGCCGCACCCCGCTGACCGGGGCGGAGCTGGCGGGCACCCCGCTGGTGCTGCGCGAACCGGGCTCGGGCACCCGGGAGGTGCTGGAGATGGCGCTGGCGCCGTACGGGGGCCCGGCGCGGCCCCGGATGGAGCTGGCGTCGTCGACCGCGCTGAAGGCGGCGGCGATGACCGGGGCGGGGCCGGTCTGCCTGAGCGAGCTGGCGGTGGTGGAGGAGCTGGCCACCCGGCGGCTGGTCGAGGTGCCGCTGGTGGAGGAGCTGGATCTGCGGCGGCCGCTGCGGGCGGTGTGGCCGGCCGGGCAGCGGCCGGGCGGGCCGGCCCGGGAGCTGCTGGGGCTGACCCGGCGCCGCCCCGGCCGGTCCCCGCGGGGGAGGGCCTGAGACCGGGCCCCGCGGCGGAAGGCCCGGGGCCCGGCCCCGGGGCGGAAGGCCCGGGCCCGGACCGAGCCCCGAGGGCGATCCGAGCCCCGGGGTGAAGCCTTCAGCCAAAAGTTGAGCGGAATACACTCAACTTAGTGCATGCTGTAGGTGGCAGTACTGAAAGACGACGAGGGAGGATCCCCCAGCAGTGGACGCGAGCAAGTTCACCACCAAGACGCAGGACGCCCTGTCCGCCGCGATCCGGCAGGCGGGCGCGGCCGGCAACCCGGACGTCAAGCCGGTGCACATCCTGATCGCCCTGCTGGAGCAGCCCGAGGGCATCGCCCGGCCCCTGCTGGAGGCGGTCGGGGCGAACGCGGCCCGGGTCGACGCCGAGGCGCGCCGCCAGCTGACCGCGCTGCCCAGCGCGATGGGCTCGACGGTCGCCGCCCCGCAGCTCGCCCGGGACACCCTGGCCGTGCTCACCGAGGCCGGCAAGCGCGCGGACGACCTGGACGACCAGTACGTCTCCACCGAGCACCTGCTGGTCGGCCTGGCCGCCGAGGGCGGGGCGGTCGCCGAACTGCTGGTGCAGCAGGGCGCGACGGCCAAGGCCCTGCTCGCCGCCTTCAAGGACGTCCGGGGCAGCGGCAAGGTCACCTCGCCGGATCCGGAGGGCACCTACAAGGCCCTGGAGAAGTACGGCACCGACCTCACCCAGGCCGCCCGGGACGGCAAGCTCGACCCGGTGATCGGCCGCGACCACGAGATCCGCCGGGTGGTCCAGGTGCTCTCCCGCCGGACGAAGAACAACCCGGTGCTGATCGGCGAGCCCGGCGTCGGCAAGACGGCCGTGGTCGAGGGCCTGGCCCAGCGCATCGTGGCCGGCGACGTGCCGGAGTCGCTGCGCGGCAAGCGGCTGGTCGCCCTGGACCTCAGCGCGATGGTCGCGGGCGCCAAGTTCCGCGGCGAGTTCGAGGAGCGGCTGAAGGCCGTCCTGAACGACATCAAGTCCTCCGACGGCCAGGTCGTCACCTTCATCGACGAGCTGCACACCATGGTCGGCGCGGGCGCCGGCGGCGACTCCGCGATGGACGCCGGCAACATGCTCAAGCCGATGCTGGCCCGCGGCGAGCTGCGGATGGTCGGCGCCACCACGCTGGACGAGTACCGCGAGCGGATCGAGAAGGACCCGGCCCTGGAGCGCCGCTTCCAGCAGGTGCTGGTCGGCGAGCCCAGCGTGGAGGACTCGATCGCCATCCTGCGCGGCCTCAAGGGCCGGTACGAGGCGCACCACAAGGTGCAGATCTCGGACGCCGCCCTGGTCGCCGCCGCCACCCTGTCCAACCGCTACATCACCTCCCGCTTCCTGCCCGACAAGGCGATCGACCTGGTCGACGAGGCGGCCTCCCGGCTGCGGATGGAGATCGACTCCTCCCCGGTGGAGATCGACGAACTCCAGCGCGCCGTCGACCGGTTGCGGATGGAGGAGCTGGCCCTGGAGAAGGAGTCGGACCCCGCCTCGGTGGACCGGCTGGCCCGGCTGCGGCGCGATCTCGCCGACAAGAACGAGCAGTTGAGCGTGCTGACGGCCCGCTGGGAGCAGGAGAAGAAGAGCCTCAACCGGGTCGGCGAACTCAAGGAGCGGCTGGACGACCTGCAGGGCGCGCTCGAACGGGCCCAGCGGGACGGGGACTTCGAGCGGGCGTCCAAGCTGATGTACGCCGAGATCCCGGCCGCCGAGGAGGAGCTCACCGAGGCCCAGGAGCGCGCCGCCGACCAGGACGCCTCCGCCTCGATGGTCAAGGAGGAGGTCGGCCCGGACGACGTGGCCGACGTGGTCGCCTCCTGGACGGGCATCCCGGCCGGCCGGCTGCTGGAGGGCGAGAGCGCCAAACTCCTGCGCATGGAGGAGGAGCTGGGCCGACGGCTGATCGGCCAGGCGGAGGCCGTGCAGGCCGTCTCGGACGCGGTGCGCCGCACCCGTTCGGGCATCGCCGACCCGGACCGCCCGACCGGCTCCTTCCTGTTCCTCGGCCCGACGGGCGTCGGCAAGACCGAACTCGCCAAGGCCCTGGCCGACTTCCTGTTCGACGACGAGCGGGCGATGGTCCGGATCGACATGAGCGAGTACGGCGAGAAGCACTCGGTCTCCCGTCTGGTCGGCGCCCCGCCCGGGTACGTCGGCTACGAGGAGGGCGGCCAGCTCACCGAGGCGGTCCGCCGGCGCCCGTACAGCGTGGTGCTGCTGGACGAGGTGGAGAAGGCCCACCCGGAGGTCTTCGACGTGCTGCTCCAGGTGCTCGACGACGGCCGGCTCACCGACGGCCAGGGCCGCACGGTGGACTTCCGCAACGCGATCCTGATCCTCACGTCCAATCTCGGCTCCCACTACCTGGTGGACCCGACCATCCCGGAGGACAAGAAGAAGGCCCTGGTGCTGGACTCCGTCCGGGCCGCGTTCAAGCCGGAGTTCCTCAACCGGCTGGACGACATCGTGGTCTTCGACCCGCTGGGCACCGCCGAGCTCAGCCGGATCGTCGACCTCCAGGTGGCCCGCCTCGGCGAACGGCTGCGCGAGCGCCGGCTCACCCTGGACGTCTCCGTGGCCGCCCGCGACTGGCTGGCGCTCACCGGGTACGACCCGGCGTACGGCGCCCGCCCGCTGCGCCGGCTGGTGCAGTCCGCGATCGGCGACCAGCTGGCCCGGGCGATCCTCTCCGGCCAGGTCCACGACGGGGACACCGTGCTGGTCGAGCGGGACGAGGAGGGCGACCGGCTCACGGTCCGCGGCCGGGGCCCGCTGGAGAAGTAGGCGCTGCCGTCCGGGCCGCCTCCCCGCTCACGCGAGGGGGCGGCCCGCACCGTCTCCGGGCGGCCCGCGCCGTGTCCTAGCCCGCCGCTCCGCGCTGCTGCCGCCGTGAGCGGTCCCGCCAGGCGCGGGCCAGCCGGTGCAGCTCGGCCCCCTGGGACTCCGGCAGGCTCCAGGTCTGGGTGAGCAGCCGCAGGGTGGACACCCGCGGGCAGGACACCCCCCGCTCCAGGTCGCGGATCGACCGCACGCTCAGCCCCGACGCCTCGCCCAACTGCTCCTGCGTCATCCCCCGGCCCAGCCGGATGTTCCGCAGCAGCGCCCCGAGCGAGGCGCCCTCCCCGGTCACCGTACGTTCCATCCCTGCTCCCCCCTTCGGTCCAAATCACCTCAACTCGACCGGGGCGAACGGGCTTTGCTCCCGGCGAGTTCCGTCGCACGCTAACCGCATCCGGCCCGCACGGCAGGCGAACCCGGCCGCCGGGCGCGTGACTTGGCTCACGCGCCCACCCGGTGCCCGACCGGTCGGCCGAACCCCGCGCACCCGGTCGGCCGAACCCCGCGCACCGTGCGTGACAGAGGCCTCCGCGTGCCCCCGGAGGAAGATCGACGCGCCCCTCGGTGCCCCTGTGAGCAGAGCCCTGAATGAGGCAGGATGGGAGGTGGAAAGGGCGGCCTCTCATTGCCGGCCACCACGTGCACTGAGGAAGAGGACCCCCATGAGCATCGACCCGTCGTCCATCCCGTCGTTCGGCGTGCCCCAGGGCGGCGGCCAGCCCGGTGGCCAGGGCGGCCGGCCGGCCGGCCCTCCGCCGATCATCGTCCCCGACCAGGCCCTGGTGACCCAGCTGCTCGACCAGATGCAGCTCAAGCACGTCGTGGACGAGGAGGGCGACCTCACCGCCCCCTGGGAGGGCTTCCGCGTCTACTACATGTTCCGCGGCGAGCAGAAGGAGCTCTTCGCGGTGCGCGCCTTCTACGACCGCGCGTACCCGCTGGAGAAGAAGGGCGAGATCCTCGACCTGATCGACGAGTGGAACCGCGAGACCCTCTGGCCGAAGGTCTACACCCACACCCACGAGGACGGCGTGGTCCGCCTGATCGGCGAGGCCCAGATGATCGTCGGCACCGGCGTCAACCTGGACTACTTCGTCACCACCACGGCGAACTGGACCCAGGCCGCGGTCGGCTTCGAGCAGTGGATCGTCGAGCGCCTCGGCCTGCAGAACGAGATCGAGGGCGAGGACGGCGAGGGCGAGGGTGAGGGCGGCGAGGAGGCCTGATCCCGGCCCCGGCGCGCACCCCCGCGGCCCGGCCGCCCGGCACCGCCGGGCAGCCGGGCCGTTCCCGTTCCCGTTCCCGGACCCGTCCCCCCTTCGCCGCCGGGCCCCCTCTTCGCCGGGCCGTCCTTGTCCCCGGCCCCCGGCTGCCCCAGGATGGCCCTGACGACGAGCCGTGAGGAGCCACCGATGGGTACCAGGCCGCTGCTGAACCGCCGACTGGCCGGGATGGGTACGACGATCTTCGCCGAGATGTCCGCCCTGGCCACCGCCACCGGCTCGATCAACCTCGGCCAGGGCTTCCCCGACACCGACGGGCCCGAGGAGATCCGCGAGGCGGCCGTCCGGGCCCTGCGCGGGGGCCGCGGCAACCAGTACCCGCCCGGCCCCGGCATCCCCGAGCTGCGCACCGCCGTCGCCGAACACCAGCAGCGCTTCCACGGCCTCACGTACGACCCGGACACCGAGGTGCTGGTCACCGCGGGCGCCACCGAGGCCATCGCCGCCGCCCTGCTCGGCCTGCTGGAGCCCGGCGACGAGGTGATCGCCCTCGAACCCTTCTACGACTCCTACGCCGCCTGCATCGCCATGGCCGGCGCCACCCGCGTGCCGCTCACCCTCCGGGCCCCGCACTTCCGCCCCGACCTGGACGAGCTGCGCGCCCTGATCACCCCGCGCACCCGGCTGCTGCTGATCAACACCCCGCACAACCCCACCGGGACCGTCCTCACCGCCGAGGAACTGGCCGCCATCGCCGCGCTCGCCGTCGAGCACGACCTGCTGGTCGTCACCGACGAGGTCTACGAGCACCTGGTCTTCGGCACCACCCACCACCCGCTCGCCGCCCTTCCCGGCATGCGCGAGCGCACCGTGACCATCTCCTCGGCCGGCAAGACCTTCTCCTTCACCGGCTGGAAGGTCGGCTGGGTCACCGGGAGCCCCGCCCTGGTCTCCGCCGTCCGCACCGCCAAGCAGTACCTCACCTACGTCAGCGCCGGCCCCTTCCAGTACGCCGTCGCCGAGGCGCTCCGCCTCCCGGACAGCTACTTCGACACCCTGCGCACCGACCTGCTCCGCAAGCGCGACCTGCTGCTCGACGGCCTCACCGCGGCCGGATTCCGCGCCTTCACCCCCGAGGGCACGTACTTCATCACCACCGACATCACCCCCCTCGGCGAGAAGGACGGCATCGAGTTCTGCCGCGCCCTCCCCGAGCGCTGCGGCGTGGTCGCCATCCCCAACGCCGTCTTCTACGACGACCCCGACGCGGGCCGCAGCCAGGTGCGCTTCGCCTTCTGCAAGAAGGACGAGGTGCTCGCCGAGGCCGTCACCCGCCTGCGGCGGCTCTGACGGGCCGCACCGGCCGGCACCCGGCGAGAGCCGAACCGGACGCCCGGGATCGGGTGGTGGTCCCGGCGGTCCCGGTGGTCCGGGTGATCCGCGGGGCCGGACCGCACGATCAGGCGCCCGGGGCGACCAGGCCGGACTCGTAGGAGAAGACCACGGCCTGGGCCCGGTCGCGCAGGCCGAGCTTGGTCAGGATCCGGCTGACATGCGTTTTGACGGTCTGTTCGGCGAGCACGAGGTCAGCGGCGATCTCGTTGTTGGAGAGCCCCTGGGCGATGAGCCGGAGGACCTCGGTCTCCCGCGGAGTCAGCTCGGGCAGCCGGCGGGCGGGGCCGCCACGGAGGGGAGCGGGCCTGCGGTGGGCGAAGTCCTCGATCAGGCGCCGGGTGACCGACGGGGCGAGCAGCGCGTCGCCGTCGGCGACGACACGCACGGCCTGGATCAGCTCCTCGGCCGTCGCGTCCTTCAGCAGGAAGCCGCTCGCGCCGGCCCGCAGCGCCTCGTAGACGTAGTCGTCCAGGTCGAAGGTGGTGAGCATGAGCACCCGGGGCCGTTGGCTGCGGCCCTCCAACAGCCGACGGGTCGCCTCAAGGCCGTCCATCACCGGCATCCGCACGTCCATCAGGACCACATCGGGGTCGAGGCGGGCCGCGGCCTCCAGCGCGGCCGCACCGTCGGCGGCCTCGCCGACCACCGCCAGGCCCGGCTGGGCGTCGAGCAGCGCACCGAAGCCCTGGCGGACCATGGCCTGGTCGTCGACGATCAGAATGCTGGTGGTCATCGTTCCTCTGGCAGTGGCAGGTCGGCCGTCACGGTGAACCCACGATCGGGTGCTTCCTCGGCGGAGAACGTCCCGCCCAGCAGAGCGGCCCGTTCCCGCATCCCCATCAGACCATGGCCGGGCCCGGCGGCCGACGGCAGGGTGACGGCCGACTCGGTTCCACCGGGGCCGTTCTGAACGACGATCAGCAGCCGGGTCACGGACCGCTCCACCCGGACCGCCACCGATGCGCCGTGCGCGTGCCGGCGCGCGTTCGACAGTGATTCCTGGACGATCCGGTAGGCGCAGACACCGACCGCGGCCGGAACGGACCCGAGGTCGCCGACCACCTCCAGCGTGACCGAAGGTCCGGCGTCCCGGACGAGATCGGCGAGTTGGGTCAGCTCGGGCTGCGGCATCCGCTCGGCGGCCCCGTCACCGCGCAGCAGCCCCAGCAGGCGCCGCATGTCCGTCAGCGCCTCGCGCGCCGCACCACTGACCGCCCGGAACTCCTCCCGGGTCTCCGCGGAGGTGTCCGCCAGGCGGTAGGGCGCGGTCTCGGCCCGGACGGCGATCAGGGACATGTGGTGGGCCACGACGTCATGCAGCTCGCGACCGATCCGGGACCGCTCCTCCAGCAGGGCGCGCCTGGTCCGCTCGGTCTCGCTGATCAGCTCCTGTTCGGCCAGCCGGGCCCGGGTCAGCGCGCGGTCGCGCAGCACCTCGGCGCCGACCAGCGCGAGCACGGTGGCGACGGCGACCGGAAGCAGGCCCGACCAGCCGCCACGCCCGGGCAGCGCGGCCAGCAGGACGGTGGTCACGGCGAGGACCGCCGCCCCCATCGCCACTGACAGCCGCCGCTCCACCCGGCTCCCGGCCAGCACCAGCACCAGCACCTCCGCGGCCAGGCTGGTCACGGGCCACGGCCACGGCTCCGCCCCGGAGACCGGCCGGGCCACCAGCGAGGTCAGCAGGATCGCGGCGAGCGAAACACCCCACGTGAGCACCGGGCGGCTGCGGCACCACAGCAGCGGAGCCACCCGGGCCACGCTCAGGGCCATCGCCGGGGCGGCCCCCAGGGCGTAGTGCTGAACCAGGTCCAGCCATCCCAGCGGCACCAGGGCGACGACGGCGGCCGGAAGGGCCACGGGCCGCAGCCGCTGGACCGTCTGTTCGATACTCATCGGCGGCCATCCTAGGGCCAGCACCTCAGACCCCCGCGGTCGTGCCGAGCAGCCGGACGGCCAGCCGCCGCTGGGCGACGACGAGCACCCGGAACACCGGCAGCAGGATCGCCAGCGTGAGCACCCCGACGGCGAAGTGCGCGGCCCACGCGCCGACGAGCGTGGGGCCGCCCCAGGCCTGGCTCACGTCCCGTCCCCACACCGCCAGCGGGTAGCAGACCCCGCGGGCCAGGAAGTCCGCCCACAGCGCCGCGGTGAGCAGACCGACGAGCAGCTGGAGTGGCAGGGCCAGCACGCCATGACTCACGACCCGCGCCGGCCGGCCACGCGCCGGCTCGGCGATCCGCGCGTCCAGCAGCCGCACCGCGAGCCCGCGCTGCAGCCGGTAGGCGACGCGCGACCCGCCGAGCAGCGCGAGCGGCACGGCCACCAGGCCGACCGGCAGCGCCGCGACGGCGTACGCCGAGCTGCGCCAGTCGTAGCTGGCGCGAAGCCAACCAGCCTTTGCCGTAAGCGACTTGGCAGTGAGAGCGGAGGACGTAGCGAGTGCCATGGGGGGTATCTCCTGGGAGGGCGACCGATTGGTTCGAGACTAGGTTTCGCGCCCGCCCGCCCACGTCCCGCCATGGAGCCAACCTCGACCCCCTACCGGGGTAGCGGGCCTCTGGAGGCGGCACCCCGACCATGCCCCCGGCGGGCGGCCGAACGAACGGGAGGGTCCGTCATCTCACGGCGGAGGAAGGGGTGGTGCTCCCGTTCGAGCCGGTCGGGGCTCGCGGCGGTCTCACGCCGGCCTCGCCCTCCGGCCGGGGAATAGCAGGAACAGCGGTGGTCTTGTCATCGGCGCAGCGATCTTCGCGCGCATTCGAGGGGGGCGTTCCAGTTGACTCAGGTGACCATCCAGTACGTGGGCGGGCCGACCGCGTTGATCGAGGTCGGCGGGTTGCGCCTGCTGACCGACCCGACGTTCGACGGCCCCGGGGAGTATCCGATCGGCACCCGGGTCCTCGCCAAGACCGCCGGCCCGGCCGTGGCCGCCGAGGACCTCGGCCCGGTGGACGCCGTCCTGCTCTCCCACGACCAGCACCCCGACAACCTCGACACCGCCGGGCGCTCCTACCTCGCCGCCGCCCCGCTGGTGCTCTCCACCGCCGCCGCCCGGGAGCGGCTCGGCGGCACCGTCCGGGCTCTGGCCGACGGGGAGCACGTCGACCTTCCCCGGCCGGACGGCGGATCGCTGCGGGTGACCGCGGTACCCGCACAGCACGGCCCGGACGGCAGCGAGCACCTCGTCGGAGAGGTCACCGGATTCGTCCTCACCGGCACGGGGCTGCCCACGGTCTACATCAGTGGGGACAACGCCTCGCTGGACGTGGTGCGGACGATCGCCGACCGGGTCGGCCCGGTCGACGTCGCGGTGCTGTTCGCCGGGGGCGCCAGCACGCCACTGATACCGGGCGCGCACCTCACGCTGACCAGCGACCAGGCCGCCGAGGCCGCACGCATCCTCGGGGCCCGGCACGTCGTGCCACTCCACTTCGAGCACTGGGGACACTTCACCCAGGGCCCGGAGACGCTGACGGAGGCCTTCGCGCAGACCGGCGCACAGGACACACTGCGCCTACCCAAGCCGGGCGAGCGGCTCACCGTCTGACGGCCCTCCGGGCGGTGGCCCTGATCCGGTGGCCGACGTGAACGAGGCTGCCCGCCAAGCGAGTTGAGAACAGCAGAACGCACCGGCAGGACCTCGCCCCACGGCCCGCGACGACACCTATCCCGTCGCGGGCCGCTTTGTGCAAGGGGAGCGGGGCGTTCCGGGAGTCCGGCGCGCACAGGAGGCGTGTGCAGGGGTTTCGCGCGCCCCCTCGGCCGGGACCAATTCTGGCCCGACGCCTGCGCTGAGCGACCCTCAACTTCCGTGGATGGCATGCTCCTTTGCTGCCGCTGAGGCAAATCCGGTGACCGGTCCGGCACACCACGGCCATCCCCCGCGCCCCGCGTGTCGAGGGCGGCGGCGCATGTAGCGCGCGAACAGCGCACTACCAGCGCACACGGCGCACAGGCCGGTGACAGGGGCGCGCGCTGTGCAAAGTCGCACACCGGCTCGATCAGAGCCGGGAAGCAGGTGTGCCCGAAACGGTGAATGCTTGACAAAGTTGGGTAAATCACCGACGGACCCGGCGTATTCATGCTTCTCTGCTGCTGAATCTCCAGCCGGAATCCTTCCTTCCACGGTCGGCCGCGCCCAGGGCCGCACAGCCACGAACAGCCTCGCCATCGCCTAGGCCTACTCGATGCTGCTCGGCGGGCGCGCACGGAGCTGAAACGCGGAGCCGAGCATGCTCACCACACTGCAGACCTCCTACACGGACACCCGCGCCGGTGACCTCGCCTGGTGCCTCGGCGGCGAGCCGCTGCCCGCTCTCGCCGTCCGCGACCTGAGACTCGACGGTGACCGCCCCAGCACCTCCGGCACCCTCCAGCTGCGACTGCTGGGCGCCTCGCACCAGGTGGTGATCTCGGCCGGCCCCGGCGACTGCCTGGAGACCGTCGCCTGCCTGCCCGGCCGCCGCACCCCGCTGCCGGCCCGGGTGGCCAAGCAGGTCGGCGGCTGGGAGTACGAGTTCGCCGCCCGCATCGAGGCCATGCCGCCGCACGACTTCGCGGCCCGCGCCCAGGAACTGCTGGCCCTGGTCGAAGGGCACCCGCGCGGCCTCGCCGGGGTCTTCCCGGGGGATCCGAGCGCCTTCACCGCGCTCGTCACCCAGGGCGGCACGGACCGGCTGCTCTGGCGGACCTGGCACGCCTACCCGCAGGAGGGGCAGCTGGTCTGCACCCGCTCCTCACTGGTGGTGTCGGGGGCGTGACGAGCGAGGGGCCGGGCGCAGCGAGCCGGAGCGGCACCGCCGATCCGGTCATGCACCACCCGGCACAAGCCTATGAATCGCACCCAGGAACGATTCGTCAATCCGACGGCCCTCGCTGTCCGTCGGATGGGCGCAGCGATCCGTCCCGCACGTCCCCTAGCGTTTGTTCGTGATCAACCATCCGGCCGGTCCGCCCGCACGCCCGCGAGCGGACCTCGACGACGGCACCCCACCCCGGCCCGGGCGAACCCTCACCCCCCTGCCCGCCCGCCGTCGATCCCGGCTGCGTTCCCGACCCCGGCTCGCCCGGCTGACCGTCCTGCTGGCCGCCTTCGTCTGCGCGGCCTGCGGACTCGTCTACGAACTCGAACTCGTCGCACTCGGCGACTACCTGCTCGGAGACACCGTCACCCAGACCTCCGTCGTGCTCTCCGTCATGGTGTTCGCGATGGGCCTCGGCTCGCTGCTCGCCAAACGGCTCACCAGCCGGCCGGCCACCGCCTTCGCCCTGGTCGAATGCGCCCTCGCGCTCACCGGCGGACTCTCCGTCCTCGCCCTCTACTCCTGCTGGGCCTGGATCGGCCGCTACCAGGCCGCGATGGTCGGCCTCACCTGCCTGATCGGCATCCTGATCGGCGCCGAGATCCCCCTGCTGATGACCCTCATCCAGCGGATCCGGCGCGAGGACGCCGGCCGCGCCGTCGCCGACCTGTTCGCCGCCGACTACGTCGGCGCGCTGATCGGCGGCCTCGCCTTCCCCTTCCTCATCCTCCCCCTCCTCGGCCCCGGCGACGGCGCGCTGCTCACCGGGGCCGTCAACGCCGTCGCCGGGGCCGCCGTGGTGCTCTGGCTCTTCCGCGAGGAACCCGCCCCCCGGATACGACGGCTGCTCTGGGCCGGCTGCACCCTCGTCCTCGCCCTGCTCGCGGCCGCCGCCGTCGGCTCCGACGCGATCGAACACGCCGCCCGGCACACCCTCTACGGCGACCAGGTCCGCTACGCCACCCGCAGCCGGTACCAGGAGATCGTGCTCACCGGCCCCGCCGAGGGCCCGCTCCGGCTCTACCTCGACGGACGGCTCGCGGTCTGCGGGCCCGACGAGTACCGGGGCAGCGAGGCCCTCGTCCACCCCGCCATGGCCGCCGGGCCGGACGCCCGGGTCCTGCTGCTCGGCGGCGGCGACGGCCTCGCCCTGCGGGAGGTGCTGCGGCACCGGGGCGTCCGCACCGTCCGGCTGGTCGACGCCGACCCGGCCCTCCCCCGGCTCGCCCGCACCGACCCCGGGCTCGCCGCCCTCGGCGGCCACTCCCTCGACGACCCCCGGGTCCGCACCACCGCCGCCGACCCGATGGCCTGGCTGCGCGGCGCGCCCGACGAGGAGTACGACGTGGTGCTCGCCGACCTGCCCGCGCCCTCGGACGGCGGACCGGTCAAGTTCCACTCCCAGGAGTTCTACGGCCTCGCCACCCGGCTGCTGGCCCCCGGCGGCCGGATCGCCGTCCGCGCCGGCGGGCACCGCGGGGACGGTGGGGACGGCAGGGACAGCCGGGACGGCGACGGGCTCTGGCAGATCGAGTCGGGGCTCCAGGCGGCCGGACTGCGGACCACCCCGTACGCGGTCCAGGGCAGCGCCACCGCCGACTGCCGCCCCGGCCCGCCGGACACCGCCCAGGACTTCCTGCTCGCCGCCGCCACCCCGCCCCCGCTCACCCTCGCCCCCGACGCCCCACCACCCCGCGCCCTCACCCCCGACACCCTGCGCACCTCCACCACCCAGCTCACCGCCCTCCGCCCACCCCACCCCCCAGCCCCCCTCACCCTCCTGGGCCCCCGCTGACGGAACGAACGGGGCGGCGCGGCACCCCGGGCGCGCGGGAGAGGCGGGCGAAGGCCCGGCCGACGCCCCCGGCGGGCGAGACGGGTCGGCAGCCGCAGGCGGGCGGTGCGGAAATCCGGCCGTCGCGGGAAGGAAACGGGCGGCTGGACACCCCGGGTGACGACCCGGGCGGGCGAACAACCCGAGCGCCGGACGCCCCGGGCCCAGGACCGGCCCCGGCGGGCGGGGGCGCGCGGGCCCCGTCGGGTGGTGCGGAAAGTCGGGCGGTGGTGGGTGGGGACCGGGCCGGGCGCAGTCGGTAGGCTCCGTGACATGGAGCATGAGGTTGTCGTCCCGATGTCCGCAGAGTTGGTGCGGCAGGCCTTGCAGGATCCCGCGCTGCTGGCGCGGAGCGTGCCGGGGCTGAGCACCGAGCCGGCCGCGGTCGGGGCCGGGCCGGCGGAGGAGATCGGCGGGCGGCTGAAGCTGCGGATCGGCGGCTCCACGATCACCTACAAGGGCGTGCTGTCGCTGATCGAGGGCCGGGGCGGCGTGCTGACCGTGTTCGCCGAGGGTCAGGAGGCCCGGGGCGACGGCGAGGCGACCGCCACCGTGCGGGTCAGCGTCGCGGAGGGCGCCGAGGACGGCACCGCGACGGTCCGCTTCACCGGTGACCTGAGCGCCACCGGCCGGCTGACCGAGTTCGACGACGAGACCCTCGACGCCACCGGCCGCCGCCTGCTGGAGCGCTTCGCCACCGCGCTCACCTCCCCGGACGCCCCGGCGGAGGGCGACGAGGAGCCCGCCGACGAAGCCACGGACGGGGCGACGGACGAGACCGACGGCGGGGCCGACAGCGCGACCGGGGCGGACGCCGAGGTCGTCTTCATCGAGGAGCGCCAGGACCAGCCCGGCGACGACCTGGACGACGACCTCTCCGAGCTGATCGCCTTCTCCGACGCCGACGCCGAGCGCTTCGGCCTCCCCACCGGCTCCGCCGCCGACGACGCGGACGACGCGGACGACGTCGACGACCACGACGAGGCCGACGCCGCCGGCAACGGCGGCCCCCAGGACGGGGTCGCCGAGGAACTCCCCGTCGAGCCGCTCTTCGCCTACGAGGACGAGCCCGAGCTCAGCGGCCCGGTCCGCCGCAGCATCGTCGGCCGTTCGGCCGAGGAGGTGGACCACGCCCCGCCGCGCGGCCGCTACGCCCCGGCGCTGCCGGCCCGCAGTGCGCGGGCCCGGGCGGCGACCCGTTGGGGCGGCGAGGCGGGCGGCATCGTGGTGCCGGGCAGTGGCGGCCGCAGCGCGGTGCCGTGGGTGATCGGTGGCTCGGTGGCCCTGCTGGGCGGTGCCGTGGTGCTGGTCAGGGCACTGCGCCGGCGCTAGTCGCGAGCGCCCCACGAGTGTTCAGGCCCTAGACTGAACGCTCATGAGCAACGACCGCGACGCCCTGCTGGCACAGATCAAGGACAAGGCCGTCGTCCACGGCAAGGTCACCCTTTCCTCCGGCAAGGAGGCCGACTACTACGTCGACCTGCGCCGGATCACGCTGGACGGCGAGGCCGCCCCGCTGGTCGGCCGGGTGATGCTGGACGCGACCTCGCACCTGGAGTACGACGCCGTCGGCGGTCTGACCCTGGGTGCCGACCCGGTGGCCGCCTCGATGCTGCACGCCGCCGCCGCGCGCGGGCAGAAGCTGGACGCCTTCGTGGTCCGCAAGGCCGGCAAGGCGCACGGCCTGCAGCGCCGGATCGAGGGCCCCGAGGTGAAGGGCCGCCGGGTGCTGGCGGTCGAGGACACCTCCACCACCGGTGGCTCGGTGCTGACCGCCGTCGAGGCACTGCGCGAGGCGGGCGCCGAGGTGGTCGGCGTCGCGGTGATCGTCGAGCGCGGTGGCGCGGCCGCCGTCGAGGAGCAGGGCCTGGCGTACGTGACCGCGTACACCCTGGACGACCTGGGCCTCTGACCCGTACGGGTCTCCGAGCAGCACGAAGGGCCGGGCCCTGTTTCACGTGAAACCACGTGGAACGGGGCCCGGCCCTCTGTCGTGAACGCTGTGAGCGCCGTGAGCGCCGTGAACGCCGTGAACGCCGTGAACGCCATAGCGGCCGTAGCAGCCGCAGCGGGGGCTCAGCCGCGCCGGTGCCGCCCGCTGCTGCCCTGCACGGCGTCGGCGGCCGGGGTCTCGACCACGCCGGCCTTCCGCTTCCGGCGCTCCCGCATGACCTCGACCAGGATCGGCGAGATCGACAGCAGCACGATCAGCAGCACCGCCGGGATCAGGTACTTGTCGATCACCGGGGCGAGGGCGTCGCCGAAGAAGTAGCCGATCAGCAGCATGGACTCGGTCCACAGCACGCCGCCGATGAGGTTCCACACGAAGAAGGTCCTGGCGGGCATCTCCAGGGTGCCGGCCACCGGGTTCAGGAAGGTCCGGATGATCGGCATGAAGCGGGCCAGCACCACGGCCTTGCCGGAGCCGAACTTGTTGAAGTACTCCTCCGCCTTCACCACGTACTCGCGGCGGAAGATCTTCGAATCGGGCTTGTCGAACATCTTCGGCCCGACCTTGGCCCCGATCAGGTGCCCGAGCTGGGCTCCGGCGACCGCCGCGATCGGGCAGCCGACGAGCAGCACGGCGATCGGCAGCTTCGCCCCGTCGCCGAGCACCGAGGAGGCCGCGTTCGAGGCGGCGACGCCCGCCAGGATCAGCAGCGAGTCGCCCGGGAAGAAGAAGCCGACCAGCAGGCCGGTCTCCGCGAAGATGATCGCGATCAGCCCGATGGCGCCGAGGGACGAGATCAGGGATTTGGCGTCGAGTAGATTGACGGCCAGCTGGTTGTAGTCCACGGGCGCAGGATAGCGGGCGTACCTTTCCGGCGACTTCCGGCCAAGCCCCCCGGGCCCGGTCCAGGACGGCCGACGGGTTCCGGCCGAGCCCTCCCGCGCGACGTCCCGACAGGCGGGCTCCTGCTGACCTGCGGGCACGAGTCTGGGAGGATGGCCCAGGCGTCCGGTCCGCAGCGGCCCACCACCCTCATGGCCGTACCGCGGAGGTCGCCTCGAACCTTGGTGCCGGAGAGCCACACCGCAGCGCCGCGCGTCGGCGGGCCGGCACGGAGTCGTCACGAAGGCGTACACAGCGTCGGACAGCACCGTCCGTACGCCGCAACCCGACAGGAGCGGATCGCATGCCCATCGCAACTCCCGAGGTCTACAACGAGATGCTGGACCGGGCCAAGGCGGGCAAGTTCGCCTACCCGGCCATCAACGTCACCTCGTCGCAGACCCTGCACGCCGCGCTGCGTGGTTTCGCCGAGGCCGAGAGCGACGGCATCATCCAGATCTCGACCGGTGGCGCGGAGTTCCTGGGCGGCCAGCACAACAAGGACATGGTGACCGGAGCGGTCGCGCTCGCCGAGTTCGCGCACATCGTCGCCGCCAAGTACGACATCACCGTCGCGCTGCACACCGACCACTGCCCGAAGGACAAGCTGGACGGCTACGTCCGCCCGCTGCTGGCGGTCTCCGCCGAGCGCGTGGCCAAGGGCGAGAACCCGCTGTTCCAGTCGCACATGTGGGACGGCTCGGCCGAGACCCTCGCCGACAACCTGGCGATCGCCCAGGAGCTGCTGGCCCAGGCCGCCGCCGCCAAGATCATCCTCGAGGTCGAGATCACCCCGACCGGCGGCGAGGAGGACGGCGTCACCCACGAGATCAACGACGAGCTGTACACCACCGTCAACGACGCCGTGCGCACCGCCGAGGCGCTGGGCCTGGGCGAGAAGGGCCGCTACCTGCTGGCCGCCTCGTTCGGCAACGTGCACGGCGTGTACAAGCCGGGCAACGTCGTGCTGAAGCCGGAGCTGCTGCGCGAGCTGCAGGACGCGATCGGCAAGCAGTACGGCAAGACCGACCCGTTCGACTTCGTCTTCCACGGCGGCTCGGGCTCCACCGCCGAGGAGATCGCCACCGCGCTGGAGAACGGCGTCGTGAAGATGAACCTGGACACCGACACCCAGTACGCCTTCACCCGCCCGGTGGCCGGCCACATGTTCGCCAACTACGACGGCGTGCTGAAGGTCGACGGCGAGGTCGGCAAGAAGAACACCTACGACCCCCGCACCTGGGGCAAGCTGGCCGAGGCCGGCATGGCCGCCCGCGTGTTCGAGGCCGCCGAGCAGCTGCGCTCGGCCGGCAAGCGCCTGAAGTGACGAACGCCCGGAGCGACGGGCACCCGCAGTGACGGGCGCCTGAAGTGACGAGTGCCCCCGGTGGATGATCCACCGGGGGCACGGTCACGTCCGGGTCCCTACAGCTCGGACGACGGCTTGAGCTCCGCGTACGCCTCGGCGCTGCTGTCCTTCAGGAACTGCCAGCAGCGGGCCTCCTCCTCGGTCTCCTTGATCGCGCCGGCCGCCCGGGCGAGCCCCGCCAGGCAGCGCAGGAAGCCGCGGTTGCCGCGGTGGTCCCACGGCACCGGGCCGTGGCCCTTCCAGCCGTTGCGGCGCAGCGCGTCCAGGCCGCGGTGGTAGCCGGTGCGGGCGTAGGCATAGGACTCGACGTAACGGCCGGCCACGTAGGCGTCGTCGGCGAGCATGGCCCAGGCGAGGCAGAAGCCGGGGAAGTCGGCGGCCACCTGGGTCGGTGAGGCCGACTCCTCCGCCAGCATCCGGTAGGGCTGCTCATCCTCCGGCAGGAGGGTCGGTTCGGGGCCGTCGAGAAGATTCCTGTGAATCGCCATGGGGTGCAGTCTGCCATCCGGTGCCCTGGGGTCAACCGCCCGGCCGTGACCGTGCGCCCCGCGAGCGGTCGGTGCCGGACGGTCACCACGGTCCCGCCGGGAACAGGCGTCTGCATACCCCGTATGTAGACATTCACCCATTCGCATGCCAAGGTGTCGGTCGTGCCCGCAGCCAGACCCGCCCGCCGGCGAGCCGCTCCACCCAGCAGCGCTCGCGGCGGCCGCCGACGCCGTCGGGCGCGCCGCGGGATCAAGCCTGGCATGCTCACGGCACTGGTGCTCTCCGTCCTGCTGCTGGGCACCGCGGCCTTCGCCCTGAGCCGGGGCGCGGACACCCCGGCCCCGGCCCCGACCGCCCAGGCCCGGCTCGCCCCGCCCGCCGAACAGTCGACCGGCGCCACCCCGACGACACCGGCGGCCCCCACCCCGACGGACACCCCCACGCCCACCCCGACCGCGCCGGACCCCGGCCCCACCAAGGGCTCGGGCACCTTCAGCATCGCCCCCGCCAGCGCCAAGGCCGTCGGCCGTGGCACCGTGCGCCGGTACCGGGTGGAGGTCGAGGACGGCATCGGCATCGACGCCGCGTCCGCCGCCGCCCAGATCCACGGCATCCTCGGCGACCGCCGCGGCTGGACCAACGACCGCAAGAACGCCTTCCAGCTGGTCGCGGGCGGCTCCTACGACTTCACCGTGAAGATCGCCTCCCCGGCCACCGTGGACAAGCTCTGCGGCGCCTCCGGCCTGGACACCCACGGCGAGGTCAACTGCAACGTCGGCAACCAGGTGCTGGTCAACTCCAAGCGCTGGAACACCGGTTCACCCCAGTTCAGCGGCCCGCTGGACGAGTACCGGGCGCTGATCGTCAACCACGAGGTCGGCCACCGGATCGGCCACGGGCACGAGACCTGCCCCGGCCCCGGCAAGCCCGCCCCCGCGATGATGCAGCAGATCTACGGCCTCAAGGGCTGCGCGCCGAACGCCTGGCCGTACTCGGCCGAGGGCACCTACCTGAGCGGCCCGGCCGTCCCGTAGCCGGCCCTCCCCCAGCCGGCCCTCCCGTCGCCGGCCGCCCCCAGCCGGTCGTCCCGTCGCCGGCCCGTCCGTTCAAGGCGCGGACCGGAACGGAGTTGAGACCTGATCGCCGGACAGCCGGGACCTCGACGACCTAGCCTGCGATCATGACCGCTGCCCACCGCCGAAGGCTCACCGCCGTGTTCGCCGCCGCCGGGATCACCCTCGGCGCCGCCGCCTGCTCGTCCTCCGCCGGGGGCGTTCCAGGGCCCGGCGCGCTCTCCTACGACACCGTCCGCTCGACCGCCGAGAAGCTGCAGACGGACAAGCAGGACACCTGCCCCTTCGACCTCGACCTCGCCAAGGCCCTGAAGGCGGCCGGGATCCCCGGCGGCATCACCCCCGACCACGAGGGCGGGCATGCCGTCCAGGGCAGCGTCGGCGACGGCCTGCCCCCGCAGCCGTGGCCGTCCGGCGCGAGCCATCCGGCATCCATGCCGTCCGTCCCGGCCACTCCCCCGCACGCCGACATCATCTGCGCGTACCGGGCCGGTACGACCGGGCTGAACATCGAGCTGTTCGCCGTCCCGCAGCCCGGGACCGCCGTCAACATGCTGCTCCCGGGCATCCAGCGGGCCGCGCAGCTCAGCGTGGCCGGGCTCCAGCAGTTCGCCACCGAGCAGCCGGGCCCCGGCCAGACCAGGCTCGTCGGCAAGGGGACCGCGGCGCTCGCCCGGATCGCGCCCAAGGGCGAGGGGGACATCGTCCTGATGCTGTCCCAGGACACCGGCAGCGGCGAGCCGGACCGGGGCCTCACCGGCGAACCCCTGCGCAAGGCCGCCGAGAACCTGGTCGGCCAGCTCCGCTAGCCCAGGACCGGCAGGTACTCCCCCAGGTCGCTGCGCTCGCCGGAGGCGGACACGTCGTGGTCCGCCACCGCTGCCGCCCACGGCACCCGGCCGGTGGCGAGCCGGATCCAGGTCAGCGGGTCGGTCTCGACCACGTTGGGCGGGGTGCCGCGGGTGTGCCGGGGGCCCTCGACGGCCTGCACGACGGCGTACGGCGGGATCCGCAGCTCGACCGCCCCGCCGGGGGCCCGGGCGGCCAGGGCGTCGGCGAGCAGCCGGGTGACGGCGGCGAGGGCCTGGCGGTCGTGCGGGAAGGCGTCGAGGCCGAGGGCGGCGGCCAGGTCGTCGGCGTGCACCACGGTCTCGACGAGCCGGGTGACCAGCATGTCGGCGAGCGTCATCGAGCCGAGCCGGATCTCGAACCGCCGCGCCGGGTCGGCGGCTTCGGGCCTCGCCAGCAGCCCGGTCAACGCCTCGGCGGCGCGCCCGAAGGCCGCCGCGACCGTGGCCGCGTCCCCGTCGAAGTCCGTCGCGGCCCGCTCCCGGGCCTGCTCGTCCAGCAGCGGCGCCACCGTGCCGACCGCCGCCACCCAGCCCGTCAGGTCGAGCGGCGGGCGCCCCTGCAACGGGTCGTCCAGGTGCGCGGGGACGTAGTCCAGCTGGACGGCCAGGTGCGCGAGCAACTCCCGCACCCGCCAGTCCCCCAGCCTGGTCGGCAGGTCCAACTGCCCGTCGCCGAGGCCGTCCACGGCGGCGCGCAGCGCCCCGGTCTGGGCGGCCAGCGCGGCACGGACCTTCTGCGGCTGGTACGTACGGGACTTGGCAGGCATGGGGCCCAACATACGCCTGGGGCCCGTCTTCAAACGCCCGGCAGGCGGGAGTTTGAAGACGGGCCCCTGTGGGCGGACGGTTCGGTTGAACCGCCCGCCCCTCGGTACGGCCCGATCAGGCCAGCAGGGCCTCGATGACGCCGGTGTGGGCGTCCTTCAGCTCGGCCAGCGTGACGCTGAACTGCCCCTGGACGTCGATGCTGTCGCCGTCCACGACACCGATCCGGGTGGCCGGCAGGCCACGCGCGGTGCACATGTCGTTGAAGCGGAGCTCCTCGCTGCGCGGCACCGCCACGAGGGCGCGGCCGGCCGACTCCGAGAACAGCAGGACGAACGGGTCGGTGCCCGCGGGCACGACGATCCGCGCGCCGTGACCGCCCTTGAGGCAGCTCTCCACGAGCGCCTGGCCGAGGCCGCCGTCGGAGAGGTCGTGCGCGGCGTCGATCATGCCGTCGCGCGAGGCGGCGATCAGGATGTCGCCGAGCAGCCGCTCGCGCTCCAGGTCCACCGCGGGCGGCAGGCCGCCGAGGTGGTCGTGGACGACCTGCGACCAGGCCGAGCCGCCGAGCTCGTCCGCGGTGTCGCCGAGCAGGTAGAGCAGCTGCCCCTCCTCGGCGAAGGCGACCGGGGTGCGCCGGGTGACGTCGTCGATGACGCCGAGCACCGCGACCACCGGGGTCGGGTGGATGGCGACCTCGCCGGTCTGGTTGTACAGCGAG
Source organism: Streptomyces sp. CBMA123 (assembly GCF_014596465.1). Lineage (GTDB taxonomy): Bacteria > Actinomycetota > Actinomycetes > Streptomycetales > Streptomycetaceae > Kitasatospora. The sequence goes on along the minus strand of NZ_MECK01000335.1, from coordinate 10,812 downwards.
ACGTTGCCGCCGGTCACCGGGGTGCCGAGCACCAGGCAGGCGTCGGCCAGGCCGCGGGTGGCCTCGGCGAACTGCCACATGACGTCCGGGTCCTCGGGGGAGCCGAAGTTGAGGCAGTCGGAGACGGCGAGCGGCTTGGCGCCGCCGGCCGCGACGTTGCGGTAGGCCTCGGCCAGGGCCAGCTGGGCGCCGGTGTACGGGTCCAGCTTGGCGTAGCGGCCGTTGCCGTCGGTGGCGACCGAGACGCCGAGGTTGGTCTCGTCGTCGATCCGGATCATGCCCGAGTCCTCGCCGTGCGAGAGCACGGTGTTGCCGAGCACGTAGCGGTCGTACTGGTCGGTGATCCAGGACTTGGAGGCCTGGTTCGGGTGGCTCGCGACCTTCAGCAGGTCGGCCTTGAGGCCCTCGCCGGTGGTCGGACGGGCCAGCCGCTCGGCGGTGGGGGCGTCGGCCTGGAGCGCGTCCTGCCAGCTCGGGCGGGCGTAGGGGCGCTCGTAGGTCGGGCCCTCGTGGGCGACGGTGCGCGGGGGCACGTCCACCACGAGCTCGCCGTGCCAGAAGATCTCCAGGCGCTCGCCGTCGGTCACCTCACCGATGACGTTGGCGATGACGTCCCACTTCTCGCAGATCTCCAGGAAGCGGGCGACCTTGTCGGGCTCGACGATCGCGCACATGCGCTCCTGCGACTCGCTCATGAGGATCTCCTCCGGCGAGAGCGTGTGGTCGCGCAGGTGCACGGTGTCGAGGTCGATCCGCATGCCGCCGGAGCCGGCCGAGGCCAGCTCGCTGGTGGCGCAGGAGAGACCGGCGCCGCCGAGGTCCTGGATGCCCTTGACGAGCTTCTCCCGGAAGATCTCCAGGGTGCACTCGATCAGGAGCTTCTCCTGGAACGGGTCGCCGACCTGGACGGCCGGGCGCTTGGCCGGCTTGGTGTCGTCGAAGGTCTCGGAGGCCAGCACCGAGACGCCGCCGATGCCGTCGCCGCCGGTGCGGGCGCCGTACAGGATGACCTTGTTGCCGGCTCCGGAGGCCTGCGCGAGGTGGATGTCCTCGTGCTTCATGACGCCCACGCACAGGGCGTTGACCAGCGGGTTGCCCTGGTAGCAGGAGTCGAAGACGACCTCGCCGCCGATGTTCGGCAGGCCCAGGCAGTTGCCGTAGCCGCCGATGCCCGCGACGATGCCGGGCAGCACGCGCCGGGTGTCCGGGTGGTCGGCCGCACCGAAGCGCAGCGGGTCCATCACGGCGACCGGGCGGGCGCCCATCGCCAGGATGTCGCGCACGATGCCGCCGATGCCGGTGGCCGCGCCCTGGTAGGGCTCGATGTACGAGGGGTGGTTGTGCGACTCGACCTTGAAGGTCACCGCGTAGCCCTGGCCGACGTCGACCACACCGGCGTTCTCGCCGATGCCGACGAGCATCGCGTCCGAATCCGGCTTCTTCTCGCCGAACTGCTTCAGGTGGACCTTGCTGCTCTTGTACGAACAGTGCTCGGACCACATGACCGAGTACATCGCGAGTTCGGCGCCGGTCGGGCGGCGGCCGAGAATCTCCCGGATGCGCGCGTACTCGTCCTCCTTGAGGCCGAGTTCGGCCCACGGCTGGGCGGCGTCCGGGGTCTGCTCGGCGTTCTTGACGGTGTCGAGGCTCATCAGGCGTTCACCAGCTGCTTCAGGACGGAAGTGAAGAAGCCCAGGCCCTCGGTGGTCGGACCGGTGAGCGACTCCACGGCGTGCTCCGGGTGCGGCATCAGGCCGACGACATTGCCGGCGGCGTTGGTGATGCCGGCGATGTCGCGGTACGAACCGTTCGGGTTGACGTCGAGGTAACGGGCCACGACCCGGCCCTCGGCCTCGAGTTCGTCCAGGACGTGCGTGTCGGCGACGAAGCGGCCCTCGCCGTTCTTCAGCGGGACGACGATTTCCTGGCCGGCCGAGTAATCCCGGGTCCAGGCGGTCTCCGCGTTCTCGATGCGCAGCTTCTGGTCGCGGCAGATGAAGTGCAGCGAGTCGTTCCGGGTGAGCGCGCCGGGCAGCAGGTGCGATTCGCACAGCACCTGGAAGCCGTTGCAGATACCCAGCACGGGCATTCCGAGCCGGGCCTGCTCGATGACGGTCTCCATCACCGGCGAGAAGCGGGAGATCGCGCCGCAGCGCAGATAGTCGCCGTAACTGAATCCGCCGGGCAGGACGACGGCGTCGACCTGGTGGAGATCCTTGTCACGGTGCCAGAGGGCGACCGGCTCCGCGCCGGCCAGGCGGACCGCGCGCTGGGCGTCGCGGTCGTCGAGGGATCCGGGGAAAGTGACGACGCCTACGCGGGTGGTCACTTCACCTCCTCCTCGACCCGGACGGTGAAGTCCTCGATCACGGTGTTGGCGAGAAAGGTCTCGGCGGCTTCGCGGATACGGGCGAGCGCGGCGTCGTCGACCGGACCCTCCAGCTCCAGCTCGAAACGCTTGCCCTGGCGGACGTCGGCGATCCCGGTGAATCCGAGACGGGGCAGTGCACGCTGCACCGCCTGTCCCTGGGGGTCGAGGATCTCCGGCTTGAGCATGACGTCGACTACGACGCGTGCCACTGGCACTCCCGGTGGTGTCTTCGGTGAGGCGGGGGAACTCCAGACTACCGGCCGTTCGGGGCAGGATTGCTGGCCGGGGAGGGTGACGCGCGTAGACCCAGGACCCTTACGACACAAGGGATCCAGCACCCCCACCCCCCGCGCGACCCGACCCGTTTCCCAGGATTCGCGGACCCGAACCGCGACACCCGAAGAACACCCGAATACGGCACTTGGGGACAGACCCGCCCGTCCCGCACGCCGGTATCCCGCAGTCCCGCGAAGACTCGTGAATATCCGGAAAAGAATGCCGAACTCTTCGATTTCGACCCCCTTCGGGTGCAGAATAGGGCCACCTGTCGCGGCAAGTGCTGCGTATCCGGCGGGCCACCCGGCCTGCCCGTGTGCGCTTGCGCGAGTTGGTGCACATCAGGCCCCCGGACGCACTCCGCGAACCGGCGGTCGAATTGCCCGAGAGGATTGACACCCATGGCTCAGCGTGTAGTTGTCACGCTCTCCGACGACCTGGACGGCGGTGCCGCCGCGGAAACCGTCCACTTCGGCGTCGACGGGAAGTCGTACGAGATCGACCTGTCCGTGGACAACGCGGAAAAGCTGCGGGAGGCCCTCGCTCCGTTCGTCGCGGCCGGCCGTCGCCAAAGCCGCACCGGAAAGTCCTTCCGCCGCACCGCGCTCACCCCGGACCCGGCCGCCGTCCGCGCCTGGGCCCAGTCGCACGGCTTGGAGCTGCCGGCCCGGGGCCGCATCCCCAAGCACGTGTACGAGGAGTTCGCCGCGGCGAACTGACCCCGTCGGGGCACCGCCCCGGTCGCCCTGCCCGCCTGGACCGAAAGGGTGGGGCGACCACCCCGAACGATGCTGTAGAGTAATCCTCGTCGCCGCAACGGAGAGATCCGAAGAGGCGGCGGGTGCCCCACCAGGCACCGCGCGGACGTGGCTCAGTTGGTAGAGCATCACCTTGCCAAGGTGAGGGTCGCGAGTTCGAATCTCGTCGTCCGCTCGCAGTGCGCGAGCACAGCACAACTCAATATCTTGACCCTGCGGACGTGGCTCAGTTGGTAGAGCATCACCTTGCCAAGGTGAGGGTCGCGAGTTCGAATCTCGTCGTCCGCTCCAGAACGAAGGCCCCCTCGATCGAGGGGGCCTTCGGCGTATTCCCGCACTTCCTCCCCTACTCCTCCCCATGACATTTGTCATCGCCGACCCGTGGATCCGCACCGCCGGTTCATGACGGCGCGCACTGCCCGCGCGGCCGGGCCGGCGGAAGGCTTGAGGCATGGAGAAGAGCCAGCCAGCCCGCCCCGGCGACAGCGTGATCGAGGTCACCGACCTGCACCGCCACTACGGCACCGGCGCCACCGAGTACCACGCCGTCCGCGGCGTCGACCTGACCGTCGGCCGCGGCGAGCTGTTCGCCCTGCTCGGCACCAACGGCGCCGGCAAGACCTCCACCATGGAGGTCATCGAGGGCCTGGCCGCGCCCGGCGGGGGCACCGTCCGGGTGCTCGGCCACGACCCCTTCAAGGAGCGCACCGCCGTCCGGCCGCGGATCGGCATCATGCTCCAGGAGGGCGGCTTCCCCGGCGAACTCACCGCCGCCGAGACCGGCCGCACCTGGGCCGGGGTGACCAGCGGCGCCCGCCCGGTCGCGGAGGCCCTGGACCTGGTCGGCCTCGGCCACCGCGCCGACGTCCGGGTCAAGCAGCTCTCCGGCGGCGAACGGCGCCGGCTCGACCTCGCGATGGCCCTGCTCGGCCGTCCCGAAGTGCTGTTCCTGGACGAGCCCAGCACCGGCCTCGACCCGGAGGCGCGCGCCGCCGTCTGGCGGCTGGTGCGCGAACTGCGCGCCCAGGGCACCACGGTGCTGCTCACCACCCACTACCTGGAGGAGGCCGAGGAGCTCGCCGACCGGCTCGCCATCATGCACGGCGGCCGGGTCGTCACCACCGGCACCGTCGCCGAGGTGATCGCCGGCCGGCCCTCCCGGATCACCTTCGAACTCCCCGAGTTCACCGGCAGCGCGCTGCCCGTCCTGCCCGGGGCCGAGGTCACCGTCGACGGCCGCAAGGTCACCGTGCAGAGCACCGGTCTCCAGGACACCCTCACCGACCTGCTCGGCTGGGCCCGGCACCACGGAATCGCCCTCGGCGCCCTGGACGCCCGCAGCGCCTCGCTGGAGGAGGCCTTCCTGGCCATCGCCTCCGAGGCCGCCCACCAGGCCCCACCGCGCACCACACCGCCTTCAGGGCCCACCCGTCCCGCCCGCCGCCGCCTGATCGGATCCGCCCGATGACCACCGCCGCCACCACCGCCACGGGTGCCCCGAGCACCACCGCCGGCCGGCTGTTCGCCCTCGGCCGCGCCGAGGCCACCCTGCTGCTGCGCAACCGCACCGCGCTCTTCACCGCCGTGGTGCTGCCGGTGGTGCTGATCAGCACCCTGCGCGGAATGCTCAGGAAGCAGGCCGAGAACACCCCCGGGCTGGACGTCGACTCACTGCTGGTCTACGGCTCGGTCGGGATGATCCTGACCTTCGTCGTCTACTACAACCTGACCGCCGCGTACGTCGGGCGGCGCGGCGAGCTGGTGCTCAAGCGACTGCGCACCGGCGAGGCCAGGGACCTGGAGATCCTGCTCGGCACCGCCGTCCCCTCGCTCGTCCTCGGCCTGCTGATGGCCGCCCTGATCGGGATCGGCGGCAGCCTCGGCCTGCACCTGGCCGTGCCGGTCAACCCGCTGCTGATGCTGGTCGGCCTGGTGCTGACCCTGGCCACCATGATCGCCCTGGCCGCGCTCTCCAGCGCCTTCACCAAGACCGTGGAGAGCGCGGGCATCACCACCCTGCCGGTCATGCTGGTCATGCAGTTCGGCTCCGGCCTGTTCGTCCCGCTGGAGGTCATGCCCTCGCAGCTGGCCGACATCTGCCGCCTGCTGCCGACCACCCCGGCCTTCCAGCTGATCCGGGTCGGCTGGTTCGGCACCGACGGCTCGGCCGCCCCGACCGGCTTCCTCGGCAGCTGGGGCGCCGCCGCCCCGTACCTGGTCACCGGTACGGTCTGGCTCGGCCTGGCGGTCTGGGGCGCGGTCCGCTACTTCCGCTGGGAGCCGCGGCGCTGACCTGGGTGGAATCCGAAGGGCCCCTCCCCGTTCGACCTCTGATATGAAGGCAGCGACACGATCGTGATCAGACGGGGAGCACTGCGATGGTCCGGGGGCCTATCCGCCGCTGGAAGGGCTACGGCAAGCCGCAACGCGCCGAGCTGTACTTCCGCTGGTCGCTCTACCTGATGGCGTGGTTCATGCTGCCGCTGAACCTGCTGGCCATCGCCTCCTCGATGCGGAACACGGGTGCGACGGCCGCCACCCAGGTCGCCCTGGTCCTGCCCCTCGCCTCGGTCCTGGTCACCCTCCGGGCCTACCGCACCTCGCTGGATCACTACCTGGGGCGGCCCAGCACCCACCGGCGCTGGCTGATCGTCAACACCGTCCTCACGGTGGCCGGTTCCTGGGCCGTGCTGCTACTCGGCCCGTCCTCCGACGGGGTGTCGTCCCATCCCGGCCCACCGTTCACCGCAGTGGTCGCCGCCACCCTGGTGAGCGCGACCGCGGGCCCCGCGGGGGTGGGTCTGCGGTTGCGCTGGGCCTTCCTCGCCGGAGCCGCGCTACCGCTCGCGCTCGCCCCCGCGATGCTGCTGGCCGGCATCAGCCCCGCCGTCACCACGGGATGGCTGGTCGGCGCGGCCATCGGCACGCTCATCCTGATCGGCAGCTGCCGCAGCTTCGCCTGGGTGACCGCCATCGTCTGGGAGCTGGACGCCGCCCGCGAGGCGCAGTCCCGACTGGCCGTCGCCGAGGAGCGGCTGCGCTTCTCCCGCGACCTGCACGACGTGATGGGCCGCAACCTCACCACCATCGCGCTGAAGAGCGAACTCGCTGTCCAGCTCGCCCGGCGCGGGCGCCCGGAGGCCGCCGAGCAGATGGCCGAGGTGCAGAAGATCGCCCAGGATTCGCAGCGTGAGGTCCGGGACGTCATTCGCGGCTACCGCACCGCCGACCTGCACGCCGAGGCGATCGGTGCCCGGGCGGTGCTGCGCTCCGCCGACATCGCCTGCGAGATCGACCTCGGCGAGAACGCCGACCGGCTGCCGCTGGCGGTCCAATCGGTGCTCGGCTGGGTGATCCGCGAGGCCACCACCAACGTGTTGCGGCACAGCGAGGCCGCCCACTGCCTGATCCGGCTGCGGCGGGAGGACGGCCGGGCAGTGCTGGAGCTGGAGAACGACGGCGTGCCGGAGGTCCCGATCCCCTCCCAGGGCGCCGGCACCGGGCTGCGCGGCCTGCGCGAACGGCTGGCCGCCCACGACGGTGAACTGACCGTCCCGACGGCCGTGCCGGGCACCTTCCGGGTGCTCGCCGCCGTACCGCTCCGAACCCCGTAACCGAGGAAGGCCGCCCGATGACCGAGAACACCGCGCCCGTCCGCGTCCTGCTCGCCGACGACGAGCACCTGATCCGCGGCGCACTGGCCGCGCTGCTCTCGCTGGAGGACGACATCGAGGTGGTCGCCCAGGCCGGCTCCGGCCCGGAGGCGCTGGCGATGGCTCGGTCGCACCGGCCGGACATCGCGGTGCTGGACCTGCAGATGCCCGGCAAGGACGGCATCGAGGTGGCCAGCGAGCTGCGCCGGCTGCTGCCGGAGTGCCGCTGCATGATCGTCACCGGCCACGGCCGGCCCGGCTACCTGAAGCGGGCACTGGAGGTCGGGGTGCGCGGCTTCCTGCCGAAGACCGTCTCCGCGGCCGACCTGGCCGGCATCATCCGCACCGTGCGCTCCGGCGGCCGGTACGTGGACCCGGAGCTGGCGGCGGACGCGATCAGTGCCGGGGAGACCCCGCTGACCCCGCGCGAGACGGACGTCCTGGAGCTGGCCGCGGACGGCACCCCGATCGCGGAGATCGCCGAGCGGGCCGCGCTGTCCCAGGGCACCGTGCGCAACTACCTGTCCTCGGCGGCCACCAAGCTGGGCGCGGAGAACCGGCACGCGGCGGTGCGGATCGCCCGCGAGCACGGCTGGATCTAGCGGCCGTGCCCGCGGGCGGTCGGGGAGGTCACACCCAGCTGGTGCCGGTCAGCCGCTCGTACACCTCGATGTACTTGGCGCGGGTCCGCTCGACCAGCTCGGCGGGCAGCTCCGGCGGCGGCTGCTCGCTGTAGCGGTCCCAGCCGGAGGCCGGGGAGACCAGCCAGTCGCGGATCAGCTGCTTGTCGAAGGACGCCTGCGAGCGGCCCGGCTCGTACTCGTCGGCCGGCCAGTAGCGGGAGGAGTCCGGGGTGAGCACCTCGTCGCCGATGATCAGCTCGCCGTCCAGCAGGCCGAACTCGAACTTGGTGTCGGCCAGGATGATGCCGCGGTCGCGGGCGATGTCGCGGGCCCGGGAGTAGACGTCCAGGGTGGTGCGGCGGACCTGGTTGGCCAGCTCGGCGCCGATCCGGCGGGCGGTCTCCTCGTAGGGGACGTTCTCGTCGTGCTCACCGACCTCGGCCTTGAGGGCCGGGGTGTAGATCGGGGCGGGCAGCTCGGAGCTGTTCTCCAGGCCCTCCGGCAGGGCGATGCCGCAGACCGTGCGGCTCTCCCGGTACTCGGTCAGGCCGGAGCCGGCCAGGTAGCCGCGGGCGACCGCCTCGACCGGGATCATGTCCAGGCTCTTGCAGATCAGCGTGCGGCCCTTCCAGTCGGCGGGGGCGCCGGCCGGGACCTCGGTGGAGATCACGTGGTTGGGGACGATGTCGGCGATCCGCTCGAACCACCACAGCGAGAGCTGGGTGAGCACCCGGCCCTTGTCCGGGATCTCGTTCGGCAGCACCCAGTCGTGGGCGGACGTCCGGTCGCTGGCCACCATCACCAGCTCGCCCGCCTCGGTGCGGTACAGGTCGCGCACCTTGCCGGTGTGCAGGTGGACCAGGCCGGGTACCAGGACCGGCTCGGGCTTGGTGACAAATCCGCTCAAGGTGTTCAGTCCTCAGGGGTCGTTCACGGGCGTGGGGCACCCGCGAAAGGGGAGGTCACTGCTCCCGCAGTCTTTCACGCCCGCCCGGCCCCGGTTCCTGCGGAGCCGGAGCTCGGCTCCTGCGCAGCCCGGACTCAGTTCTTGCAGAGGCGGTCCAGCAGGTTGGCGGTGGCCCGCTGGACCCGTTCGTCGGTGAGCCCGGGGCGGCCGAGGGCGGGCGACCAGGCGAAGGTGCCGGCCGCGAAGACGTACGCGCCGCTGGGCGCCCGGTACAGCGAGGTCTCCTGGTAGCGGGTGCGGCCGGCCAGGTCCCGGTACGGCGAGTGGGCCAGCAGCACCCGCTCGGCGTGCTCGGGCAGCGCGACCTTCGGGTAGTACCGGTCGGCCTCCCCCGCGACCAGGCCGGGCAGCTCGTCGCCCTCCTGCAGCCCGGTGCCGTCCCACAGCCAGTGCGCGGTGTGCCGGGCGACCAGCGGTACGGGCGCGGCGACCCGGCCCGAGTACTGCACCCCGAGCAGGTGCTGCTCGGGCTCACCGGCGTCCCGCCACAGCGCGCTGGCCGCGCCGGGCACCCCGGCGGCCGGGCTGCCCGGCCCGACCTTCTGCCGCTTGCGGCAGTTGAGCAGCCGGTGGGGCTCGCCGGAGGCGGCGGCGGTCAGTTCGACCCGCCAGTACATGGTGTTGGCGGACAGGAAGACCAGCGAGGTGCCGCCGTCCCGGGCCCGCTCGGCGGCCCGGCGCATCGGCTCGGACCAGTACTCGTCGTGGCCGGGGAAGACCAGCGCGCGGTGCTCCCCCGGGTCCACCAGCCCGGCGTGCAGGTCGGTGGCGGTGGCGTAGGAGAGGTCGTAGCCGTAGCGCTCGGCCCAGCGGATGAAGTCGTAGGCGTGGCCGACGTGCAGCGGCAGTCCGGCGGTGGCGTGCGGGCGGTCGAAGGAGACGGTGACGGCCGCCTCGGGCTCGCCGACCAGGCCGCCCCGGCCGTCCCAGGCGTGGTAGAGGCTGGCGCCGGTGCGACCGTCCTCGGGGAACAGGTTGTACGCCTGCCAGGTCACGTCCGGGACCACCAGGAGCAGTTCGGCGGTATGCCCCTGGTCGGCGAAGTCCCTTACGGTGAACGGGATGTGGCTGCGGTGCAGCATGTCCGCGGTGGTCAGCACGGCGACGTACGCGCCGGGCTTCCAGTGCGGCGGGACCTGCAGCCGCCAGGAGTGCCACCAGTGGTGGCAGGAGACCGTCCGCTCGACCACCAGCGGGGCGGGCTGGACCAGCCCGGCGATCAGCGGGCTGGACGTCATGTGGCGGGCGCCGTCGCCGCCGTAGTGGCCGATCCGGTAGACGTCCACGGTGAACTCGCGGGGTGGGTTGACGGTGACCCGGAAGTCCACCGAGCCGCCGGGGCGGACCACCCCGGCCGAGGCGAAGCCCTTGATCTGCTGGTCCACGTCGTTGGAGCTCTGCGGGGTGCCGACCGGCGGCTTGGGCCGCACGCCCGCCGACAGCGGCTGCTGGCCGGGCGCGTCCACCGAGACGTACCAGGGCACGGCGCCCTCGGCCCCGGCCAGGTACTGCTCGGGGCTGCGCAGCCAGGGCAACGGGCCCTGGCCGAAGGGGTCGGAGACGCTGTAAGCGTGCGTGCCCGACTCCCAGCGGCGGTTGAGTTCGGTCCCCACGCGCCCCTCCCAGGTGCACTTCCGTCCGGCTGGCACGTGCCCCCCGGATGTGCGTGCGGTCTAATACACCACACCGTGCTGGCGCTCCGTCACCCCACGGTGGCAATTGGTGTCGGGAATCTTCCGGGCCGTCGGGGCAGGGCCTCCGGCCTGCGGAGACGGCCGGCGGCTGGGGCTCCCGGGGGCGCGTGCCGGGGCACCGAGCGCCGCCCGGGACGGTAGCGACATCAGAGGCGGACGGGTTTCTCCAGCCGGACCTCGGCGGCGTCCAGCCAGGCGCGCAGCGGTCCGTCCTGGCCCTGCTCCACGGCCTGGGCCACCGGGCCGGCCAGGTCGGTGCGGCGGACCCCGCCGAGCAGCAGCACCGGGCCGTCCAGCCAGTCCAGCCCGGGGGCGCCGCCCGCGGTGTCCACGGCGGCGCAGCAGACCATCGCGGTGACGTGGTCGACCAGCAGGTCGCGGCCGGTGCGGTCGGGTTCGAGCAGCGGCGCCGGGGCGGTGGTGCGGGCGAGCTGGGCGGCCAGGGCCGCGGCCAGCTGCTCGCCGTCGCC
>NZ_MECK01000334.1 GCF_014596465.1 Streptomyces sp. CBMA123 | reverse complement strand
CCTGCCGGCCGCGCCCGGCACCGTCGCGGGCGGTCACCAGGCGCCGCGCCCGGCGATCGTCACCCGGGCGGGCTGGGGCGCCGACGAGTCCATCCGCGAACCGGGCTTCGAGTACACCGGCCCGGTCCGCGAGGTCTTCGTCCACCACACCGCGACCGCCACCGACTACGCCTGCAGTGACGCCCCCCGGGTGATCAGGTCGATCTACCAGTACCACGTCAAGACCAGCGGCTGGCGGGACATCGGCTACAACTTCCTGGTCGACCGCTGCGGCACGATCTACGAGGGCCGGGCCGGCGGTGTCGACCAGCCCGTCCACGGCGCCCACACCCTCGGCTTCAACACCGACTCCTCCGGCGTCGCCGCGATCGGCACCTTCGTGGACACCGCCCCGCCCCAGCCCGTCCTGGACGGCCTCGCCGCCCTCGCCGCCTGGAAGCTCGGCCTGGACGGCCGGGCCGCCGACGGCCACACCAAGCTCACCTCGGCCTCCGACGCCAGCCGCTACCCCAAGGGCACGGTCGTCGACTTCGCCGCGATCTCCGGCCATCGCGACGCCTTCAACACCGAGTGCCCCGGCAACGCCCTCTACGCCCGGCTCCCCGCCCTGCGCTCGGCAGCGGCCGGGCTGCAGGACTCGTAGCCGCCCGACTCCCGCTTCCCCCAGGGCCGTTCCGCCGCGCGGCCCGGCCTGTCGGTGCCCCCGCGTATCGTTCATAGCCCCAGGGACCACGGGAGGCGACGGCAGTGACGGGCGGCAGCGAGGCGGTGCGGCGCTGGCGGCCGGGCTTCCCGCTCGATCCGGTCCGGACCTTGCTGCCACTGCGCCGGGGCCCCGCCGACCCCTCCTACCGCACCACCGGCGACGGCGCCGTCTGGCGTGCCTCCCGCACCCCGGCCGGCCTGGGCACCCTGCGGGTGCTGCCGCACCCCGGCGCGGGCGAGGTGGAGGCGACGGCCTGGGGCCCGGGCGCCCAGTGGCTGCTGGAGCGGCTGCCGGCGCTGCTCGGCGCCGAGGACCACCCGGAGGCGCTGGTGCTGCCGCCCGGCCCGCTGCGGGACGCCCAGCGCCGTACGGCGGGGGTGCGGCTCACCCGGACGGGCCTGGTCCTGGAGTCCCTCGTCCCGGCGATCCTGGAGCAGAAGGTCACCACCGACGAGGCCTACCGCGCCTGGCGCACCCTGCTGCGGGACTTCGGCGCCCCGGCGCCGGGGCCGGCCGAGGGCATGCGGGTGGCGCCGTCGGCCCGGGAGTGGGCGATGGTCCCGAGCTGGGAGTGGCACCGGGCGGGCGTCGACCCCAAGCGCTCGGCGACGGTGCTGCGCGCGGTGCGGCTGGCGCCGCGCCTGGAGGAGGCCTCGGCGATGGGCCACGAGGAGGCCTTCGCCCGGCTGACGGCCGTCCCGGGCATCGGCGTCTGGACGGCCGCCGAGACCCTCCAACGCAGCAACGGCGACCCGGACGCGGTCTCGGTCGGGGACTTCCACCTCCCCAACCTGGTCGGCTGGGCCCTGGCCGGCCGCCCCCGCAGCGACGACGTCCAGATGCTCGCCCTCCTGGAGCCCTACCGCCCCCACCGCCACCGGCTCTGCCGCCTCCTGCTGGCCACCGGCACCCACGCCCCCCGCTACGGCCCGAGGCTCACCCCCAACGACCACCGCCGCCGCTGAGCGGCGCGCGGGGAGCCGCTACCGGACCTCGACGAAGGCGTCGGCGCTGCGGTCCGGGCGGGCCCGGGGCGGTTCGGCGGGGCGGCCGACGGCGACGGCGCCCATCGGGTCCCAGCCGTCCGGCAGGTCCAGGGTGGCCCGGACGGTGTCGCGGCAGAACATCGTGGAGGACACCCAGGCGGAGCCGTAGCCCTCGCCGGTGAGGGCGACCAGCAGGTTCTGCACGGCGGCGCCGGCCGCGACGGTGAACATCTCCCGCTCGGCGGCGGCCCGGCGCGGGTCCGGGTAGTCGTGCGAGCCGTCCATCACCAGGCAGGGCACCACCAGGTACGGCGCGTCGCGCAGGACGTCGCCGCGGGCGGTGCGCCGGGCGATCCGGGCGTCGTCCCAGCCGTCGAGTTCGCGCAGGTCGCGCTGCCAGGCGGCGAGCATGGCGTCGAGCAGCCGGGTGCGGCTCCGTGCGGACTCCAGCAGGACGAAGCGCCAGGGCGTGGTGTGGTGCGGGGCGGGCGCGGTGACGGCGGCGGCCACCGCGCGCCGCACGGCGGCCGGGTCGACCGGTTCGGCGGTGAAGGAGCGGACGGTGCGCCGCAGGGTGACGGCCTGGCGCAGCGCCTCGGAGGTGCCGATCCGGAACATGTCGTCGGCGGCGGGCCGCACCAGCGGCCGGGTGCCGGCGCCGTCCTCGTCGGTGACCAGGTGGCCGAGCCCGCGCACCACGGCGACCGGGACGCCGCTGGCCTTGCCCTTGACCAGGTCGGCGGCGGCGGCCAGTTCGTCGGCGGTCGCGGTGACGGTGAGCATCAGCTCGTTGCCGTGGCTGTCGGTGCGCCCCCGGTGGTCCTCCAGGACGGACAGTCCGGCGGCGCCGATCGCGACGTCGGTGAGCCCGTTGCGCCAGGGCCGGCCGAAGGTGTCGGTGACGACGACGGCCAGCCGGCGGCCGGTGAGCTGCCGGAGCCGGGCGCGCAGCGCACGCGCGGAGGCGTCCGGGTCCTCGGGCAGCAGCAGCACGGTGCCGGGGGCGGTGTTGGAGGCGTCGACCCCGGCGGCGGCCATGACGAAGCCGTTGCGGTTCTCCACGATCCGGATCGGTCCGCGCCGGGCGACCACCCGGACGGTCTCGGCGTCTATCGCGGCGTCGCGGTCGGCGGCGTGCAGCAGCCGGCCCTCGGCCTTGCTGACGATCTTCGAGGTGACCAGCAGGATGTCGCCGTCCCGGTACGTCCCGGCCTTGGCGATCAGCCCGGCGAGGTCGGCCCCGGCCTCGATCTCGGGGATCCCGTCGACCCTCAGGACCTCCAGCGCTGCCGTCACTTGCGGACCTGCTCCGCCAGCGCCAGTGCCGCCCGCGCCATCTCGGCGGTGGCGTCGACGTCGGTCATCAGCAGCGGGACGGCCCGGCAGGCGATCCCGGCGGCCTCGACGGCGTCGACGGCGGCCGCGTCCGCGGTGTCCACCAGCCAGCCGTCGATCAAGCCCGCCCGCCGCCCGCCACCACCCTCGTTCGAGCTGCCACGCAGCGCTGTCCTGCTGCCGTAGTCCAGCGCGACCGCCTCGGCGGTGGCCTCGACGCCGACGGCGGCGAGCACCTTGTCGGCCATGCCCCGCACCGGGGCCCCGCCGATGATCGGGGAGAGCCCGACCACCGGCGCGGGGGCGGCGGCGACGGCCTCCCGGATGCCGGGGACGGCGAGGATGCTGCCGATCGAGACGACCGGGTTGGACGGCGGGAGGAGGATGACGTCGGCCTCGGCGATGGCCTCCAGCACGCCGGGCGCGGGCTTGGCGGTGTCCGCGCCGACCGGGATGATCGCCTCGGCGTCGACGGCGGCGTGCAGCTTGACCCAGTACTCCTGGAAGTGGACCGCCCGGGTGCCCTGCCCGTCGGTGATCCGCACGTGGGTCTCGACCCGGTCGTCGCTCATCGGCAGCAGTCGCACGCCGGGCTTCCAGCGCACGCACAGCGCCTCGGTGACCTGGCTGAGGCTGTACCCGGCGGTGAGCATCTGGCTGCGGACGAGGTGGGTGGCGAAGTCCCGGTCGCCGAGCCCGAACCACTCGGGGCCGACGCCGTACTCCTTCATCTCCGCCTTGATCGACCAGGTCTCGTCGGTCCGGCCCCAGCCCTGTTCCTCGTTGATCCCGCCGCCGAGGGTGTACATCACGGTGTCGAGGTCGGGGCAGACCTTGAGGCCGTAGAGGTGGATGTCGTCGCCGGTGTTGCCGATGACGGTGATCTCGTCCTGCGGTCCGACCGCCGCGAGGAGTCCGCGCAGGAAGCGCGCCCCGCCGATTCCGCCTGCCAGTGCCACGATGCGCATGGGGTCATCCTGCCACGGTCGGACCTTCCGTCAGCTCGCGCTCAGTGCTGCTCGGCCCGGGCCCGCGGCTGGGGCTCCGGGTGCTGTTCCGGGACGGCGGTGGCGGCGCCGTACTGGTTCATCTCGGTCAGGCCCGGGGTGTAGAGGTGGATGGAGACGGCGGGTTCGAGGGCGCCGTTGACCACCTCGTGCAGGTAGCCGGAGGAGAACACCCGCTGCCCGCCGGGGCGCAGGGCGCGGGCGGCCTCGCCGCTGTGGGTGAGGGAGCGTTCGATCAGCTCGCCGCGGACGACGGTCATCACGCCGGAGGACTCGCCGTGGTCGTGGAAGCCGCTGCTCTGGCCGGGCAGCCAGCTGAGCAGCCAGACCTCGTAGCCGGGGCCGGTCTCCAGTCGGGCGTACCAGCGGGTGAGGGCGTCGTAGCGGACCAGCGGCTCCCAGCGGGCGCGGTCGGCGGCGATCTCACGGACCAGTCGGGCGTACCCGGCGACGGTGGTGGGGTGGCCGGGCAGGTCGGTGCGGGCCAGGTGCGGGAAGGCGAGCGGGTCGCCGGCGATGGAGACGTCGCTGAGGCCGTCGGCCCAGCGGTGCCGGTCGGCGCGGCCGGGGGTGTGGTGGGCGGAGAGGCCGCGGCGGGTGAGCTTGTTGCGGTCGCGGTTCCGCTTGCGGATGCGGATCTTGCGCACGGGAGTCGTCCTCGGATGGGTCGGCTGGTCGGGGAGCAGCCGGATCCGGGATGTCCTGGGGCGGGATTCGCGGGCGGCCTCTGTGCTTCCTGGTGGCGGCGCGCGGTGGGACGCGGGCGCCTAGATACAGCAGGAACAGAGGCGACAACAGGAGTTCACGGCACGGCGGAGCGTGGAACCGCTCCGGGGGCTGGCGAACTCTGACATAGAGCACAGGACACCGCATGCGCGGGGCCGGTGTCAAACGGGATGATGCGGCATTCGAGTGGGTTAGGTCCGGATCTTTCCCGGATGGGGTGATTCATCACTCTCTATGTTTCGATGGGAAGATCGCCGGGAAAGCAGGCCGATGACCAGCCTGTGATGGTGACCGTGCGTCATCCGGCGAGTGGTTGCGGGCGTTTCGGCGCCGTCCGGCACTTTCGGGCCAAAGGTCCAATGTGTCCGAATATGTACACTATTCGTAATGGCTTGGTGCCAGGGAGTGAATCCCGGCCTCAATACCAGAGCTCGGCTTGACTGGGCCAGAGTGACGCAACTGTAATTTCACTCGTGTCGTCAGCCGCACGAGGCAACGGCAACCACGGGGACGCCAAGTAGGGGCAGAGGAGGCGCGCCACATGAGCGAGCTCTTTGAGCTGTTGATCGGGGATGGCATCACGGAGGAAGAGGAGGAACTCGGTTGGCAGGAGCGCGCGTTGTGCGCACAGACCGACCCGGAGTCCTTCTTCCCCGAGAAGGGTGGCTCGACCCGCGAGGCCAAGAAGGTCTGCCTCGCCTGCGAGGTCCGCTCGGAATGCCTGGAGTACGCCCTCGCCAATGACGAGCGGTTCGGCATCTGGGGCGGCCTCTCCGAGCGCGAGCGCCGTCGGCTCAAGAAGAGCGCGGTCTGACCGGGCTGACCCCCGGCCCCCGCTGACCCTCCGCCGGCGGCGGACGGTCGCCAAGCTGTACGAGCGCCTCACCGCGACGGTGGGGCGCTTTCGTGCTCCCGGGACGGCCTCCGCCCGTCCCGACCCCGCTTCTTCACCGCCTCCGCACCGGCACCGGGCACGAGGCGGCCATCCGGAGCCGTTAGTGTGGTGCGCCATCCGGTTGCCGTTCACCGGCTGTGTCCACCGAGAACTGGGGCCCGCGCACTCGATGACCGTCTACAGCCACCAGAGCGGCTTCACCGCTTCCAGGCCGCCCGCCTACCCGCGCCACCTGGTCACCGCGGTGATCGTCTCGCACGACGGCGCCCGCTGGCTGCCGCAGGCCCTGGCCGGCCTGCTCGGCCAGGACCGCCAGGTGCAGCGGATCCTCGCGGTCGACACCGGATCCACCGACAACTCCCCGCAGCTGCTCGCCGACACCCTGGAGGACTGGCTGCCCGAGAGCGGCCCGCTGGTGCTCGGCCGCCGGGCCGGCTTCGGCACCGCCGTCGCCGAGGCCGTCTTCAACAGCCCGCCGCTGCGCCCGGAGGACCTCCCGTACCGGCTCGACCCCTCCGGCTACGACCCGGTCACCGGCGGCTGGGACGACTTCGGCGACCCGCTCGCCCAGGAGGACGACCTCGGCCGCGGCGGCCCGCGCGAGACCCAGCCGGTCGAGTGGCTCTGGCTGCTGCACGACGACTGCGAGCCGCAGACCGACGCGCTGCGCCGCCTGCTCCAGGTCGCCGACTCCACCCCCAGCGCCGGCGTGGTCGGCCCCAAGCTGCGCAGCTGGTACGACCGCCGCCAGCTGCTGGAGGTCGGCGTCACCATCGCCCACTCCGGCCGCCGCTGGACCGGCCTGGACCGCCGCGAGCAGGACCAGGGCCAGCACGACCAGGTCCGCCCGGTGCTCGCCGTCTCCAGCGCGGGCATGCTGGTGCGCCGGGACGTCTTCGAGGAGCTCGGCGGCTTCGACAAGGCCCTCCCGCTGATGCGGGACGACACCGACTTCTGCTGGCGGGTCAACGCCGCCGGCCACCGCGTGGTGGTCGCCCCCGAGGCCGTGCTGCGGCACGCCGAGGCGGCCAGCCGCGAGCGCCGCGCGATCGACTGCGGCCCCTCCCACCCGCACCGGGTGGACAAGGCCGGCGCCGTCTACTCCCTGCTCGCCAACTGCAGGGGCGCGCTCTTCCCGTACGTGCTGCTGCGCCTGGTGCTCGGCACCCTGGTGCGGGCCGTCACCAACCTGCTCGGCAAGGATCCGCGCCAGGCGGTCGACGAACTGGCCGGTCTCGGCCACGAACTCGTCCGCCTCCCACGGCTGTTGGCCGCGCGCAAGCGCCGGGCCCGGACGCGCGCGGCGGACGCCCTGGACGACCGCACGCTCTTCCCGGCCCCCGGCGCCACCACCCGGCTGGCCGTCGAGGGCGTCATCGGCTCGCTCGGGATAGGAGGCGGCGACGACTCCGGCAGCCGGCACGGCTCGGTCGAGGCCGGCGGGGACGAGGACGGCGAGGACCTCGTCGTCGAGCAGTTCGCGCTGATCAAGAAGCTGGCCCGGCGCCCCGCGCCGGTGCTGTTCGCCGCCCTGCTGGTGTTCGCCCTGATCGCCTGCCGCGGCCTGTTCGGCAGCGGTGAGCTGTTCGGCGGCGCGCTGCTGCCCGCCGCCGACGGCGCGGGCGGCCTCTGGGCGATGTACGCGGACGCCTGGCACCCGATCGGCACCGGCTCCACCGCCGCCGCACCGCCGTACCTCGGCGTGCTCGCGGTGCTCTCCTGGCTGCTGTTCGGCCACGCCGACCTCGCGCTCACCCTGCTGGTCGTGCTCACCGTCCCGCTGGCCGCGGTCAGCGCCTACCTGGTGTCCCGGCCGCTGCTGGACTCCAAGCTGGTCCGCGCCTGGGCCAGCGCCACCTACGCGCTGCTGCCCGCCGCCACCGGCGCGCTCGCCCAGGGCCGGATCGGCACCGCCGTGCTCGCCGTGCTGCTGCCGCCGCTGGCCCGCGCCGCCGCGATCTCGGCCGGCCTCGGCATCCGCCGGGAGAGCGCCGCCAAGGGCGCCCGGCCCGGTTGGCGGCCGGTCTGGATGACCGTCCTGCTGCTCACCCTGGCCACCGCCTTCGTGCCGCTGACCTGGGCGCTCGCCGTGCCGCTGTGCCTGGCGATGCTGCTCTTCGCGGTGCTGCGCGGCGGCGCCCTGGGCTCCGGCGGCACCGCGCTGCGGCTGCTCGGCCTGCGCGTCCTGGTGATCCTCGCGGTGCCCGTCGCGGTGCTCGCCCCCTGGTCGCTGAAGGTGCTGTCGCACCCCCAGTTGCTGCTGCTGGAGGCCGGGCTGCCCGGTCTGCACGGCGCCGGGGCGAGCGCGGCCGGCCTGCTGCTGGTCAACCCGGGCGGTGCCGGGGTGCCGCCGGTCTGGCTGTCCGCCGGTGTCGTCCTCGCCGCGCTGGCCGCGCTGCTGCGCGCCGACCGGCGCCGCGCGGTGCTCGCCGCCTGGGGCGCGGCCGGTGCCGGACTGGTCTTCGCGGTCGTGGTGGCGGGCACCTCCGTCACCCCGGCCTCCGGCGGCCAGCCGGTGCGCACCCTGGACGGCCCGGCCACCCTGATCGCCGGGATCGCCCTGCTCGCCGCCGCCGCGATCGGCGCCGACGGCGCCAACGCCCGCGTCGCCGGGATCGCCTTCGGCTGGCGTCAGCCGGTGGCCGCTCTGGTGGTGGCCACCGCCGTGCTGGCCCCGCTGGGCACCGGCCTGTGGTGGGCGCTGACCGGCGCCGGCGGCCCGCTGCAGCGCTCCCAGGCCGACCAGGTGCCCGCCTTCATCGCCGAGGAGGCGGGCACCACCGACCGGTCCCGCACCCTCGTCGTCACCGGCCAGAAGGGCGCCGTCCGCTACACCGTGGTGCGCGGCTCCGGACTGACCCTCGGCCAGGCGGAGTCCACCGTCGACCCGGCCACCGGCACCCAGGACGGCCTGAACAGGATGGTCGGCAGCCTGCTGGCCGGCTCCGGCGCCGACCAGGCGAACGCCCTGGCCGGCTACGGCATCGCCTACGTGCTGGTCGAGCGGCAGGCCATCGGCGCCTTCAAGGACGTCCTGGACACCACCCCCGGCCTGGTCAAGGCCAACCAGGAGGGCGAGACCGCGCTCTGGCAGGTCAACGGCGCCCCCGCGGTGCGCGCGGTGATCACCGCCCCGGGCACCAACCCGGTGGTCGTCCCCGCCGGGGCCCGCGACCTCGCCACCACCGTCCCGGCCGGTCCGGACGGCCGGGTGCTACGGCTCGCCGAGTCCGCCGCCCCCGAGTGGAAGGCCACCGTGGACGGCACCGCCCTGGAGTCCGTCACGGTCGACGGCTGGGCACAGGGCTTCAAGCTCCCGGCCGCCGGCGGCAAGCTGAGCGTCACCCGGGAGGGCAGCCTCGCCCACACCGGCTGGATCTGGGCCCAGGTCGTGATCGGCCTCAGCATCCTGGTGCTGGCCCTGCCCGGCCGCCGCAACCACAACGACGACGACCTGCCCGAGGAGGTGCTGGCCGCCGCCGCGCTGGCCGCCGCCACCCAGGCGCAGGCTCCCGCCCCCGGCAGCCGCCGGGCCCGCCGGATG
>NZ_MECK01000333.1 GCF_014596465.1 Streptomyces sp. CBMA123 | reverse complement strand
GGCGGACCCGGGCACCCCGCCGTCCGGCGGCCCCGCCGTCCCGCCGCCGCCCGGCGGTCCGGCGGCCCCGGTCACGCCCGCGGCCGGGTACGGCTACCCGAACGCGGGCGCCGCGCCCGGGGTCGTCCCGCCGGCGCAGGTCACCGGTCCGCCGCAGGGCGCGCCGGTGCCGCCGGGGGTGCCCGCGGTCGGTCCGGGCTACTTCGCCGCGCTCAGCTACCGGGGCCCGGACGGCTCGGAGCAGAAGCTGCTGCACCGCAGCGAGCCCGGTACCCCGCACCCGGAGTGGAAGATCCTGCAGGACCTGCGCCGGCTGAACGTGCCGCCGGAGCAGGTGCTGGAGCTGTACACCGAGCTGGAGTCCTGCGACCTGCCCGGCGGCTACTGCAACCGCATGATCGCGGCCTCCTGGCCGAACGTGCGGCTGACC
This sequence comes from Streptomyces sp. CBMA123, assembly GCF_014596465.1. Lineage (GTDB taxonomy): Bacteria > Actinomycetota > Actinomycetes > Streptomycetales > Streptomycetaceae > Kitasatospora. The sequence goes on along the minus strand of NZ_MECK01000333.1, from coordinate 4,707 downwards.
CACACCGCCTCGTACGGCCGTGACCACGCCTCCCGGCAGGCCGGGATGGCCGAGCTGCTGGACCACCTGGACGAGCTGCACCAGCTGGCCTCCGGCGCCCAGCGGGTCCGCCCGTTCCGGGCGCCGCTGCCCGCGCCGGGGACGGTCCAGGCGCTGCCCCCGCTGCCGTCCCAGCAGCTCGCCCAGGAGCTGGGGACGGCCTTCGGGCAGAACCTGTTCCGCTACGAGCAGCGCGCCGTCTCCCGTCAGGGCGTGCCCGAGCCGGTGTCGCAGACCCTGACCTGGGCCGGGCTGCCGCGCGACTTCGGGCCGTTCTTCTGGGCCCAGGCGCAGGAGGGGCGGCCGATCCCGACACTCGCCGAGCTGGCCGCCGAGCGCGGCCTGCCGGTTGCCCAGGACTTCGGCGGGTACCTGGTGCTCGGCAACGACTACGGGCGTCAGCTGTGCGTCCAGTACGGCACCGCGAACGTGGTCGCGGTGGACGTCGACGGAACCGGCCAGCCGCCGCGGTTCGTCAACAGCGGTGTACCGGAGTTCGTCCGCGCGCTGGCCCTGCTGGGCCGGATGTGGCGGCTGCGGTACGGGCTGACGCCGGAGCAGGCCGGTCGCTGGACGACCGACTTCCAGGCGCAGCTCGCCGCGATCGACCCGGCGGCCCTGCAGAACACGGACACGTGGTGGGCCGTGCTGCTGGAGCAGTTCTGGGACGGCCTGCTGTAGCGGGTCGTCGCGGATCCTCGCAGGTGGGGAGGGTCGTTCCGGTGTCCGGAACGACCCTTCCGGCATGCCCCGGCAGCTGTGCCTCGTTGGGGTTTCGTCCGGATCTGCGCAAAATAGGTCAAGAGGATCGGTCTATTCGTCCGGTCCTCGACATATTCCGGTCCGCACGACGACCGAATCCGGCCCCGGTGTTCCAACCGGTTCCGGATTCGTTCGTTCCGTCCGATCATGGGCTCCGCAGCCCGCGAAACGAGGGGAAGAGCCCATGAGCGACGCCGTCCCCCAGTACGGCTTCACCCAGGCCCGGCGCGGCTACGCGCCGGAGCAGGTCGACCGGGCGCTGGTCGCCCTGACCGCACAACGCGACGAGGCCTGGGAGCGCCTGAGCGTCCTGGGCGCCGGGATCCGGCAGATGGAGACCAGACTGGCCGACGTCCGCCGCGCCGCCGACGAGGCCCCGGAGCCGGACTACGAGGTGCTCAGCGAGCAGGCCGCCGGACTGGCCGACATGGCCCGGAACGAGGCCCGCGCCGTCAGGGAGAAGGCCGAGCGCTTCGCCGAGGACCTCCGGGACGAGGTGTACGAGGCCGGGCAGGCGCTCGACAAGGCGGCCAGGGAGTACTCCGCCACCACCCGTGCCGAGGCCGACGCGGCCGCCCGCCGCACCGACGAGCGCAGCCGTGCCGAGGCCGAGGGCATCCGCGCCGACGCCGACCGGGAGGCCCGCACCGTCCGGGACGGCGCCACCGCCTACGCCGCCAAGGTGCGGGTGGCCGCCGCCGAGGCCGGCGAGCACGCCGAGGCCGAGCTGGCCGCCAAGCGCCGCAAGGCCGACGAGACCTTCGCCGAGGCCCAGGCCAAGGCCGACGCCGAGGACGCCGAGGTCTCCGCGACCGCCGAGCGCCGGGTCAAGGAGGCCGAGCAGCACCGCGAGACCGTGCTGAACCGGATCAAGCAGTTGGAGACCGACGCCCAGGCCAAGGCCGACCAGCTGATCGAACGGGCCCGCCGGGAGGCCGAGAAGATCAACGCGGAGAGTGAGCTCGAGCAGCGCGCGTTCGACGCCCGGCTGGAGACCGTGCAGCGGCACCTGGACCACATCAAGGCCACCCTGGCCTCGCTCACCGGCGCGGCGGTCGGGCAGATCGAGCCGGCGGACTTCGCCGAGCTCGCCGCGGCCGAGGCCGCCGCCGATGCGGCGGTGGCCGGTCCGGCGGGCGGTGTGGTGGCCGGTTCGGCGGCTGGTGCGGTCTCCGGCCCGGTGGACGCGGTCGCCGATGCGATGCCGGTCGACTCGGCGGCGGTCGACTCGGAGGCGGACACCGGGGAGATCCCGCTGCCGAACCTGCGCGAGGGCGCCGCTCCGGTCGACGAGCCGGTCGCGAAGGCCCCGGCGCCGGCGAAGTCCACGGCGGTGCTGCGCCAGCCGGTGGTCGGCGGCGCCGGGACCGGCGCCAAGGCCGCCGCCGAGCCGGTGGTGACCGGCCCGGTCGCCCCGGTGGCACCGGCCGTGGTGCCGCCGAAGCCGGCCGCACCGCCCGAGCCGGTGGCCCAGCGGGACGGCGCGGAGGGCACGGACGGTGCCGAGGGCGCCGAGGGTGCCGACGAGACCCGGATCATCCCGAAGATCGTCATCGTGGACGACGGCGCCGGCTACGCGGCCCCAAACACGGTGTCCTACCGCCGCCGTTAGTCGTCAGCCGCCGCTCTCACCCGCGATCAGCTCGGTGAGCTTCGCGTCCTGGGCCCTGACCGCCTCCTGCTGGGCGGTCAGGGCCTCCGCGTTGCGGTCGATCGACTGCCGCTGGTAGCCCGCCAGCACGGCGAACCAGAGGCCCGCCAGGTTAACGCCGGCCGTGCAGTCGGCGTCCGCGCGGGCGGCGGCCAGTTCGGCGGGGGTGGGCTCCGGGGTGGTCTGGTACCGGTGCGACAGCTCCTCCGGGGTGGTGGCCTCGAACCCGGCGGCCGTCATGCAGGCGGTCCACTGCTTGGTGGCGGCCACCACCCGGGCGTCCCCGGCGGTGGCCTTCATCGACTCGTCGAACAGTCGGCCGACCAGCCGACTGCCCGCCGCGGGCGGTGAGCCGATCCGCTCGGCGGCCTGCCGGTCGCAGTCGACCCGGGCGCCGTCGTAGGCCTCGCCGGAGCCCGCCGGGGCGGGGTTCGGCCGGGGCGCCGTCCGCTTCGGCGGGTGGAAGCCCAGGGTGGCCGCGGCCTGGGGGCCGAGGTAGCCCCAGGCGCCGGCCGGCAGCGCGGTCGCATTGTCCGGCGGCTGGGCTGCCTGCAAGCCGTCCCCGGCGAACGCGGAGAAGCCGGCCCGGTGCATGCAGGCGATGATCAGTGCGTTCCGCGCCTGAATCTCCTTCACCGAGGATTGGTCATCGGCCTGATATGCGGAGAGCGGGAGTCCGGTCAGACCTCCCCGGCCGGATTCCGGGGCGGTCGTCGAACTGATCTCCGGCGGGGCCGGCGCGGAATCGGCGGATCCCTTCCCGGAGTTGTCCGAACAGCCCGTCGATAAGGCCGAAAGGACGGCCGTGAGGGCGATGGCGGCGAATCGTCCGAATTGGGCTGGAGGTGCCAAGCTTCTGCTCCGATCCTCAAGCACGGCAAGCGTGTTCGGACCCTAGCTCATTTCGTCCGGGTACGTTCCCCGGCCGCCGGGCGAGGCCCGGCTTGGCCGGAAAACGGCTGTGCGGTGCTGTCCCGTCATGTAAATCTCGGGGACCCGACCGTTATCGATGGAGGGGTTACATGATTCGCCGCACTAATCCCCGTACCGCCCTTCGGGGTAGAAATGGCAAGGCCCGTCGGGTGGGCGTTCTGACGGTTCTGACGGCCGCCGCCGCGACCCTGTTGCCGACGACCGCGGCACAGGCCGTGGATCGGGTCGACTGCGGAAATCGGGATGATTTCGCGAAGGTGTGGAACTACGGCTACAGCGGGCAGCTCTGCTTCGCGAACGACGGCTGGATGTCGCTGCGCGTCTACAACGTCGACCGGATCGACGCGGGCAACAACAAGGTCATCACCTACCTGGGCGGCGGGCTCGGCTCCTGGACGGTCTTCAGCTGGGAGCGCTACGACTTCAACGCCAACCAGGGCCACCAGGTGATGATGTACGACATCAATCTGTCCCGCTGGTAGTCCCGGCCGCGGTGCCTCCGGCCGACCGGACGGGTGCGGACGTCCGGGGCGGCTGAGTGCGGTGGCCGGCCGAAGCGGGTCTGTGAAGAGAGCCCGCCGGAAGTGGGCCGGAGTGAAGTGGGCCCGCCGGAAGTGGGCCGGAGTGAAGTGGGCCCGCCGGAAGTGGGCCGGAGTGAAGTGGGCCCGCCCGCAGGGGGCCGACGCGAAGAGGCCGAGACCCGTGGCGCCCTCCAGGAAGGGCGCCACGGTTCCCGGCGCTTGGGCGGGCGCCCCCACCCAGGGTCGCCCGGCCTCGCACCTCCGACCCCCATCGGTGGTGCGACAGTGCCGCCACAGCCATCCCCCACGGTTGGGTGCGGCGGGCACGTTCACCATGGTGCGCGATCTCCATGGACGGCCAGTGACAGGAGTATGTCCAGTTCGTGGCGGATGGCGGAGCCTGCTCCGGACCGGCGTCCACCTGCTTCGTCCACCGGGCGGTCCGGTGTTCCGTCCAGTGGTTCGCCCCCGGTCGTGTCTCCGACAGCGCGGCGGTCGCGGCCGCCGGTTCGTCCCCACGCGGCCGGCCCCCGCGCGGCGCGGCGCCCCCCGGCTCGTACACCGCGTGCCCGTCCGTGCCGCGGCGTAGGCTGGAGACCCCCGGCCGCTCGGCGCGCCGGGCCGTTCGCGTTGCCCCGGCGGGGTTCTTGCCGCCCGGAGGCAGCATCAGCCACGGGACGAAGAAGAGACCTCAGATGAGCCTGACCGGACTGCTCGATGTCGTCGCGCGGGACGCGGCGCTCGCCGAGGCGATCGAGGCGGCCACCGCCACCGGAGCCGCGGCCGCCGGCCGCCGCCACC
>NZ_MECK01000332.1 GCF_014596465.1 Streptomyces sp. CBMA123 | reverse complement strand
GCAGCGCTACCCGGCCGGGCCCGACTTCCTCACCGCACTGGCCGGCGGCGGATCGCCGCGCGCGGTGTGGGCCGCCCTGCCCGGGCCCGGCTGGCCGTACGAGATCGCCCGGGCGGTCGCCGCGACACTGGCCGGCGGGCGCGGCGCGCTCGTCGTGCTGCCGGACCGACGGTCGGTGGCCCGGGTCGACCAGGCGCTGACCGAGCTGCTCGGACCGGGGATGCACGTGGCCCTGGAGGCCGAACTCGGCCCGCGCGAGCGCTACCGGCGCTGGCTCGCGGTCAGCCGCGGCTCGGTGCACGCCGCGATCGGCACCCGGGCCACCATGTTCGCGCCGGTGCGCGACCTCGGGCTGGTCGTGGTCTGGTCCGACGGCGACGGCAGCCACAGCGACCCGCGCGCCCCCCATCCGCACGTGCGCGAGGTCGCGCTGCTGCGCGCCGCCGAGGAGGGCGCCGCCGTCCTGCTCGGCGGGCACGCGGTGACCGTCGAGGGCGCCCAGCTGGTCAGCACCGGGTGGGCGCGGCCGCTGGTCGCCGACCGGGAGGTGGTGCGGCAGGTCGCGCCCAGGGTGCGCACCGTCACCGACCAGGACCAGCACCGGGACGCCGCCGCCCAGGCCGCCCGGCTGCCCTCGGTCGGCTGGGACGCCGCCCGGGAGGCACTGGCGGCCGGGCACCCGGTGCTCATCCAGGTGCCCCGGCGCGGCTACGTGCCCCGGCTGGCCTGCGGGCGCTGCCGCACCCCCGCCCGCTGCCGGCGCTGCGAGGGGCCGCTGGAGGCGCCCTCGGCGGACGCCGCGCTGACCTGCGGCTGGTGCGGCGAGGCCGAGAACGACTGGCACTGCCCCGAGTGCGGCTCCTTCCGGCTGCGGGCCCAGGTGGTCGGTGCCCGGCGCACGGCGGAGGAACTGGGCAAGGCGTTCCCGCGGATCCCGGTGCGGACCTCGGGGCGGGACGCGGTGCTGGACACCGTGCCCGACGAGCCCTCGCTGGTGATCTCCACCCCGGGCGCGGAGCCGGTCGTCGAGGGCGGTTCCGGGTACGGCGCGGTGCTGCTGCTCGACGGCTGGGCGCTGCTCAGCCGGCCCGACCTGCGGGCCGGGGAGGAGACCCTGCGGCTCTGGCTCGCCGCGGCCGCGCTCGCCCGGCCCTCGACGGAGGGCGGGACGGTCGTCGTGGTCGCCGAGCCCTCGGCCCGGCCGGTGCAGGCGCTGGTGCGCTGGGACCCGCTGGGGCACGCCGGGCTGGAGCGGGACGAACGGGCCCAGCTGCACTTCCCGCCGGTGTCGCGGATGGCCGCGGTGAGCGGGAGCCCGGCGGCCGTCGCCGACCTGCTGAACCTGATCCGGCTGCCGGAGGGTGCGGACGTGCTCGGGCCGGTGCCGGTGCCCGCGCTGCGCGGGGAGGAACAGGAGCGGGCGCTGCTGCGGGTGGCGCCCGGGCAGGGGACCGCGCTGGCGGCGGCGCTCAAGGCGGCGCAGATCGCGCGGATCGCGCTGCGGACGGCGGAACCGGTGCGGGTGCGGGTGGATCCGACGGACATCGGGTAGCGGGGGCCGCGGCCGGGGGCTCTGGTCGCCGAGCGGCCCGGGCTGCTGAGGGCTTCGGCCGCTGAGGGCTCGGTCGCCGGGGTGCTGGGGGCGGGGTGGGGCGCTGGGGGCCGCTGCCGGGGGCGGCCGGGGTGAGGTGGGCTGAGGTGGGGCGCTGGGGGCGGGGTGAGTGGGCCACCCCGCCCCGGGTGGCCCGGGCGTGGTCGGGGGTGGTCAGCCGCGGAGGGGGATGCCGGTCTGCGGGCGCTCGACCGGGGTGCGGTCGCGGTCGATGGGGGTGCGGTCCAGCGGGGTGCGGTCGATGGGAGCGCGGTCCAGCGGGGTGCGGTCGATGGGAGCGCGGTCCAGCGGGGTGCGGTCGATCGGGGTGCGGTCGAGGGCGTTGCGCTCCAAGGCGCTGCGCTCCAGGCTGGAGCGGTCCAGGCCGCCCTGTCGGGCCGCGGGGACGGTGGTGGCCAGGCCGCCGCGTTCGGTGGGGGCGGGGAGTTCCTCGGAGCGGTCCGGCCGGGCGGGGCCCGGGACGGCGCCGCTGGCGGCGAGGAGTTCGCTGGTCGGGCGGCGCATGCCGTAGCGGCGGTGCACGGCCTGCTTGGTGACCCCGAGGGCGGAACCCACCGAGTCCCAGGAGAAGCCCAGCGCCCGGTCGAACTCGACCGCCGCAGCCACCAGGGTCTCCACGCTCTCCCGCAGCTCCTGCGCCAGGCGCACGGTCGGCGCCGGCGCCCGTCCGTACACCACGAAGCCGGCCGAGGTGCTCGGACGGCGCGGTCGGTAGACGTTTCCCAGCTGGGCGGTGAGCGTCCGCAGCGCGTCGACCTGGCGCCTCACCCGCTCGATGTCCCGCACCAGCAGGTGCAGGCTCGCCCGCGCCCGGGCGTCGTGATTGATCTGCTCGGCCATGGCCTACGTGCCACCTTCCGTACGGTTCAGCTCGGCCGGGGCGCGGTGTCCCGTGCGCCCGGCCCCGGTCAATCTCTCTTGACCAACGCCGAAGCGGGGGCCGGGGTAACGCGGCTCGGCAGGTTCGGGATATGCCAGTAGCAGATGCGGGCGTCCGAGGACGGCCCGTCGGGGCGCCTGAGCGGGTTGCATAGACTTGCGGGGAACAGTCGTCGCCCGAAGCCCGCGCCCACCCGGACAGGAGCCCGTACCCCGTGGCGATCCAGCCGATCCGTCTCTTCGGAGACCCCGTCCTGCGGGCCACCGCCCAGCCGGTGACCACCTTCGACAAGGAACTGCGGAACCTGGTCGCCGACCTCACCGACACCATGCTCGGCGCCCCCGGCGCCGGCCTGGCCGCGCCCCAACTCGGCGTCTCGCTGCGGGTGTTCACCTACCACGTGGACGGCGTCACCGGGCACCTGATCAACCCGGACCTGTCGCTCAGCGAGGAGGAGCAGGAGGGCCCGGAGGGCTGCCTGTCGCTGCCCGGACTGCGCTACGACACCAAGCGCGCCCACGGCGTGGTGGCCAAGGGCTTCAACATGTACGGCGACCCGGTCACGCTGGAGGGCACCCAGCTGCTCGCCCGGTGCATCCAGCACGAGACCGACCACCTGGACGGCATCATCTTCATCGACCGGCTCGACCGGGAGCAGCGCAAGGCCGCGCTGAAGGCCATCCGGGAGGCCGACTGGGGCAGCGGGCCGGCGCCCGTCGTCAAGGTCTCGCCGCACAGCACCTTCGGCTCCGCGCGCTGAGCCCGTTCCTCGATTTTCGTATGCAGAAAGGCACTTGATGCGTCTCGTCTTCGCCGGCACCCCCGAGGTCGCCGTTCCCGCCCTGGACGCGCTGATCGCCTCCGACCGGCACGAGGTCGTCGCGGTGGTCACGCGCCCCGACGCCCCCGCCGGGCGCGGGCGCAAGCTGGTCGCCAGCCCCGTCGCCCAGCGCGCCGAGGAGGCCGGGATCGAGGTCCTCAAGCCGGCGAAGCCCAGCGACCCGGACTTCGTCGCCCGGCTCACCGAACTCGCCCCCGACTGCTGCCCGGTGGTCGCCTACGGCGCGCTGCTGCGACCCGGCACCCTGGAGATCCCCCAGCACGGCTGGGTCAACCTGCACTTCTCGCTGCTGCCCGCCTGGCGCGGCGCGGCCCCCGTCCAGCACTCGGTGCTGGCCGGTGACGAGGTGACCGGGGCGTCCACCTTCCTGATCGAGCGGGGCCTGGACTCCGGGCCGGTCTACGGCGTGATCACCGAGGAGATCCGCCCGGCCGACACCAGCGGCGAACTCCTCACCCGGCTGTCGCTCTCCGGTGCCCGGCTGCTCGCCGCCACCATGGACGGCATCGAGGACGGCTCGCTGCACGCCGTGCCACAGCCGGCCGAGGGCGTCACCCTCGCGCCGAAGATCACCGTCGAGGACGCCCGGATCGACTGGAACCACCCGGCACTGCGGATCGACCGGGTGGTGCGCGGCTGCGCGCCGGCACCGGGCGCGTGGACGGAGTTCCGGGGCGAGCGGCTGAAGGTCACCGGGCCGGTCAAGCTGCTGCCGGAGTCGGCCGAGCTGGCGCCGGGCGAGGTCGCGATGGCCGGCAAGAACAGCGTGCGGGTCGGGACCGGGAGCCACGACATCGAGCTGGGGGAGGTGCGTCCGCAGGGGAAGAAGGAGATGCGGGCGGCCGACTGGGCGCGCGGGGCGCGGCTGGAGGCGGGGGAGCGGTTCGGGGTCCGGGAGGACGGCTCCGAGGGCTGACCTTCGGGTTTGGCGTTACTGTTCGTTCGAGATCTTCTGATAATCACCGCAGCACTTTGAGGTTCCTGTGAGCACCCCCAGCACCCCCAGCACGTCCGGCGCCAAGCGGGCGCCCCGTCCGCACCGCCGCCCCAAGAAGGACCCGGCCCGGATCGTCGCGTTCCGGGCGCTGCGCGCCGTCGACGAGCGGGACGCGTACGCCAACCTGATCCTGCCCTCCCTGCTCCGCGAGGCCGAGCAGAAGGGCATGGACCGGCGCGACGCCGCCCTCGCCACCGAACTCGTCTACGGCACCCTGCGCCTGCAGGGCACCTACGACGCGGTCATCGCGGCCTGCATCGACCGGCCGCTGAGCAAGGTCGACCCGCCGGTCCTCGACGTGCTCTCGCTCGGCGCCCACCAGCTGCTCACCACCCGTATCCCCAGCCACGCCGCCGTCTCGGCGACCGTCGAGCTGGCCCGGGTGGTGCTCGGCGACGGCAAGGCCAAGTTCGTCAACGCCGTGCTGCGCCGGATCAGCGCCCACGACCTGGACGCCTGGATCGAACGGGTCGCCCCGCCGTACGACAAGGACGCCGAGGACCACCTGGCCGTCGTGTACTCGCACCCGCGCTGGGTGGTCTCCGCGCTCTGGGACTCGCTCGGCCGCTGGCAGCCGGACGCCTCCGGGCGCACCGCGATCGAGGAACTGCTGCGGGCCGACAACGAGCGGCCCGAGGTCACCCTGATCGCCCGGCCCGGCCGGGCCACCGTCGGCGAACTGGCCGACGCGCTGCCCGAGGCCCAGCCCGGGCGCTGGTCCCCGTTCGCGCTCCGGCTCGCCGAGGGCGGCGACCCCGGCGCGCTGGCCGCTGTCCGGGAGAACCGGGCCGGCGTGCAGGACGAGGGCAGCCAGC
>NZ_MECK01000331.1 GCF_014596465.1 Streptomyces sp. CBMA123 | reverse complement strand
GCGCCCTCGGCTCGGCCGACCTGCCCGCGCTGGCCGCCCTGGACCCGGCCCTGGCCGCCGAGCTGAAGGCCGAGGGCCGGGCGCCCTGGCAGGTGCTGGCCGGCGCCGCCGAGGGCGCCGGCCTCACCGCGCGGCTGGGCTACCAGGACGCGCCGTACGGGGTCGGGTACTTCGTGGCGTCCTGGAGCTGAGCCTCACGACCGGCGCTGAGCCTCTGGACCGGGGCCGAGCTCCAGGACTGCGCTGAGCTCCAGGACGGCGCTGAGCCTCAGGACTGCGGGGGCCGGCCGTCGCGGCCCTCGCCCTCCGGCTTGGGCTTGTGGGCGAAGTCGCCCACCGCGTCCTTGGCCTTGTCGGCGCCGTGCTCGATCTTGTCGCTGTACTTGCCCTTGGTCGCCTTGTCGATCGCGCCGCCGGCCTTGTCGACGATGTGCTCGATCTGGTCGCTGTGCTTGCCGGCGAGCTCGCTGGCCTTCTCCTTGAGCTCCTCGGCCTTGCCCTTGAGGTTGTCCATCAGACCCATGGCGATCTCCTTCGTTCCCTGTCTCCTGCACAACGCATCCGACCGGTAAAGAGTTCGCAAAGCCGGCCGGGGGTGGAAACGGCCGGAGACGGCCCGGGAAACAGTCACATCCTCGCGCAGCCGACGGCGGGCGGCAGCCCGGCCCCGGTCGCGGCGGCGGTTTGGGAGACTGGAGCGGTGAGCAGCTCCCGTGTGATCAGCATCGTCGGCGCGACCGCCGCCGGAAAGTCCGACCTGGCCGTCGCCATCGCCCGCAGCCTCGGCGGCGAGGTGATCAACACCGACTCGATGCAGCTGTACCGGGGCATGGACATCGGCACCGCGAAGCTGACCATGGCCGAGCGCGAGGGAGTGCCGCACCACCTGATGGACGTCTGGGACGTCACCGAGACCGCCAGCGTCGCCGAGTACCAGCGGCTGGCCCGGGCCGAGATCGACCGGCTGCTCGCGGCCGGCCGCACCCCCGTCCTGGTCGGCGGCTCCGGGCTGTACGTCCGGGCCGCGATCGACGAGATGGAGTTCCCCGGCACCGACCCGCAGGTGCGCGCCCGGCTGGAGGCCGAACTGGAGCAGGCCGGCCCGTACGCGCTGCACCGGCGGCTGGCCGAGCTGGACCCGGCGGCCGCCGAGGCGATCCTGATCGGCAACGGGCGGCGGATCGTCCGGGCCCTGGAGGTCATCGAGATCACCGGGCGGCCGTTCACCGCCAACCTGCCGAGCAACACCGCGGTGTACGAGGCGGTGCAGATCGGCGTCGCCGTGCCGCGCCCCGAGCTGGACGAGCGGATCGCGCTGCGGGTCGACCGGATGTGGGAGGCCGGGCTGCTGGACGAGGTGCGGGAGCTGGAGCGGGTCGGGCTGCGGGAGGGCCGGACCGCCTCCCGGGCGCTCGGCTACCAGCAGGTGCTCGACCACTTCGCCGGCGAGTGCACCGAGGACGAGGCGCGGGCGGAGACCGTCCGGGCCACCAGGCGCTTCGCCCGCCGCCAGGAGTCCTGGTTCCGCCGGGACGACCGCATCCACTGGCTCTCCCGGCCGGCCGGCACCGACCCCGTCGAGCTGCTGGAACGCTCCCTCGAACTGATCGGCCGTCAGGGAGTTCCGGCCGCATAGGTGCTGTTCCGGCCAATTCGGCGGTGCACCTGCGCGCGCAGGTGACCGTGCAGGACGAACCGGGGGTCACGGCCCGATCACGTGATGGCCACGGATCACCCGAGGACCCCGGTCAGGCCCCGAACGTCCCCTCTGGACATGCCATCATCGATGCCATAAGGGTCGGCCCGTGCGGGTCGGCCGTGCCCGGCCGCGAGTCCGCTCGTGTCGAACTGTCAGGGGAGGCCGTGTGTCGACGGGTACCGGCCCCGAAACCGGCCAGGGCGGAAGCGTCACCGCGCCGGCCGAGGAGTTCGACGAGTCCACGCGGGGGGACCTCCCTGTGCTGACCGGCCTGGAGGCACCGACCTCGTACGCGGCCGCGGTGCCCGCGCTGGACACCCGCACCCCGCCGGACGCCGCGGTGCACGAGCGGGAGATCCGGCCGCGGCGCCGGCTCCGCTGGTGGCAGACCCTGCCGATCGCCCTGCTCGGCACCCTCGGCTCGCTGATGTTCGCCTTCCCGCTCGCCTTCGGCTCGGCCGGGGCGCGCGCCACCATGGTCGGGATGCTCGGGCTGCTGTTCACCGCCGCCTCGGTCGGCTGGGGCGCGATGGCCGCCCGGCACGCCGGCTACAAGTGGCCCGGGCTGCCGCGCCGGGGCTCCGGGCAGCGGGCCGGCTGGCAGGCCATCGTGGTCTACACCCTGATCGCGCTGGTCGCCTGCGCGCTCGCGGTGTGGCGGGTCGCCTACCTGCGCTGAGGACGCCGCCTGCGCCGAGCCGGCCGCGGGGCTCTCAGTACCATCGGTGGGGTGAGCGCATCCTCTCCTCAGCAGCGGGCCGGTCTCCCCTTCTTCAAGGGGCACGGCACCCAGAACGACTTCGTGATCGTGCCCGACCCGGACGGTGTGCTGGAGATCGGCCCGGAGGCCGTCGCCGCGCTGTGCGACCGGCGGGCCGGCATCGGCGGCGACGGGCTGCTGCGCGTGGTGCGCGCGGCCGCCGACCCGGCCGCCGCGAGCCAGGCCGACCGGGCCGAGTGGTTCATGGACTACCGCAACTCCGACGGCAGCGTCGCCGAGATGTGCGGCAACGGCCTGCGGGTGTTCGCCCGCTTCCTGGTCGAGGCCGGCCTGGCGAAGCCCGGCGAGCTGGCGATCGCCACCCGCTCCGGGGTGCTCACCGCGAAGGTCGCCGAGGACGCCGCGGACGGGACCCCCGGCGACGTCACCATCGACATGGGCCGGGCCCGGCTGCCCGGACCGGACGGCATCGAGGTGGCCGTCGGCGAGCGGCGCTGGCCGGCCCTGAACGTCAACATGGGCAACCCGCACGCGGTGGCGTTCGTGGCGAGCCTGGACCAGGCCGGGGACCTCTTCAGTGCACCGCTCACCAGCCCCGAGGGCGTCTACCCGGAGGGCGTCAACGTCGAGTTCGTGGTGGACCGCGGCCCGCGGCACGTCGCGATGCGGGTGCACGAGCGCGGTTCGGGCGAGACCCGCTCCTGCGGCACCGGCGCCTGCGCCGTCGCGGTGGCGGCGATCCGCCGGGACGGCCTGGACCCGGCGGTCACCGGTACGGCGGTCTCGTACACCGTGGACGTGCTGGGCGGCCGGCTGGTGATCACCGAGCACCCGGACGGCCGGGTGGAGATGACCGGGCCGGCGGTGATCGTGGCCGAGGGGCGGCTGGACGCGCGCTGGTGGGAGTCGCTGGGCCGGTAGTGACGGCCCGGTTTGCCCACTTCGTACGGTGACGAATCCCCCCGATCGGGTGATACCGGTCGCGGACGGGAATCACGGCGTCGCGGAACGTGCTCTGCTCGGTAGCATGGACCACCGGGTCACCCCACGGGGAGGGGCCGCACCCGGCGACGTTGCCGGAGGTGCCGATGACCATCGAAGCCGGGCAGTCCCCCCTCGCGGGGCAGCCGACGAGCGCACGGCAGGCCGGGGCCAGGAGGCCCCTCGGGGAGTTCGGCCTGGCCGCCCTCGGCCGGGCCGGGCGGGCCGCCCTGCTGGCCACCGGCCGGCCGCCGGTGCCGGACGCCCTGGAACCGCTGGTCCGGGTGCACCGGCAGCACCACCCGCAGGCGGACCTCGCCCTGCTGGCCCGGGCGTACCGGCTGGCCGAGGCCAGCCACCGCGGCCAGAAGCGCAAGAGCGGTGAGCCGTACATCACCCACCCGCTGGCCGTCACCATGATCCTGGCCCAACTCGGCGCCGGGACGACCACCTTGGTCGCCTCGCTGCTCCACGACACCGTCGAGGACACCGAGTTGACGCTGGACCAGGTGAGCGCCGGATTCGGTCCCGAAGTCGCCTACCTGGTCGACGGGGTGACCAAGCTGGAGAAGGTCGACTTCGGCGCCGCCGCCGAGGCCGAGACCTTCCGCAAGATGCTGGTCGCCACCGGGGACGACGTCCGGGTGATGGTGATCAAGCTCGCCGACCGGCTGCACAACATGCGCACCATCCGGCACATGAAGCCGGCCAGCCAGGTGCGGATCGCCAAGGTCACCCGGGACGTGCTGATCCCGCTGGCCGAGCGGCTCGGCATCCAGGTGCTCAAGGCGGAGCTGGAGGACATCGTCTTCGCCACCCTGCACCCCGAGGAGCACGCCCGGACCCGCGGCCTGATGGCCGGTCACGAGGCCGAGCCGGACACCCTGCTGGAGCCCTTCGCCCGGCAGCTGGCCCGGCAGCTGGCCGAGGCCGGGGTCGCCGCCGAGGTGACGGTACGGCCCCGGCACTGCGTCTCGCTGCACCGGGTGCTGCTCAAGCGGGCCGCGGCGCCGGGCCGGGACGGCCGGCCGCAGGAGCCCCAGCCCGCGGACTTCGGGCGGCTGCTGGTGGTGGTCGAGGAGAACGCCGACTGCTACGCGGTGCTCGGCGAGCTGCACACCTGCTGGACGCCGCTGCCCGGCGAGTTCAAGGACTTCGTCGCCGCCCCCAAGTTCAACCTCTACCAGTCGCTGCACACCGCCGTCGCGCTGGCCGGCGGCACGGTGGTCGAGGTGCTGGTGCGGACCCGGCGGATGCACGAGGTGGCCCAGACCGGGGTGGTCGCGCTCGGCGACCCGTCCCCGGCCGGCCCGGCCCAGGACACCGACGAACTGGACCGCACCGACCCGGCCCGGCCCGGGTGGCTCAGCCGGCTGCTGGAGTGGCAGCAGGAGACCCCCGACCCGGACGCCTTCTGGTCCGCGCTCACCGCCGACCTGGCCGGCGACCGCGAGATCACCGTGGTGACGGAGAGCGGCGAAACGCTTCAGCTGAGGGCCGGGGCCAGCTGTGTGGACGCCGCCTACCTGCTCGGCGAGGAGACCGGCCACCGATGTATCGGCGCCCGGGTCAACGGCCGGCTCACCGCGCTGTCCACCGTGCTCCGGGACGGGGACGTGCTCGCGGTGCTCACCGAGAGCCTCCCGGCCGGCGGTGGGGCGCAGCCGTCCGGCCCCTCGCCGGAGTGGCTGGCGCACGCCCGCACCCCGGCCGCCCGGCTGGCCATCGAGCGCTGGCTGGCCGACCACCCGGCCCGGCTGCCGGTGG
>NZ_MECK01000330.1 GCF_014596465.1 Streptomyces sp. CBMA123 | reverse complement strand
CGCGCCGTTGTCGCGCCATGAGCTGTGCAGCCATGAGCTGTATCGCGGCGGCACGCCCCTGAAACGGGGTCCGTGACCTCTCCCGCCCGGCCCCGCGCCGTGCCGCCGCCCCCCCCCCCCCCCCCCCCCCCCCCCCCACCCCCCCCCCCCCGGCCCCCTTCACTCCGGGTGCCGGTTTCGCACCCCCGGCGCCCGGCCGCACGGGTGCTTCGAATACGGACCGGGCCCGGGCCAGCTGTTGCCTCGTCTACACCGCCGAACCGGAGGAGATGTGCGGCGGCTGCCCCCGCGTCACGCGACGTTGACGAAAATACGTCCGATTATGGATTCGAAAAGCCCGTGATTCCTGGAATGCCCCGCATCGAATTCATCCGACCATGTGATTGACGACGGGTCAGAAATCCCTCTCCTCAGCGCATTGGCGGCGAATCAGCCATTCCCCCGCCGGGCATCCGCCATGATGGTCCCCGCCGCGCCGCTGGAGCGCAGTGGGCGGCGCAGGAAAGCGACGCAGAAAGCGAGGCTGGTTCCGGCGATGAAATTGTCCGACATACCGCTCGGCTGGGCCGTCACCGGGGTAGCGGGGCTGCTGGTCAGCGTGCTTCTGGTGGCCCTGGCCCGGAGCCGGGGATCCGCCGCCGGCGCGGATTCCTGGGAGCGTTCCGAGGAACGGCGCCGCAACAAGGAATCCCTGTACGGCGCCGCCTCCTACACGCTGCTGTTCTGCTGCGCCGGGGTCGCGGCCGCGCTCTCCTTCCACGGCCTGGTCGGCTTCGGCGTGCAGAACCTCGGCCTCTCCGGCGGCTGGGAGTACCTCGTCCCGTTCGGGCTCGACGGCGCCGCGATGTTCTGCTCGGTGCTCGCCGTCCGCGAGGCCAGCCACGGCGACGCGGCGCTCGGCTCCCGGCTGCTGGTCTGGCTCTTCGCCGGCGCCTCGGCCTGGTTCAACTGGGTGCACGCCCCGCGCGGCTTCGGCCACGCCGGCGCCCCGCAGTTCTTCTCCGGCATGTCGCTGTCCGCCGCCGTCCTGTTCGACCGCGCGCTCAAGCAGACCCGCCGGGCCGCGCTGCGCGAGCAGGGCCTGGTGCCGCGTCCGCTGCCGCAGATCCGCATCGTCCGCTGGCTGCGCGCCCCGCGCGAGACCTACGCGGCCTGGTCGCTGATGCTGCTGGAGGGGGTGCGCAGCCTGGACGAGGCGGTGGACGAGGTCCGCGACGACAGGCGGGAGCGCGCGCTGGACAAGGAGCGCCGCAAGCTGGCCGGGCGCCGGGAGCGGGCCGAGATCCGGGCGATCAACCGCAGCGGCGGCTGGCGCGGACGCGGCGCCTCCGCACGGCAGTTGGAGTCGGCCGGCTCGGAGCCCGCGATAGCCGGCGGGCCCGGGGCGGAGCGGCCGGAGACGGGTGCGCGGGAGGTCTCCGGTACGCGGGAGGTCTCCGGTGCGCCCGAGGCCGGACCGCGCGAGGTCGAGGCGGCCGAGGGCACCGTCGTCCAGCCGGGCCTGCCGGCCCGTCCGGAACGGCGCACCATCGACCTCACCGTCGACGAGGACACCGTCACCCTGCCCCGGCTGGACTCGCTGGAACGCAAACTGAAGGACCTGGAGCAGCAGTTCGGCTGACTCGTCCCCAGGGCGTGGGCCCCGGGGATGATCAGGCCGCGCTCGTCCCGGTGAGCTCGAACCACATCCGCTTGCCGGACCCGCGCGGCTCCACGCCCCAGGCGTCCGCCAGCGCCTCCACCAGCATCAGCCCGCGCCCGGAGGAGGCCTGCTCCCCCGGCGTCCGGCGGGTCGGCCACAGGTCCGACTCGTCCTCCACCTCGACCCGCAGCCGGGCCCGGCCGCCGTCCGAGGCCGCCTCCCGGTAGAGCCGGGCGGTGAACATGGCGTCCCGGTCGGTGTGCCGGATCGCGTTGGTGACCAGCTCGGAGGAGAGCAGCTCGGCGGTGTCGATGAACTCGGCGACGCCCCAGCGGCGCAGCGCGTCGCGCAGTTCGGCCCGCACCTCGGCGACCCGCGCCAGGTCCGCCTGGCCGATCCGGCGGCGCAGCTGCTGGGCGGCCAGGCCGCCCTCCGGGCCGTCCCAGCGGAGCAGCAGCAGCGCTATGTCGTCCTCGCGCTCGCTGGAGTCGGCGGCCTGCGAGGCGATCCGGTCGGCCAGCTCCTCCAGCGGGTCGCGGGCCGCCCGGTCGGTGACCGGCAGCGGACGGGCCAGGGTGCGGGTGAGTCGGCCGATGCCCTCGTCCAGGTCCATGCCGCGCGCCTCGACCAGGCCGTCGGTGCACAGCAGCACCGTCTCTCCCGGGTCCAGGCTGAACCTGGTCACCCGGTACTCCTGGTCCGGGTCGATGCCCAGCGGCAGCCCGCCGGCCACCGGCAGTACGGCGGCGGTGCCGTCCGCACGGCGCACCACCGGGTCCAGGTGGCCGGCCCGGACGGCGTAGACCACGCCGTAGTCCACGTTGACCTCGGCGTAGGTGCAGGTCGCGAAGTGGTCGGTGTCCAGGTCGGCGAGGAAGCGGGAGGCCCGGGCCATCACCGCGGCGGGCGGGTGGCCCTCGGCGGCGTAGGCGCGCAGCGCGATCCGCAGCTGGCCCATGATCCCGGCGGCGTGCACGTCGTGCCCCTGGACGTCGCCGATCACCAGGCCGACGTGCCCGCCGGGCAGCGGCACCACGTCGTACCAGTCGCCGCCGATCTGCAGGCCGGAGCCGGCCGCGAGGTAGCGCACCGCGGTGGTCACCCCGGGCACGGAGGGGACGGTGCGCGGCAGCATCACCCGCTGCAGGCCGGCCGCCAGCTCGTGCTCGGCGTCGTGCAGCCGGGCCCGGGCCAGCGACTGGGCCACCAGCCCGCCCAGGGTGGACAGCAGGGTGCGCTCGTCCGCGTCCAGCTCGCGCTCGTCGTCGAAGCTGACCACGCAGACGCCGATCGCCCGGCCGCTGGCCACCAGCGGCAGGTACGCCCAGGAGCCGCGGCCGGTGCGGCTGGTCTGCTCCCAGACGTCGGGGTGGCGGTCGCGGAAGTCCTCGCGGCTGGAGATGAAGACCGGGGCGCGGTACTTGAGCGCCTCGGCGGCCGGGTGGCCGGCCGGCAGCACGGCGCGGTCCCAGACGGCGAGCGCCTGCGAGCGGTAGCCGAAGGCGCCCAGGATCCGGGCCCGGCCGGCCTCGAAGGAGGCCAGCACCAGGCCGTCCGGCGGCAGCCCCGGCAGCGGCAGCTCGGTGAACACCCGGGCCACGTCACGGACGGTGACCGCTTCGGAGAGGGCGCGCGCGGCCTCCTTGATGAACCGGGAGCGCTCCTCGCGCAGCAGGGCCATCCGGTCGGCCCGGTCGCGCTTGTGCAGCTCGACGGTGGCGTCCCAGACGAAGCCCACCATCCGGGAGGCCCGGCCGAAGGCGTCCGCGAGCACCCGGCCGCGGAAGCGCACCGCGCGCATCGTCCCGTCCGGCCCGACGGTGCGGTAGTAGGCGCCGCACTGGCCCAGCTCGGCCACTGCGCGCTCGACCCGGCGGCGCACCACGGGCGCGTCCTCGGGGTGCAGCAGGGACAGGAAGGAGGCGGCGGTGCGGTCGAAGCGGTCCCGCTCGACGGCGTCCAGGCCGATGATCGCGCAGGCCCGCTGGTCGCCCTCCAGGACGTCGCGGCGGATGTCCCAGTCGAAGGAGCCGATGCCGTTGGCGGCCATCGCGGGCTCCAGCCAGTCCGGCATGGAGTCGGTGGAGGACGGCGGCAGCCCGCCCGACAGCACGGGCGCCAGCCGGCCGGAGGCGAGCACCGGGGGCGTGCGCGCGGAGTTGCGGCGGGTGGCCTGCGCGGGCTGGCGCGGGGCCGGGGGCTGCGGTTGGTACGGCTGCTGCGGCCGGCGCGGTTGTTGCGGTTGGCGCGGCTGGTGCGGCTCCAGGGCGGACGCGCCGGGAGGAAGCGCCGGCCCCGGCGACTCGGGCTCAGTGGGCATGCTGCTCCTGCCGCTGCCGTGGCGGACCGCGCCGACCGTCCGGACGGGCCGCGTGGCGGTGTGATGGGTCGTGCTGGATCGGATGGTGCCGACGGACGGGGGTCAGTCGAGGTTCGGTCTCCCCGCTGCTTCCCGCACGTGGACAGACATTCCCACCATCCTGTCCAATGTTCGGCCGAGCGGCAATGGCAACGGGCCGGAAATCTTGCGCCCCACCTTGTGTTCAGGGCTTGCTTCGGGAACGGATCGATCGACGGCGAACAATCGTGCGGGGACGGCGTACGGGTGCGCCGGAAGCGGTCGGCAGCGATCCGGCCGCGGGAGCCGACCCGAGGTCCAGTGCGCGGCCAGGCCGGGCCAGGCCAGACCAGGGCTACGGCACGGCACGGCTGCGGGGTAGGACTGCGGCAGGACTACGGCAGGGCGAGTTCGAACCAGGTGACCTTGCCGTCCCCCCGTAGCTGCACCCCCCAGGAGTCCGCGAGCGCCTCCACCAGCATCAGCCCGCGGCCCGAGGTCGCGTACTCGGCGTCCGGATCGCGCCGCCGCCCGGGCAGCCGGCTCGCGCCGTCCTGCACCTCGATCCGCAGCCGGCTCTCCGAGTCGAGCACCGCGTCGAAGACCGCGCCCTTGGTGGTGTGCAGGAGCGCGTTGGTGACCAGCTCGGAGGAGAGCAGCTCGGCGGTGTCGGACAGCTCCGGCACCCCCCAGTGGCTCAGCGCCGTGCGCAGCCGGTGCCGCACCGAGCCCACCGCGACCAGGTCGGCCGGGTCGAGCGCCAGGTGCAGCCGTCGGTGCAGTGCGCACCCCGGGGCCGAGGCACCCGGCAGGGCCGTACCGGCGCCGGTGGCCGGGCCCTGGGCCGCCCCGGACCGGTAGGCGTCGCCCGAACTCGTCCGCTGTCGCGGGAATCGCGACTGACCGTCCATCAACACATGCCCCCGCCCTCAAATCCGGGCCCCCGCCTCCGGATCCCCCGCCGGCCGGGTGGCCCCCTCGTTCTGACCACTCATCCTCATGCCCAGTTGACGGCGTTTGCAACAGTGTGCGTCCGATCACGTGGGGTGAAAGGGGCACGGGGAGGTTCACGTGATCCAACTGCCCGCGCCGGACTGGTTTGCGAAGCGCAGAGGCTGTTTTCGAGCCCGCCCCCGCCCGATCCCGCGCACACCCGGCGCCCGTACGGACCGTGCGCGGGGCCGCGCGCCCCATGC
>NZ_MECK01000329.1 GCF_014596465.1 Streptomyces sp. CBMA123 | reverse complement strand
CCGGCCGTGTCGGCCTGCCGCAGCGCGGTGCGGACCCGGGCGCCGGCGCCGGCCAGGGCCAGCAGGGCGCGGTCGTGGTCGGCGCGCTGGAGGGCGGCCGGGTCGTCGAGCAGGGTGTCGTCGAGCATGCGGCGGGCCTCCGGCTGTCCTGTGGTCGGCGGGCGCGGGTGGGGCTGTCGGCCCCCAAGGATCAGGCCGGGCGGCGGGCCTCGTCCACCAGGAGGACCGGAATGCCCTCGCGGACCGGGTACGCGAGGCCGCAGTCCGCGCCGGCGCAGACCAGTTCGGGGTGCTCCTCGGTGCCGCCCTCGGTGAGCGCGGCCCGGCACTGCGGGCAGACCAGGATCTCCAGCAGGAAGGATTCGAGCTTCATGGGGGCTTCTCCAAGGTTCGGGGGTGGCACGGAGGTGCCCCGGCCGATAGGCAACCCTACCGGCCGGGGCACCGCGCGCTTCGGTCAGGCGCGGACGATCGCGAGCACGCCGTCGCGCAGCTCGGCCATCCTCGCCGGGTCCTTGGCCTCGACGTTGAGCCGCAGCAGCGGCTCGGTGTTGGAGGCGCGCAGGTTGAACCACCAGTCCGGGCCGGCCACGGTGAGGCCGTCCAGCTCGTCCACGGTGGTGCCCTCCAGGCCGGCGTAGGCGGCACGGACGGCGGCGGTGCTGGCGGCCTGGTCGGCGACGGTGCTGTTGATCTCGCCGGAGGCGGCGTAGCGGTCGTACTCGGCGGTCAGCTCGGACAGGGTGCGCTGCTGCCCGCCGAGCGCGGCCAGCACGTGCAGCGCGGCCAGCATGCCGGTGTCGGCGCGCCAGAAGTCGCGGAAGTAGTAGTGCGCGGAGTGCTCGCCGCCGAAGACGGCGTCGGTGACGGCCATCTCCTGCTTGATGAAGGAGTGGCCGACCCGGGTGCGCACCGGGGTGGCGCCGAGCTCGCGGACCACCTCGGGGACGGTCCAGGAGGTGATCAGGTTGTGGATGATCGTCGGCTCGGCCTCGCCGGCGGCCTGGGCGCGGGCGATCTCGCGGGCGGCGACCAGCGCGGTGATCGCGGACGGGGAGACCGGCTCGCCGCGCTCGTCGACGACGAAGCAGCGGTCGGCGTCGCCGTCGAAGGCCAGGCCGAGGTCGGCGCCGACCTCGCGGACCTTGGCCTGGAGGTCGACCAGGTTCTTCGGGTCGAGCGGGTTGGCCTCGTGGTTGGGGAAGGTGCCGTCCAGCTCGAAGTACATCGGGACGAGCTCGATCGGCAGGCCGTCGAAGACGGTCGGCACGGTGTGGCCGCCCATGCCGTTGCCGGCGTCCACGGCGACCTTCAGCGGGCGGATCGCGGTGAGGTCGACCAGGCCCAGCAGGTGGTCGGCGTAGCCGCGCAGGGTCTCCTGCGCGGAGAGCGCGCCGGGCTGCACGTCCTTGGCCGGGACGGTGACGGTGTCGTCCTCGGCGGTCCAGGACTCGACCAGCTCGCGGATCTCGGACAGGCCGGTGTCCTGGCCGACCGGGGCGGCGCCGGCCCGGCAGAGCTTGATGCCGTTGTACTGGGCCGGGTTGTGGCTGGCGGTGAACATCGCGCCGGGCAGGTCGAGCTTGCCGCTGGCGTAGTAGAGCTGGTCGGTCGAGCACAGGCCGATCTCGACCACGTCGGCGCCGTAGGCCGCCGCGCCCTCGGCGAAGGCCCGGCTCAGCGACGGGGAGGAGGGGCGCATGTCGTGCCCGACCACGATCGCGGACGCGCCGGTGACCTGCACGAACGCGGCGCCGAAGGCCCGGGACAGGCTCTCGTCCCACTGGTCCGGGACGACGCCTCGGACGTCGTACGCCTTCACGAGCTGCTTGAGGTCGCGCACTGCGGCTCCACCCTGGTTCTCTGCTGTCGATACGTCGGGCCACCCGCCCGCCCGGTCGACGGGTCACGGTGACGTCAGACGGGCAGCGTACCCGGGCCGGGCGAACGCACCGTACGGGGCGAGTCCTCAGTTGTCGGGCGAGCGCAGGACCCGCAGGTGGCCGCGGCGGCCGCCCTCGGTGGATTCGCCGTCAGGGCCGCGGCCCTGACGGGGGGTCTGCGGGCGGGCGGCCTCGCGGACGGCGTTGGCGAGGGCTTCCAGGTCGTCGCTGCTGCGGCGCAGCGGCCCGGCCTCGGCGGCGAGCCGGACGACCTCCCAGCCGCGCGGGGCGGTGAGCCGCTCGGCGTGCTCGGCGCACAGGTCGTAGCAGTGCGGCTCGGCGTAGGTGGCGAGCGGGCCCAGTACGGCGGTGGAATCCGCGTAGACGTACGTCAGCGTCGCGACGGCCGGTCGGCCGCACGCGGTCCGCGAACAACGACGTACAGAGCTCACGAGGGTGGACGGTACCGCACTCCCCGCCGGGGAGCGAAGACCGCCTGTCCGGCGGGGGGTGCCGTGTCGCGGCCGGCACCCCCGGGCCCGCCCCCCCGGCGCACTGCCCGGCTCGCTCCGGCCGGCTCGCTCCGGCTGTCCGGGCACGCGCCGCCACCCCGGCGATTCCCCCGTCGGAGTGGTCCACTTCCGACCCGCCAAGGACTACTCTCGGCAGTGATATGGACAGCTCCGCACCGCAGTCATCGACAGGCCCCTCGCGCCGCCCCCGGCACCGCGACCGGCACGGCAGGGGGCTGCGCGGTCCGCTGGCGCCGCCCCAGGTGCCGATCTCGCTCACCCGCTCCGAACTGTTCGACGACTACGTGCGCGAGTCGGTGGAGCGGCTGGAGCGGCGGTGGCCGCAGCTGATCGAGGTGGAGTTCGCCGTGCAGGAGGTGCCGCTGCACGAGGCGGCCGGCGCCGACAGCGAGGACGGCGTGCCGCTGGGCCGGGTGCTGCCGGGCCAGAAGGGGCACAAGAGCCAGATCGTGGTGTACCGGCGGCCGGTGGAGATCCGGGCGAAGACCCGGGAGGACCGGGCCGCGCTGGTGCACGAGATCCTGATCGAGCAGGTGGCCGAGCTGCTGGGGCTGTCGCCGGACGCCATCGACCCGCGCTACGACGAGGACTGACCTCCCGGGGGCCCGCGGGCCCCCGGGAGGTGTGCTCAGCGCAGGACGACGCCCGGGTCCTGGGTGGCCTGCGGGACCTGGACGGTGCTGTGGTCGTCGCGCAGCGCCTGGACGGTGAACATCGGCACGTCCTTGGTGGGGATGGCGAGCATCCGGGCGGCGACCACCGGGCCGCCGGACTCGGTCTCCACGGTGAGCGCGAAGACGCCGTTCAGCCCGGCGGGCTCGGGTGCCGGGATGGCGACCGTGCCGCCGGCCGGGATCTGGACCTCCTTGGTCGCCGGGGTGCCGCCGCCGCTGCCGGCCGAGGCGGTGACCTTGACGGTGGCGGCGTCGCCGGCGGAGGTCAGGAACAGCGTGGAGGCGCCGGCCCGGTTGTCGGCGACGGTGGCCCGGGCGCCGACCGGGGCGCTGCCGCTGAGCCAGGCCGCGTCGCTCTTGCCGTTGCCGCCGGTGCGGTCGACCCGCAGGCCGGCCACGACCTTGGTGGGGTGCTTGTCGTCGCTGGGTGACAGCCGCAGCCCGGCAACCTCGTCCCGGGTGACCTTGCCGAGGTCGACGGAGGCCACCATGCCCGCCTTGACGTGGATCGACTCATTGCCGGCCGGGGTGAACCAGCCGTTCTTGCCGGAGAGCTGGATCTTCAGGTCGGCGTCGTCCTCCGGCGGCGCCCAGACCACCAGGTGGGCCGCGGCGGTGTCGGCGGGCAGGCCGGCCATCACCTGGGTGGGGGCCGGGTCGGCGGAGGCGGGGATCCAGTCGGCGCCCTTGTTGCCGTCGGCGGCGTGCAGCGCGGCGCCGATCCGGCCGGAGCGCACCACCACGTTCACGGCCAAGTCGTTGACGGCGCCCTTGCTGAGGGTCGACAGCAGGACGGACTGCGAGCTGCCGGGGGCGACGGTGATGCCGTTGGCGGCGTCGTTGTCGATCAGGCCCTTGTCGCCGTACATCTTGATGTCGACCACGGCGGCGGAGGACTCGGGGTTGACCAGGCTGACGTAGTCGACCCGGTCGCCGGCCGTGCTGGCCCCGGCGAACCAGAAGCTGGTGCCCTCCGGGGTGCAGGTGAGGCCGGACAGGCCCATGCCGCGCTGCTCGGTGACCACGGTGGTCTGGGTGACGGTGAAGCCGGGGGCGAGCGCGCCGTTGGCGACCGCCCCGGTGCCGGGCGCGTTGTCGCCGTTGCCGGCCGGGCCGGTGGCCGGGGTGCCGGGCTTGGTGACGGTCAGCTTGGCGTCGGCGGGCGCGGCGTTCTTGTCCGGGGCCGGGGTGGCCGGGGCGCCGGAGCCGCTCGGGGCCGCGCTCGGCGTCCCGCTCGCGGCGGGGGTCCCGGGGGCCGAGGGGGCCGTGGTCGGCGGGACGGCGGGGGCGGACTGCTCGGCGAGCCAGCCGGCGCCGCCGGTGGCCGAGCCGGTGCCGGGCGGGGTGTAGGCGGTGAACGTGGTCGAGCCGGTCAGGCCCTGGAACGGCTGCGGGCAGACCGCGGCCGTCCGCTCGACCTGGGCGCTGCTCGGGGCGGCCCCGCCGTCGGCCTTGGCCGGGCTGGCCGGCGGGCGCGACTCGGCGATCCCGAACACGGCCGCCAGCACCACGGCCGCAGCCAGCAGCGACTGGGTGGTCTTCCCGGCGGACCGCGCGGAGCCCTTCCCCGCCGGACGGGCGGGCTCAGCGGCCTCGACCGGCTCGGCGGCGGCGGACTCGAAGGGCTGCTCGGCCCCGGCGCCGGACTTCTTCCTGAAAGCGGGCTTCTTCATCGCGGGTCAGCTCCCCGATCCGTGCTGGTGCGGACGGTAATTCCCGGGGCCGCCCGGTTCGTTGGGGTCGTAGTACGGCTCACCCTGCTGCTGGCCCGGCAGCCAGGTCTGCTGCGGCTGGCCGCCCTGCTGCTGGTAGGGGTCGTAGCCGTACTGCTCCTGCGGGTACTGCTCGTAGCCCTGCTGGGGGTAGCCCTGCTGCTGCCCGTCGTACCCGTGGCCGTCGTAGCCCTGGCCGTCGTAGCCCTGGCCGTCGTAGCCCTGGCCGTCGTACCCCTGGTTGCCGTACGGCGCGGCCGCCGGCTGCTGGGCCGCGTACTGGTCGTAGCTGTACGGGTCGGCCTGCTGGTACGTCTGGTACGGGTCGGTGTACGGCTCGGCGTCCTGGACGGCGGCGGCCGCCTGGACCGCCCCGGCCACCGGCTCGCCGGTCGGCTGCGCCGGGATCGTGCCCGGCCGGCCCTCGTACACCCCGGCC
>NZ_MECK01000328.1 GCF_014596465.1 Streptomyces sp. CBMA123 | reverse complement strand
CCCCGTCCAGCGGCCGGTCCGCCGCTCCGGCGCCGCCATCGGCGCCTTCCAGCGCCAGTCCCGGGCCGCCCGCGCCCAGGACAGCGGCGAGCACCCACTGCCCCCGTCCCCCACCCCGCCGGCTCCCCCCGCCCTTCCCGCCGGTCCCCCCGCCTCCGCGTCCGCGCCCTCCCCCCGGGCTCTGCCGGCCGCGGAACCCCGAACCACACGAACGGATGACCAGTCATGAACCGCACGATCGCCACCCATCAGGACCTGGACTGGCTGCTGGACGGACTCGTCGACTCGGTGCCCGGCACCCGCAACGCCGTCCTGCTCTCCGACGACGGCCTCGTGGTCAGCCACTCCCGCACCATCGAGCGGGCCGACGCCGAGCGCCTCGCCGCCGTGGCCACCGGCCAGCAGTCGCTCGCCCGGGGCGTCGGCCAGCTCTTCGACGGCGGGCCCGTCCACCAGGTGATCGTCGAGCTGGCCGAGTGCTGGCTGTTCGTCATCGCCGCCGCCCAGGGCACCCACCTGGCCGTGGTCGCCTCCCAGGAGGTGGACGCCGAGGTGATGTCCGTCGCGATGCACACGCTCGTCCAGCAGGTCGGCCAGAAGCTCACCACCCCGGCCCGCGCCGAGGGCGCCCCCGCGTCCTTCGACGCCTTCGCCACCCGGAACCGGAGCTGACCGGGGTGGGCCCGTACCGCGACGAGGGGGACGCCCGGGCGCGCGGCCGGGCGCCGCACTGGAGCGAACTGGAGGAGCCCGACGCCGAGGACGAGACCGGCGTCATGGTCCGCCCGTACACCATCACCCGCGGCCGGACCGCGCCCGAGCGTGACGACCTCACCCTCATCACCGTGCTCACCACGGCCGAGGACGAGGCCGACGCGGCCCTGGCGCGGGGCAGCCGCGCCGGTGCCCGCGGCCTCCAGCCCGAGCACCGGCTGATCCTCGACCGCTGCCGCCGCCCGGCGGCCGTCGCCGAGGTCGCGGCCGGCCTGGACCTCCCGGTCTCGGTCACCAAGATCCTGCTGGGCGACCTCGTCGCCCAGGGGCTGCTGCGGGCCCGGGCGCCGCTCTCGGTGGCCCGCGCCGCCGGGGGCGTGGACCTCGGCCTGCTCACGGCCGTACGCGAAGGACTCCGGAGACTCTGAACCATGGCAACGCCCCACTCCGCCCACCACTCCACCCCTGCGACCGCCGCCCCCGCCGCGGTCAAGATCCTCATCGCGGGCGGCTTCGGCGTCGGCAAGACCACCCTGGTCGGCTCGGTCAGCGAGGTCGCCCCGCTGCGCACCGAGGAGTACCTGACCACGGCCAGCGTCGGCGTCGACGACCTGGCCGGCGTCGACCAGAAGGACACCACCACCGTCGCCCTCGACTTCGGCCGGATCACCGTCAGCCCCGAGCTGGTGCTCTACCTGTTCGGCACCCCCGGGCAGGAACGTTTCTGGTTCATGTGGAACGACCTGGTCAACGGCGCCCTCGGCGGGATCGTCATCGCCGACACCCGGCGGCTCGACACCAGCTTCGCCTCCATCGACTTCTTCGAGAGCCGGGGCATCCCCTTCGTGGTCGCGATCAACTGCTTCCACCACCACAACACCCGCACCCCGGAGGAGATCCGGGCCGCCCTCGACCTCGATCCGCAGGTCCCGATGCTGATCGGCGACGTCCGCGAACGCGGCTTCGGCCGCGACCTGCTGCTCGCCCTGGTCGACCACCTGATGGACCTCGCCGCCACCCCCGCCGGCTGAGCACCGTTCTTTGGAGCGCCCCTTCATGACCACCCCCCTTCGCGTCCTCGTCCACGGCGGCGGCATCGGCGGCCTCACCCTCGCCACCGCCCTCGCCCGGCGCGGCCACCACGTCGAGGTCGCCGAACTGCGCGACCGGCTGGAAGCCCTCGGCGTCGGCATCATCCAGCCGTCCAACGCCCTGCACGTGATGCGCGAGATCGGCGTGCTCGACGAGTGCCTCGCCGCCGGCTTCGAGTGGGAGGTGCTGACCATCTGCGACCCGGCCGGCACCACCCTCGCCCGGATTCCGCAGCCCCGGATGGGCGACACCCCCTCCAACAACGGCATACCCCGCCCCGCCCTGGCCCGGATCCTGGCCGACGCCGCCACCACGGCCGGCGCCGTCCTGCGCTTCGGCAGCACGATCGCCTCGGTGAAGGACGACGGCGCCGGGGTCGACGTCACCCTCACCGACGGCCACGGCGGCCGCTACGACCTGGTCGTCGGCTTCGACGGCATCGGCTCCCCGCTGCGCGGGCACCTGTACGGCGACACGTACGCCCCCGAGTACACCGGCTTCGCCAACTGGCGCGTCACCCTGCCGCGTTCGCCCGAGGTCAAGGGCGTGGTGATGTCCACCGGCAACCTCCGGGCCAAGGCGCTGCTCACCCCGATCAGCGCGGAACTCATGTACCTGGGCGCGGTGTTCGCCGAGGCCGAGGACTTCCGCCCGGCGCCGGAGCGCGCCCACGAGCAGCTCCACGAGCGCCTGGCCGGCTTCGACGGCCCCATTGCCGAGGCCCTCGCCCAGGTCACCGACCCGGCCGCCGTGGTCTACTCCCGGATCTCCCAGGTCACCGTCGGGGAGCCCTGGCACGTCGGCCGCATCGTCCTCGCCGGCGACGCCGCCCACGCCTCCACCCCGCACCTCGCCCAGGGCGCCGCGATGGCCGTCGAGGACGCCCTCGTCCTCGCCCAGAGCCTCGACAGCGCCGACGGCGTCCCCGCCGCCCTCACCGCCTGGGAAGAGCGCCGCCGCCCGCGCGCCATGTGGGTCCAGTCGCTGTCCCGCGCCGTCCTCAAGCAGGAGACCGGCACGCCCACCACGCCGGAGGAGGACGAGCTGCTGAAGATCGGCATCCCGGGCGCCGCCCACGTCCTCGTCAAGCCGTACTGAGGCCGGTGCCTCCGGGCCCCGCGCGGGGGTTGCGCCCGCGCGGGGTCGCGCCGGTCCGGGGCGCGGCCGTGCCCGCGATCAGCGCGTGACGGCCCTGCGCCGCTCCCACACCGCCGCCGAGATCCGGGCCAGCAGCCGGGCGGCCGGATCGGTGCGATCGCTGCCGTCCGCCAGCGGGCCGGTGTAGCAGACCGCGATCAGGTACGGCGGGCAGTCGTGCGGGCGCACCAGGCCGACGCAGTGCCGGGCGCCGGGCACCCAGCCGTTCTTGAACGCGATCCGGGTGTCCGGCGGCAGCCCGGCCGCGAGGTCCACCCGGAAGTCGTTGCGCTCCAGCAGCCCCAGCAGCTCCGGCTCCCCCGCCAACGAGCGCAGCAGCCGCACCAGATCACGGGCGCTCACCCGGTTGTGCACGCCCGCCGCGCGCGCCGCGTAGTCCTCGATCCCGCGCGGGGTCACGCTCCGGGTGGCCCCCGCCCGGCGCCACACCTCGGCCACCGCCCGCTGGTCGGTCCGGGCCAGGCAGAGGTTGGTCGCCAGGTTGGAGGAGTGGGTGATCATCCGCTCGGCCAGCAGCCGCAACGGCACGTGGGTGCCGAGGAGTTCCCACGGCAGCGGATCACTGTCCCACTCCGGGTCGTTGCCGAACTCCCCGCCCACCACCGACTCGTGGCGGTTCACCACGGGCACCTCGGCGTCGAGGCTCGCCCCGCCCCGGGCCAGCGCCGCCAGCACCGCGACCTTCATCGTGCTCGCCGCATCGTGCAGCTCGTCCGGCGCGCGGGTGAACACCGGCTCGGCACTGCCCTCCCAGGGGGCCACCACCACAGACAGCATGGGGAGAGAGTAGTGCCGTCCGGGCCGACGGCACGCCAACGGCCCGCCGTCCGGCACCGCCGTCGGCGTGTGACCGGACGGAGCCCCGGCCGCGCAGGTGGCGAAGACAGCGGAGCGGGAAGTCGGCCGGTCCGACTTCCCGCTCCGTGCCCCGTCTGCGGCCGATCAGCTCTTGCTGGGCCTCGGGGAGGCCGGGAGGGTGGCCGAGCCGGTGAGGAGGGGCCATTCCTTGTGGAAGGGCGGGAGGGGGAGCTTGCCCTCGATGATCGGGGTGCCGAAGACCTTGAGGTGGGCGGTGAGGGCGCCGTTCAGGTCGATGCCGCCGACCAGGGCCCAACTGCCCTGGAGCTGCGGGGTGTTGCCGGGGAGGTCGACGGCGAGGGAGCCGTCCGCCTTGGCGCTGAGGTAGGGGGCGACGGTGGCCTCGACACCGACGGTGTCGTAGAGGCCGAGGCTGACCTCGGCGCCGAGGGCGGCGCGGACGGAGGCCTTGCCGTTGAGGCGGACGTGGACCGGGGAGACCTTGGTGTCGGCGTCGGTGGCCGAGGTCCAGCCCTTGCCGCCGGTGTAGTCGGCGCGCACGGTCCAGGTGCCGGCGGCGTCCTGCTCGGTCTCCAGGTGGACCTGGCCGTCGGCGCCGACCTCCAGGTAGCAGGTGAGGCCGAGGTTGACGACCACGGGCAGGCCGGCGACCGTCAGCACCGGGCTGGCCTGCAGCTTGGCGAACGGGACGCGGATCGGCGCCGCGCCGGTGTTGCGGGCGACGTCGCCGGTGACCTTCCAGTGCGCCTGGGCGCCGAGGTCGAAGCCGATGGAGGCGGTCCGCGGGCTGGTGGCGGCCGCGCCGTGGTAGGCGAAGTGGACGGCCGGGTGCAGCTGGAGGGAGCCGGAGGCGTCCAGGCTGGCGCCGCCGGGCAGCGGGACGGGGGCCTTGACGTCGACCTCCAGGGTGCCGGAGGCGTCGGCCTTCACACCGTTGCCGTCGAGGCCGGCGGTGGCCTTGAGGTCCTTGACCAGCGGGGTCACCTGGATGCCGTGCACGTCGATCGGCACCTGGCCGTCCGCCTCGGTGCCGCCGAGGAGTTCGGAGAGGGTGGCCGGGCGGGTGGTGAGGTTGAGGGTGTTGCCCGCGCCCGGGTTGACGCCGGTGACGGCGACCAGCGCGCCCTGCGGGGCGGCGGCGGTGGGCGGGCTGGCGATCAGCTGGCCGGCCTGGACGGTGGAGGCGGCAGCGGGGGCGGAGGCAGTGGCGGGCGCGCTCGCACTCGGGGACGCGGTCGGTGACGCCGCCCCAGAGGCGGTCGGGGATGCCGTCGGGACGGCCGTCGGGGCTGCCGTCGGGCCCGGGGCCGTCAGGACGGCGGTGCCCTTCCCCGGGTCGTAGCCGGTGAGCTGGAGGCTCTTGGTCGCGGCGGTGACCGCGCCGCCGTCCTTGCCGGGGCTGCCGATGACGGCCTGCTTGTCGTCGGCCGGGGCGACCGTGACGGTGCCGTTGCCGCCGCCACCACCGTTGCCGGTGGAGGGCTTGCCGGCGGCCGGGGTGCCGGCGCGGGCGC
>NZ_MECK01000327.1 GCF_014596465.1 Streptomyces sp. CBMA123 | reverse complement strand
GTCGCGCCGATCACCGAGAGGCCGCCCCAGCCGGCCATCGCCCGCCGGTAGGCGGCGGGTTCGGGGTACAGCCGGCGGACCACCGCGACCGCGCCCGGGGCGGCGAGCGCCGCGCCGGCGCCCTGGACGAAGCGGCCGGCCAGCAGGACGGCGTAGCCGGGTGCGAGGGCGCAGGCCACCGAGGCGGCGGCGAGCAGGGCCAGGCCCCACCGGAGCGTCCGGCGGCCACCGTAACGGTCGGTCAGCCGCCCGCCGAGCAGTAACAGGGCGGCGAAGGAGAGCCCGTACGCGGCGCTGAGCAGCAGCACCTCGGACGGACCGAGCCCGAGCTCCCGGGCGACCAGGGGCAGCGGCACAGTGAGGATCATGATGGTGAAGATCAGGGCGGCCTGGACGACGCCGAGCAGCGCGAAGCTCGACCGGGCCGTCGGCGCGGCGACACTCATGGAAAACTCCCCCCTACCAAATTTTCAAGACCGTTCGGTCCAGAATAAGCCCACCAAAAGACACCGGCCGGGCCGGCCGGAGCTCAGTCCAGCAGGGCCAGCGCCTGTTCGGCGGCGTCCCGCACCCGGGGTGCGCCGTCGGCGGTCTTGCCCACCACCCGGATCCCCTGCAGCAGCACCACCAGCATCCGGGCCAGCGCCCGCGGCTCCCGCCCCGCGGGCAGTTCGCCCTGGGCGTCGGCGCGCAGCAGGGCGGCGGTCAGCGAGGTCTCCAGGTGGTCGTAGCTGGCCTCCACCCGGCGGGCCGCCGCCGCGTCGTGCGGGGCGAGTTCGACGGCCGTGTTGGTGATGAAGCAGCCGCGCTTGCGGTCTTCGCCCTCCATCAGCGCATACCGGCGCACCAGGGCGCGGACGGCCGGCAGCACCGGGCCGGGCTGGGACAGCTCGGCCAGCAGGCCCGGATCGTGCTGCTCGTTGTAGCGCTCCAGCGCACGCAGGTAGAGCTCGTGCTTGCTGCCGAAGGTGGCGTAGATGCTGGCCCGGGCGATACCCAGCCCCTCGACCAGGTCGGCCATCGAGGTGGCCTCGTAGCCGCGCCGCCAGAACAGTTCGAGAGCTGCCTGGAGCGCCGCATCCGGGTCGAATTCCTTGGTTCGCGCCATGACGAGAACGCTAGCCCTTTCCAGACCGATCAGTCAAGAAAGCGCTTGAAGTGGTCCAGACCGATCCCTGACGGAGCATTGCCAAGTGGACTAGACCAAGGCTAGCCTTACCGCCCCATCCCTCCTCCCCCACAGGAGGCGTACCGGCATGCCCGCACATCTGACCCCCACCCCCCGCCAGGCCGTCGAGGCCGCCCGCCCGCTCGTACTGACGGCCTTCCGGATCGTCGTCGGCCTGCTCTTCGCCTGCCACGGCGCCGCCGCGCTCTTCGGCGTCCTCGGCGGCACCAGGGGCGGCGGCACCATCCCGCTCGGCCAGTGGCCGGGCTGGTGGGCCGCACTCATCCAACTCGTCGGCGGCGCCCTGGTGCTGCTCGGCATCGGCACCAGGACGGCCGCCCTGCTCTGCTCCGGCTCGATGGCCTACGCCTACTTCACCGTCCACCAGGAACACGCCCTGCTGCCGCTGCAGAACGGCGGCGAGCCCTCGGTGCTGTTCTGCTGGGCCTTCCTGGCCATCGCGGTGCTCGGCGCCGGCCCGTACTCCCTGGACCGGCTGCTCGCCACCCGCCACCCGGCGGCCGAGCCCAGCCCCCAGCCGACCTCCACGGGCTGAACCTCGCGGGCCGAACCTCGCGAGCTGGACCTCGCGGGCCGAGCTCAGCCCTCCGCGAGGTACCGCTCGACCGTGGCGACCTTGGCGGTGAGGCCGTCGGTGACCCCGGCCCGGTCGTCGATCTTGATGACCGTGCTCACCCGGTCGCTGTGCGCCTTCACCGCCTCGATCGCCGCCCTGATCACCGGCATCACCTCGTCCCACTCCCCCTCGATGCTCGTGAACATGGCATCCGTCCGGTTCGGCAGCCCGCTGGCCCGGACCACCCGGACGGCCGCGGCCACCGCCTCCCCCACGTCCTCGCCGATCCCCAGCGGGGTCACCGAAAAGGCTGCGATCATGACTCTGCACTCCTTGACACCCGACGACACCGGTCGCGGCCCGGACCACTCCGGGCCGCGACCAGGCTAGGGCCCGGGAACGCCCTCCCATCGGACGACCGTCGGGAGCGGCGGTTCGACGGCGAGCGGGGCGCGGGCGCGGGCGCGGTGGTGGGCGCGGGCGCGGTGGTGGGCGGCCCAGGAGGCGAGCGCCAGGGTGCGGGCGTGGTCCAGGTGGTGCAGGGCGGACCAGTCCGGCTCCACCGCCCGGTCGCCGCGCAGCCGTTCCAGGGCGTCCAGCAGGCGGGGCGGGTCAGCGCGACCTCCCCGACCGCGAGCTGGAGGTGCGAGGCCCGCCAGGCGGACTCGACCAGGGCCAGGCCGGCGCCGATCGGCGCCCCCTCGAACAAGGTCCACGGGCCCTGCACACCGGGTGCGCTTCGTCGGCCCGGAGCCTTCGGTTCCCCGGGGGCACCTGCGCGAACGTGGTTCTGGTGCGCGAGGCCCGGCGGGTCGGGGGACCGTCCAGCGCCTTCCACATTCTGTTGAATCACCTCTTGACTCCCCGCCGGGCCCGACCCTACCGTGCTTCCACATACAGAAACCCTTCTTCCGTATGGTGGAAATCAGGAGATGAGCCCTCCGACCCACTGCGGGCCGACGCAGGAGAGAACCGATGCCTCGTATGACAGCCGCCCGCGCGGCCGTGGAGATCCTCAAGCTCGAAGGCGTCGACGTCGCCTTCGGTGTGCCGGGCGCCGCCATCAACCCCTTCTACGCCGCCCTCCAGGCCTCCGGCGGGATCAGGCACACCCTGGCCCGGCACGTCGAGGGCGCCTCCCACATGGCCGAGGGCTACACCCGGGCCAAGGCCGGCAACATCGGCGTGTGCATCGGCACCTCCGGCCCGGCCGGCACCGACATGATCACCGGCCTGTACTCGGCGATCGCCGACTCCGTCCCGATCCTGTGCATCACCGGCCAGGCCCCGGTCGCCCGCCTCCACAAGGAGGACTTCCAGGCCGTCGACATCGCCTCGATCGCCAAGCCGGTCACCAAGGCCGCCACCACCGTCCTGGAGGCCGCGCAGGTCCCCGGCGTCTTCCAGCAGGCCTTCCACCTGATGCGCTCCGGCCGCCCCGGCCCGGTGCTGATCGACCTGCCGATCGACGTCCAGCTGACCGAGATCGACTTCGACCCGGAG
Organism: Streptomyces sp. CBMA123; assembly: GCF_014596465.1. GTDB lineage: Bacteria > Actinomycetota > Actinomycetes > Streptomycetales > Streptomycetaceae > Kitasatospora. Next base: position 2,077 of record NZ_MECK01000327.1, on the reverse strand, counting down.
GCCTACCAGCCGCTGCCGGTCTACAAGCCGGCCGCCAACCGGATCCAGATCGAGAAGGCCATCGCGCTGCTCCAGGAGTCCGAGCGCCCGCTGATCGTGGCCGGCGGCGGCGTCATCAACGCCGACGCGGCCGACCTGCTGCTGGAGTTCGCCGAGCTGACCGGCGTCCCGGTCGTCCCGACCCTGATGGGCTGGGGCATCGTCCCGGACGACCACGAGCTGAACGCCGGCATGGTCGGCCTGCAGACCTCGCACCGCTACGGCAACGAGAACTTCCTCGCCGCCGACTTCGTCCTCGGCATCGGCAACCGCTGGGCCAACCGCCACACCGGCGGCCTGGACGTCTACACCGCGGGCCGCACCTTCGTCCACGTCGACGTCGAGCCCACCCAGATCGGCAGGATCTTCGCCCCCACCCTCGGCATCGCCTCCGACGCCAAGGCCGCGCTGGAGCTGTTCGTCGAGGTCGCCAAGGAGCTCAAGGCCGCCGGCACCCTCAAGGACCGCGGCGCCTGGGCCGCCTCCACCCAGGAGCGCAAGGCCCGGCTGCAGCGCCGCACCCACTTCGACGACGTGCCGCTCAAGCCGCAGCGCGTCTACGAGGAGATGAACCGCGCCTTCGGCCCGGAGACCCGCTACGTCACCACCATCGGCCTGTCCCAGATCGCCGGCGCCCAGATGCTGCACGTCTACCGGCCGCGGCACTGGATCAACTGCGGCCAGGCCGGCCCGCTGGGCTGGACCATCCCGGCCGCGCTGGGCGTCGCCACCGCCGACCCCGAGGGCCAGATCGTCGCGCTCTCGGGCGACTACGACTTCCAGTTCATGATCGAGGAGCTGGCGGTCGGCGCCCAGCACCGGATCCCGTACGTCCACGTGCTGGTGAACAACTCCTACCTGGGCCTGATCCGCCAGGCGCAGCGCAACTTCGACATCGACTTCCAGGTCAAGCTGGAGTTCGAGAACATCAACGCGCCGGAGCTGGGCGTCTACGGCGTGGACCACGTCAAGGTCGCCGAGGGCCTGGGCTGCAAGGCGATCCGGGTCACCGAGCCGGAGGGCCTGCTGCCGGCCTTCGAGGAGGCCAAGAAGCTGGCCGCCGAGTTCCGCGTCCCGGTCGTGGTCGAGGCGATCCTGGAGCGGGTCACCAACATCTCGATGAGCGGCAGCGACATCGACAAGGTCAACGAGTTCGAGGAACTGGCCACCCTCCCCGAGCACGCGCCGACCGCGATCAAGCCGCTGGCGCTCTGAGAACACCGCCCGGCGGGGGCGTACGAGCCGCTCCGTACGCCCCTGCCAGGCGGAACACCGGCGGGGCCGGCGCGGTTGACCCGTCCTGGGCCGCTACCGTGTGCCCGAGCGACACCCCGCTGCCAACCTGCCGAAAGGACCACCACCGTGAGCCTGTACGAGATCCCGCTGCGCACCCTCGCCGGCGAGCCCGCCTCGCTGGCCGACCACAAGGGCAAGGCGCTGCTGATCGTCAACGTCGCGTCCAAGTGCGGGCTGACCCCGCAGTACACCGGCCTGGAGAACCTCCAGAAGCGCTACGCCGAGCGCGGGTTCACCGTGCTGGGCTTCCCGTGCAACCAGTTCGCCGGGCAGGAGCCGGGCAGCGCCGAGGACATCCAGAGCTTCTGCTCGACCACGTACGGCGTGACGTTCCCGCTGTTCGAGAAGATCGACGTCAACGGTGACGACCGGCACCCGCTGTACCAGCAGCTGACCGAGGTCGCCGACGCCGAGGGCGAGGCCGGTGACATCAGCTGGAACTTCGAGAAGTTCCTGATCTCGCCGGACGGCACCGTGGCCGCCCGGATCCGGCCCCGGGTCGAGCCCGAGTCGGCCGAGCTGACCGCCGCGATCGAGGCCGTGCTGCCGGCCTGACGCCCCCGCCGTGACGGCGGCGGGCCGCCCGCCGCCGTCACAGCAACAGCCTCCGGGCGTTGGCGTGGTCGGCGGCGGTGCCGCTCCACTGCGAGTTGTGCAGCCGGTCGACGACCTCGTGCTGCCAGTTCTCGACGTGCTGGCCGAAGGCGGTGGCCAGGGTGTCGAAGGCCGTCTTGGCGATGGC
>NZ_MECK01000326.1 GCF_014596465.1 Streptomyces sp. CBMA123 | reverse complement strand
CCGACGAAGTCCGCGAAGCCCTCCAACTCAGCACCGAAACCCCCGTCATCACCCTCGACGCCCGCCGCCGGGACAGCGCCAAAAGCGCCCTCATCACCCTCGTCGAACACGCCCTCCTCGCCCGACTCCGGTAGGAGGACGCGCGCGCGGGCTCCGCGCCGCCCGTCGGCGCGGTCGACGCGCCCCGGAGGCGAGGGCGTGAGGTCGGCGCCGAGCCGAAGGGTCCGAGGGCCCCGGAGGCGTGAGTAACGGGAACCGCCTGGCCCCGGTGAGCCGTCACACTGACGGGTCGCCGGGGCGGCGCTGCCTTACCGGCCGGTGTCCTCCGGGGGCCGCGCGCAAGACCCGTGTATAAGCAGCGGATAACAGTTCGGTAGGCATTTTGTGATCAACAATGACGCAGCGTGGCGAATCAGCGTCACTCAGCGCCAGATGACCACGGATTTGCTCCGTCATGTCGTTGATTGTCCGGATTGTTCCGGCACGGGTGTCATGCGACGGCTGTTTGTCCCCCATCCCTGCACGTGCTGAAATTCCAGCTGCCCCTGAATATCCCGAGCCGGCCGTCCGGCGGCGGGCCAGGGCCCCGGGGGTAGCGCTGGATTGATCCATGGCCGGCTAGTCGGCCGAGAGGTAGTTGTCGAGTGAGGCGTAAGCAGCAACCCGCCCCGCAGCGGCGCTCCGAGCCCCGCCAGAGCACGCCGAACGGCGGCGCCGCGGAACAGGCCGGATTCTCCGCGTTCACTCCCGCCGAGGAGCGCGCCCAGGCCGCCCAGGCCCCCAAGCCCCCGACGGCCGGCAAGGAGCCGCGCCCGGGTGCGGGTCCGGCGGGCTCACCGGGCGAGGGCGGCTCCAGCCGGTACGACTTCCTCCGCCCGCGCAACTGGCGCGTGCCGACCCGACTGATCGCGATCCTGCTGATCCCCGTGATCATCAGCCTCGTCTTCGGCGGTCTGCGAGTGAACACCTCGGTCGACGGCTACATCAAGGCATCCCGCGCCGAGAAGACCGCGGAACTCGCCAAGGCGGCGACCGAACTCGCCGAGGCGTTCGAGAACGAGCGCGACAAGACCCTGATACCCCTGCTCACCGGGCAGGACCCGAACAACGAGGTCACCAAGCGCCGCGCCGACACCGACGCCGCGCTGAAGGCCTACAACGCCGCGTACGCCGCGTCCGACAAGTCCGGCGAGCTGCCGCGCCGCCACGAGGCCTTCCAGGCCCTGGTGGGCGACCTCCCCCACCTGCGGCAGGTCGCGTACACCAAGGAGCTGTTCGCCAGCGCCACCGCGAACGCCTACTCGGCGCTGTTCGCGCCGCTGCTGGCCTACGACAACTCGGTCGGTAACGGCTCCGCCAACGCCACCAGCAAGGGCCGCGCGATCTACGCGATGTCGCTGGCCAAGGCCTCCGCGTCGACCCAGCGCTCGCTCATGCTGAGCCTGCTGGTCGGCATCTCGCAGGGCGTGACCACGCGCTACGAGAACCAGGACATGACCCAGCAGATCCTGGTCGCCGAGAAGCTGGAGCAGGTCTCCCTCACCGAGTTCAACACCGGCGCCGACCCCGAGGACGCCAAGAAGTACGCGGACGCCCAGGTCGCCCTGGCCACCGCCCAGGACCGCTCGGCCTTCAAGATGCCGAACGGCTCCGCGCCCAGCATGCAGGGCCTGCTGGCACTGGCCGGCAACTACGCCGAGGCCGCCGCCGCCGGGCAGCAGAAGGGCAAGGCCGCGGCCGACGCCGCGTACGCCGAGGCCAAGAACTCCGGTCTGACCCCGGACAACTGGAACCAGGCCGCCGGGACCCACATCCAGGCCCTGCGGAACACCGAAGTCGCGCTGCTGGACGAGGTCCTCACCAACTCCCGCGACCTCAAGGACAACGCGCTCTACGACGCCATCCTCAACACGGTCATCGTCGTCGCCGCACTGATCCTGGCCGGCCTGCTCACCGGCTACGTCGCCCGCTCGATGATCCTCGGCATGCGCACCCTGCGCAGCGCCGCCCTGGAGATCGCCGACCACCGCCTGCCGGACCTGGTCGAGAAGCTCTCCAAGACCGACCCCGAGCGGGTCGACACCTCGGTGACCGCGATCCCGCTGCACGGCAAGGACGAGATCGGCGAAGTCGCCCGGGCCTTCGACCAGGTCCACCAGCAGGCCGTGGCGCTCGCCGCCGAGCAGGCCCTGCTGCGAGGGAACGTCAACGCGATCTTCACCAACCTGTCGCGCCGCAGCCAGGGCCTGATCCAGCGCCAGCTGGCGCTGATCACCGACCTGGAGAACAACGAGGCCGACCCGGACCAGTTGGAGAACCTCTTCAAGCTGGACCACCTGGCCACCCGTATGCGCCGCAACGGTGAGAACCTGCTCGTCCTCGCGGGCGAGGAGGCCGGCCGCCGCTGGAACACCCCGGTCCCGCTGGTCGACGTGCTGCGCGCCGCCGCCTCCGAGGTGGAGCAGTACGAGCGCGTCGAGCTGTCCGGCATCCCGGAGGTCGAGGTCGTCGGCGCCGCCGTGACCGACCTCGTCCACCTGCTCGCCGAGCTGCTGGAGAACGCCACCTCGTTCTCCAGCCCGCAGACCCGGGTGCTGGTCAACGCGACCCGCCTGCCGGACGGCCGCGTCCTGGTCGAGATCCACGACAAGGGCATCGGCCTCACCGCCGAGGACTTCGCCGAGATCAACGAGAAGCTGGCCGAGCCGCCCACGGTCGACGCCACCATCTCCCGTCGCATGGGCCTCTTCGTGGTCGGCCGGCTCTCCCAGCGGCACGACATCCGCGTCCAGCTCCGCCCGTCCGGCGAGTCGGCCGGCACCACCTCGCTGGTCATGCTCCCGCCGTTCGTCACCCGGTCCGCGATCGCCCCGGAGCCGGAGGAGCAGTTCACCGTCTCCCGGATCTTCGCCGAGCAGGAGCCGGCCGCCGAGTGGGCGCCGGACAACGGCGGCCGCAGCGCGGCCGAGCTGGGCTTCGACGACCACCTCACCGGCATCGGCAACGCCGGCTCCTCCGGCTTCAGCCCGGCCCTGGAGGCCGTCCAGCGCTCCCAGCGCCTCGACCAGGTCCGCCGCGCGGCCCTGGAGAGCGCCCCGGAGTCGCCGGTGGTGGACGCCGAGGTCGAGGAGGACTACCAGCAGGGCTACGACCAGTACGCCCCGCAGCAGGGCTACCAGCAGGGCGCCTACCCGGACGACCGCTACGGCAACGACGAGCAGTACGGCTACCAGCAGGGCGGCTACCAGCAGGACGAGTACGCCCAGGACGGCTACGGCCAGTACCCGCAGCAGGGCTACGACCAGACCGCCTACGCCGACGACCAGTACGGCTACCAGCAGGGCGGCTACCAGCAGGACGAGTACGCCGACCAGTACGGCCACCAGGCCGAGGAGGCCCCCGCCGGCCACCCGTACGCCCCGGAGCCGCCCGCCCTGCCCGCCGCCGAGCCCTCCACCACCCTGCCGTCCGGGCTGCCCCAGCGCCGCCCCGGCCAGCAGCTGGCGAGCGGCGGCCCGGGCAGCGCCCCGGCCGTCGGCAGCCCGTCCGGGGAGACCCCGAACTGGTTCGCCGGCGCCAAGGACACCTCGGCGCCCTCGGCGCCCGCCGAGACCCGCGGCCACGACGTGTCCGCACTGGGCGGTTACGGCCCGACCGGCCCGACCTCCTCCCCCTGGCAGTCGCCGAACGACGGTGACTGGCAGCGCGCCGAGCAGCTCCGCGAGCCCTCGTCCGCCGGCACCACCGGGGCCGGACTGCCCCGCCGCGTGCCCAAGCAGAACCTGGTGCCCGGCAACGCCAAGCCCACTCCGCAGGACGGGCCGCAGGTCTCCCGCAGCCCCGAGGAGGTCCGTGGCCGCCTCACCAACCTGCGCCGCGGTGTGGAGCAGGGCCGCAGCGCCGGCAACACCGGAAGCTTCCGGATCGACCCCGATCAGGTAGACCAGTCCGGCAACGGACAGAACCGGAGCACCGATCTCTTCGGCGGCTCGAACCACCAGGAGCGTTGAGTTGACTCAGATGAGCCAGGCCGCACAGAACCTGAACTGGCTGATCACCAATTTCGTGGACAACACCCCCGGGGTGTCCCACACCGTGGTGGTCTCCGCGGACGGCCTCCTGCTGTGCATGTCGGAAGGCTTCCCGCGCGACCGCGCCGACCAGCTCGCCGCCGTCGCCTCCGGCCTCACCTCCCTCACCTCCGGCGCCAGCCGGATCTTCGAAGGCGGCGAGGTCAACCAGACCGTCGTCGAGATGGAGCGCGGCTTCCTCTTCCTCATGGCCGTCAGCGACGGCTCCGCCCTCGCCGTCCTCGCCGCGCCCGACTCCGACATCGGCCTCGTCGGCTACGAGATGGCCCTGCTCGTCGACCGGGCCGGCGCCGTCCTCACCCCCGCACTCCGCGCGGAACTCCAGGGCAGTCTCCTGCACTGACGGTTCGTCGGATACCGTCCAGGTATTCGAAGTACCTCCGCGTCCTTCCCGGGCCCGCTTCGGCGGGCTCGGGTTCGGACGTTGTACGGCCTTCGCACCACCGGCTCCGGACTCGTACCGAAGCCCGCACCGCACCGCCGCACCTTGTGAGGAGAGGAACCGTGACACCGCCCGACGACCGCAGCGGCCAGTACGGCGTTCCGTACCCTGGCACAGGCCATGACGCCTTCGGAGCACCCGGCGCCGGCCACGGTCAGCCATACGGTCGGGACCAGTACGGGCAGCCCCAGCACCCGTACACCCGGCCCGAGGAGCAGTACGACCCGTACGCCCGGCAGCAGTCCGCCTTCGACACCCCGCCGCCCGGCTACCCGGCGCCGCCGGGCCCCGCGCCCGCCGCGGCCCCCGGCCACCGGCCCGCCCAGGAGCCCGGGCACGTCGAGGAGTTCGAGGACGAGCCGGACTCCGGCCCGCTGATCCGGCCGTTCGCCATGACCGGCGGTCGCACCCGGCCCCGCTACGAGCTCGCGCTGGAGGCCCTGGTCTCCGCCGACGTCGACCCGCAGCGCCTGGCCACCCTCCTCCCGGAGCACCAGCGGATCTGCACGCTGTGCCGGGAGGTCAAGTCCGTCGCCGAGGTGTCCGCGCTGCTCTCACTTCCCCTGGGAGTGGCCCGCATCCTCGTGGCCGACCTGGCCGAGGCCGGCCTGGTCGCCATCCACCAGCCCGCTTCCGGCGGCGAATCCGGAAACCAGCCCGACGTCACGCTGCTCGAAAGGGTCCTCAGTGGACTTCGCAAGCTCTAACGCGGCCGCCCCCACCCGCGCCACCACCTCCGCGAAGATCGTCATCGCGGGCGGCTTCGGCGTCGGCAAGACCACGCTCGTC
>NZ_MECK01000325.1 GCF_014596465.1 Streptomyces sp. CBMA123 | reverse complement strand
ACCGCCGCGTGCCGGCCGCCCGGGCTCGCCGCGCCTGATCCCCAAGCCCGGTCCGGCGCCGCGTCGCCCGGCCCCCGCCACGCCGCGGATCGAGGTCCAGCGCATCGCCGCCACCCCGGCCGAGGCACTGGACCGCGCCGACGAGGCGGTCGACCTGCTCCTGGACTCGGGCCGCGACCCGGGCGACGTCCTGGTGCTCACCGTCGGCGGGCCGCACCCCTGGCAGCAGCACGAGCTCTCCTTCGGCGAGGAGCGCTACTGGGCGCAACTCGCCGACGGCGGGGACGTGTTCTACGCCGACGCCGTGCTGACCCGGCCGGTCCGCCGCGAGGTGGTCGTCCTGGTGGTCAACGGCGGTTCGCCCGCCCGGGCTGCCGAGGCGTACACCGAGGCGCTCGGCCGCGCGAACGCCCTACTGGTGGTGTGCGGAGACGCCGGCCCGGCTGCCTCGGGGGCGGCCGGAGCCGCACCGGGGCGCCCGGTCAAGGCCTGACCGGAAGCCCGACAACCGTCCTCACTCCGGGCCCAGTGCCGTACGGTGCCGGGCCCGGAGTCCGTCCGCGGTGCGCTGGCCGGTTGACCGTTGCCCGGGCTTGCCCGTCGAAGCGTTCGGCGCCTGCCGGCACCGGAACACCGCTGCCCGTGACGGCCGTTCGGGGCCGCTCAGCGCGTGCCGGTGCGGCGGCCCGGTTCGACGGCCGCGATCCGCGCGGGGATCCGTGGCGGCTCGGCCTGCGGGGTGCGCTGCGGAGCGTCGACCCGCTTGGCCTGTTCGGCCGCCTGCTGCCGGGCGCGCTGGCTGCGCGGGGCGTCGTCGAGCACCGACCGCGGCGGCAGCTCCGTCACGGTGTGCACAGGCCCGTCCGCCCACGAACCCGCGTGTGGATTGCGCCCGCCCCGTCCGTCTCCGAGGATCTGCCAGCCCGTCGGCGTGAGCCCGATGTACGAGCCGCAGCGCAGCCCGTGCAGCCCGGTCGCGTCCCGCAGTGCCCACATCCAGGCGCCGTCCTGCTCCGTCCAGCCGGGTGCGCCCTCACGGCAGCGCAGCAGCACGGCCGTCCGGTGCGGTTCGGGCAGTCGCAGGTCGTGCGGGGTGATCCGGCGCAGGTGCGCCAGCAGGCCGTTCCGGTGCTGCCAGCCGTCGGTGTCGTGCGGCCAGGGCGTGAACGAGGCCGAGGCGGTGACGTGGTGGAGCGCGTCCAGGACGGCCACCACGACTGTGCCCGGTTGGGGCAGGTGGCGCTGGTGCAGTTCCAGGACGAACTCGCGCGGATCGCGCAGCAACGGGATCCCCGAGGCGGTCCAGGTCTCCAGGTCCAGCAGCCGTCTGGGTGCCGGACTCCCGGAGAGGAGATGCTGACCTCGGTCGATACCGTTGATCACGATCCTCCTTCCTGGCCCGTGGGCAGGCGGGTGCCTGGGTACGCCGAAGGGCGGGCCCAGCGGACCGGATTTCGGGTACTTCCCAATTCTCGGGGCAACGGGGCCGGAGCGGCAATGATGAAATGATGAACGTCACCCGATAGCCCATGTTCTGCCGGATATGTTCCACGGCGGCCCGAGTGGGGTTCAGGCGCCGTTCGACCTTGATCCACACTGGGTGAAGGGCGTGGTGGACCGTCGTCGACATGGTGGGCACTCCTTTCTCGGGTCGGATCTCCGGTGTGATCGAAATCGCCCTGTCAGCTCCTTTCCGTTAGGCCATTCGAGTGAAGGTGGTCCTGAGCGCGGCGGCCACCCGTCGCCGGCTCACCCCTGCACGGCCAGGACCAGCGGGAGCACCGCGCCGGCTCCCGCTCGGCGCAGCAGCCGGGCGGCCACGGTGACCGTCCACCCCGAGTCCACGAGGTCGTCCACCAGCAGCACCGGCCCGCCGGCCGCCGCCACCGCCTGCTCCAGCTCCGGCGGCAGGACCAGCGCCCCGGCCAGCGAGTGCAGTCGCTGCGCGCTGTTGCTGCGGGCCCCGCGCGGCGGCAGCCCGCCCGCGTACTCGATCCGGCCGAGCAGCGGCAGCCGGCCGATCTCGGCGATCCGCGCGCCGAGGCTGCCGACCAGCTGGGGGCGGGACGAGGACGCCATGGTCACCACGCCGACCGGCCGCTCCAGCCGGGTGCCCTCCGCCGTCGCGGGCCCGGCCCAGCCGCCCGGGCCGCGCGCCCAGTCGGCCAGCACCGCCACCAGCGCGTCCACCGCCTCACCGGGCACCGGTACGTCCGGCGCCTGCTCGGCGAGCAGGGTGCGCAGCCGGTTGCCCCAGCCGATGTCGGACAGCCGGCCGAGCGCCCGGCCGGTCTCCGCCTGCTCGCCGGCCGGGATCCGGCCCTTCAGCGGCACCCCGAGCGCGTCCATCCCGGTCGGCCAGAGCCGGCGCGGCTCGAAGGTCACACCAGGGCGGCCGAGCGCGGCCCGGGCCGCGGCCAGCGCCTCGGCGGAGACCTCCGGGGTGTGCAGCGGGCCCGCGCAGTTGTCACAGCGCCCGCACGGCGCGGCCTGCTCGTCGTCCAGCTGGCGGCGCAGGAACTCCATCCGGCAGCCGGTGGCCGCCGCATAGTCGCGCATCGCCCGCTGCTCCGCCTCCCGGGAGGCGGCGACCTTGGCGTAGCGGGCGGTGTCGTACGCCCAGCTCTGCCCGGTGGCCGTCCAGCCGCCCTTGACCCGGCGGACGGCGCCGTCCACGTCCAGCACCTTGAGCATGGTCTCCAGCCGGGCCCGGCGAAGGTCCACCCGGGGCTCCAGGGCGGCGGTGGAGAGCGGGCGGCCGGCCTCGGCGAGCGCGTCGATGGTGCGCCGCACCTGCTCCTCGGGCGGGAAGGCGAGCGAGGCGAAGTAGCGCCAGATCGCCTCGTCCTCGCGCCCGGGCAGCAGGAGCACCTCGGCCCGGTCCACGCCGCGGCCGGCCCGGCCGACCTGCTGGTAGTAGGCGATCGGCGAACTGGGCGAGCCCAGGTGGACGACGAAGCCGAGGTCGGGCTTGTCGAAGCCCATGCCGAGCGCGGAGGTGGCGACCAGCGCCTTGACCCGGTTGGCCAGCAGGTCGGCCTCGGCGGTGCGGCGCTCGGCGTCCTCGGTGCGGCCGGAGTAGGAGGCGACCGGGAAGCCGCGCTCGCGCAGGAAGGCCGTCACCTCCTCGGCGGCGGCCACCGTCAGGGTGTAGACGATGCCCGAGCCGGGGAGCCGGTCGAGGTGGTCGGCCAGCCAGGCGAGCCGGTGCGCCGGATCGGGCAGGGCGAGCACGCCCAGGGTGAGGCTCTCCCGGTCGAGCGGACCGCGCAGCACCAGGGCGTGCTCGTCGGTGGTGCCGGTGCCGAGCTGCTCGGCGACGTCCGCGGTGACCCGGGCGTTGGCGGTGGCGGTGGTGGCCAGCACCGGGACGCGCGGCGGCAGGTCGGCGAGCATGGTGCGCAGCCGGCGGTAGTCGGGGCGGAAGTCGTGGCCCCAGTCGGAGATGCAGTGGGCCTCGTCGACCACCAGCAGGCCGGTGGAGGCGGCCAGCTTGGGCAGCACCTGGTCGCGGAAGTCCGGGTTGTTCAGCCGCTCGGGGCTGACCAGCAGGACGTCGACCTTCCCGGCGGCGACCTCGGCCTGGATCTCGTCCCACTCCTCGGTGTTGGCCGAGTTGATGGTCCGGGCGTGGATGCCGGCCCGGGCCGCGGACTCGACCTGGTTGCGCATCAGGGCGAGCAGGGGGGAGACGATCACCGTCGGCCCGGCGCCGCGGGCGCGGAGCAGTGCGGTGGCGATGAAGTAGACCGCGGACTTCCCCCAGCCGGTGCGCTGGACGACCAGGGCGCGGCGGTGGTCGACCACGAGGGCCTCGATGGCCGTCCACTGGTCCTCGCGCAGGCTGGCGGCGGGGCCGGCCAGCTCACGCAGGACGGCCTCGGCCCGCGCCCGGACCTCGGCGCGGTCGGCGGTGGCGGTGGTGTGGATGTCGGGCTGCTTCATGGCGTCGATGTAACCCCATGGCGCCGACAAGGGGCGAATGCGGCCTGGGCGGCGAAGCGGAAGACGGAGTGTATTTCATCCGCTGATCCGCTGAACGGTCGCCAAAATCCACTCTCTGCGGTGAGTGTCGCGTGCGCCGAATGAGTGAACGGAAATTCGGGGGCCGAGTTATCCACAGGAAAGAGGAAAGTTCCGGAGTCGTTGTCGGATAGCGCCCACGCTTACGGCCATGAACGCGATGAACAACGACCACGTCATCCTGTCCCTGGGCCCGGCTTCAGAGCAGCGGCCCGTCGTCATGCGCGGTCCGGCCGACATGGCCGAACTGTTGCCCTACCTCCTGGGGTTCTACCCCGACGACAGCATCGTCGCGGTCGGTCTCCAGGGTCCCGACCTGCACCAGGGCGGGGTCATCCGGGCGGACCTCCCGGTCTCGTCCGCGGACTGGCCGGCCGCCGCGGAGGAGACGGCCGCCCTGCTGGTCGCCCTCTCCGAGCGGCACGGCAGCCGACCGCTCGAAGTGCTCCTCTACCTCTGCCAGGACTCGGTCACGGCGCACGCCCCGCCGCCGGCGGAGGGTCTGCGGCCGCTGGCCGACCACCTGCGCGCGGCCTTCGGGCGCAGGGGAGTGGCGGTCAAGGAGTCGCTGTGCGTCTCGGACGGCCGCTGGTGGTCCTTCCTCTGCCGCCGGGAGGGCTGCTGCGATCCGGCGGGCAATCCGGTGCGACGCGGGCCCGACCCGGGGCCGGCGGCCGCCGCCGCGACGGTGGCAGGCCTGGTGCCGCGCGGCAGCCGGAGGGCGATCGTCGGCGGCCTGGCCCCGGTCGGCCCGCCGGAGGACGCCCCGCAGCGCGAGGCGCTGGCCCGCGCCGAGCCCCTCGCGGGGGCGGTCTCCCGGGAGCAGGGCCTCGATCTGCTGGAACAGGCCTTCGCCGACTTCGCGGCCGGTGCCCGGGAGCTCGACGAGGAGCGGACGGCCCGATTGCTGTTCGCCCTGCGGGACCGCCTCACCAGGGACCGCGGCGTCGAGTACGTCCGCCCCGACGAGCTCGCCCCCGCCGAGCGGCTCTGGCGCTTCCTCGCCCGGCGGGCCGTGCCACCGTACGAGGGCTGTGCGGTGGCCCCGCTCACCCTGCTGGCCTGGGCCTCCTGGGTCGCGGGGGACATGGCCACCGCCCGGGTGGTGCTCGGTCACGTCCTTCGGCTCTCCCCGGGTTACCTGCTGGCCGAGTTGCTGTACGAGTCGATGAACGACGGCATGACGCCCGGGCCGCTGCTGTCCGCGGTCGACGCCCAGCGGCGGCGACGCGAGGGGCGAACGGTCGCCTCGCAGCCCGGGTCCGCGCCCAAGCCCGGGCCCGACGGCGAGCCGGCCCCGGTGCCGGCGCCCGATCAGGGCCC
>NZ_MECK01000324.1 GCF_014596465.1 Streptomyces sp. CBMA123 | reverse complement strand
GCGGCCCGCGACCGCGTCCGCCGTCGTCGCTCCGCTGTGGCGCGCCGCCGGCGACACCGACGCGCTCGACCTCGCCCGGGCCGCCGCTCGCGCCGTACCGGCCGGCCGCTGGCACAGCGGGGTGAGCGCCTGCCACGGCCTGGCCGGCGACGGCGAGTACCTGCTGGACCTCGCCGAGGCCACCGACGATCCCGAATTCCTCGCCGGGGCCCACGAGTCGGGCCGCCTGATCGCCGCCCGCGCCGCCCTGCGCGACGGCCTGCCGACCCTCCCCGACGAGACGGGTACGGGCTGCGCCGCGGCCTACGGCACCGGCACCGCAGGGCCGTTGGCCTTACTGCTCCGACTCCGTCACGGCGGCCCCCGGCTCCGGCTGGACCCGGTCTCCCCTGGCATTCGTCAACTCCCGTTCCGCACCACCGGGGTGAGCGAGGCATGAACGTGGCCACCCGCACCACCACCCGGGCACTGCGCCGGCTGAGCTTCTCCTTCTCCGCCGACGGCGGCCACGCGGCCTGCCTGGCCGCGGCCGCCGACAGCGGCTGGTACGTGGAGAGTTGGCGGCTTCCCGCAGACGGCTCGCCGGCCGCGCCGACCGCGCTGCCGCTGTCCGGCAACCGGTCGGAGCAACTGCGCTCACAGCTGGTCGCCCTGCCCGACGGTTCGGTCCTGGTCTGCCGGCACGACGGCGAACGGCACGACCTGGTCCGCCTCTCGTACGGCGAGAACGGCACCGTGGAACAGCAGTTGACCATACTCCGGATGCCCGGACTGCGGCTGCTGCCGCTCCCCGTACCACCCGGCGCCGACCCGCACAGCCCGGTGGCGATCGCCCTCGGCACCGACACCCGCCCGGCGACCAAAGCCTGGCTGGTCCGGGCCGACGGCAGCGAGCCCGTCCAGGTCGCCGAGATCCCCGGCCTGCACGGCGGCGGCGCCTGGCTGGACCACGCGGGCGCGCTGCTCGCGCTGGACCGGGTGGCCGGCGGGCTCGTCCGCAGCGTCGCCCTGGACCTGCGCAGCGGCACCACCACCCCGCTGCTGGAGATCGGCGAGCACAGCAACGACCGGCTGGTGCTGTTCGACCCGGACAGCCGCTTCGCGATGGTGCGCAGCGACGCACCCGGCACCGACCGGCTCGGCTGGGGCGTGCTGGGCGGCGGGGAGCCGCTGCGGTTCCCGGAATGCCTGCACGTCACGGGCATGGTCCTGCGCCCGGTCGCGCTGCGGCAGGCGGCGGACGGCCCCCGGGTCGCGGTGCAGATCGACCACGGCGCCGGGTCGGCGCTCGCCCTGTGGCGGCCCGCCGTCGGGCGACTGGACCCGCTGCCCGTCCCGCCCGGGCGGCTCGGCGCGGTCGGCCACTGGGACGGAGCGGGGCTGCGGCTCCCGTACTCCTCACCCGACCACCCGGCGGCACTGGCCACCCTGGACGTGGACGCCCTGCTGGCCCACGGCCCGGCCCCGACCAGCTCCACCCCGATTCCACTGCCGCTCCAACTCGCGCCCCTGGGCTCGGGGCTGCCCGGCCCGTGGCGGGACACCGCCCTGCCCTGGCAGCCCGGCGCGCAGCGCGCCCCCCGCACCCAGCCCGCCGGCTGGCGCCTGGACGGCAGCACCCCACCCGGCGACGGCGGCCGCTGGCAGCCCGCGCAGAGCCTCGAACTCGCCGGACCGGCCGGCCCGTTGGAGGCCGTGGTGTACGGCGGGGACGCCTGGCTGAGCAGCCCGCACCTGGTGCTCGCCCTGCACGGCGGCCCGGCCGACGCCTGGCGGCTGGAGTTCGACCCGGCCCTCCAGCGGATGGCCGCCGAGGGCCTGGCCGTGGTCGCCCCCAACCAACGCGGCTCCACCGGCTACGGGGTGCCGCACGCACTGGCCATCCGCGGCGCCTGGGGCGGACCCGACCTGGACGACGTGCTGTACCTGCTGGAAGGCATCGCCGGCCAACGGGCCGCGCTCGGCCTGGAACCACCCGCCCTGTTCGGGGTGAGCTACGGCGCGTTCCTGGCGCTCCTGGCGGCCGCGCACGCACCGGCCGAGCAGGTCGCCCGCTGCGCGGTGGTCGCACCGTTCCTGTCCGGCGCCCGACTGCTGGCCGAAGCGGCCACCCCCGTACGGGCGTTGACCACCCGGCTCGGCGGCGGCGAACCGATCCTGGACGCCCGCGGACCGCGCGACGTGCTCCAGCTCGCCCACCGGCTGAGCGCACCGCTGCTGGTGGTGCACGGCAACCGGGACGAGGTCGTACCGGTGAGCCAATCCCGTTCGCTGCGCCACGAGTTGCTACGGATCGGACGGGTCGAGGGCACGGACTTCCGGTACGTGGAGGCGGCCGGCTCCGGGCACGAGGTACTGGCCGAGGAGGGCGCCGCGGTGCTGCACGAACTGCTGGCCGCGTTCCTGCGGACCGGCCGGCCGGGCTGACCCGCCCGACGCCCCCGGATCCCCAGCGGATCCCCAGTGGATCCGCTGCGGGCTCTCTCGGATCCGTTGACGGATCCCTCGCAGTTCCCAGACTCCCGGGCCCGTCACGGCCCGGGGCACCACCCCCGGTGCGGGCGGACCGGGTGCTGGTGTTGGACGGCAAGGCGGGGGGTGTCGGCGCGGCACGGCGATCTGCAGGTGCTGTCGCCGTTCCACCGCGAACTCGTGGGCCACTGGTTGGGTTCGACGCCGCCGGGCGGGGCGGGGCTCGCCTCATGAGGTCGATAGGATCTCGTCGGTCCCGGCCGTTATGGTGGCCGGGGCACGGGCCGCGATCACCGGCTGTGGGCGCGTACCGGGCGCCCGATCGGGGACCCGACCGTGTGCCGCAGGCGCCGGACGGGCGCCGATGACCTGCACCCTCGCACGGAAGACGATCTCTCATGTCCGACACCCTCACCGACACCACCGGACCCGCGGTCAACGGGACCGACGCCGACGAGATGACGGCCGAGGACGCCGCGTCGCACGGCCGCCACCGGGGTGGCTCCGCCGCCGACGACTCCCCCGGGTCGGGCCCGCACGGCCGGCACCGCGCGGGCGGCGCCCGGGGCTGAGCCCGGCGGATCAGAACCGCGAGGGCCCGCCGGGGGCACACACCCCGGCGGGCCCTCGCGCGTCGGTCACGAGTCCAGCGAGACCACCGTCCGCAGTGCCTCGCCGCTGCGCATCTGCTCGATGGCCCGGTTCACGTCGGCGAGCCCGACCCGGTGGGTGATCATGCCGTCGAGGTCGATCCGCCCGGCCCGCCACAGGTCGACGACGAGGCCGATGGTGCGCGCCACCGGCGCCCCGCCGTACAGCGAGGGCAGCAGCCGCTTCTCGTTGAAGAACAGTTCCCCCATGGTGAATTGGGCGAGGTCGTCCTGGGCGCCAGCGCCGATGACGACGACCGCGCCGCCGCGCCGGGCCGCGTCGTAGCCGGCCCGGACGGTGGCCGCGCGGCCGACCGCTTCGAAGACGTAGTCGAAGCCGCCGCCGGGCAGGCCCTTGGCGAAGGGCTTGAGTTCCTCGGGGGCGATCGCCTCGGTGGCGCCGAAGGCGAGCGCCCGTTCGCGGCGGGAGACCACCGGGTCGACGACGGTGATCCGGGCGGCGCCGCAGACCCGGGCGCCCTGGACGGTGGCCACGCCGACCCCGCCCGCGCCGATCACCGCGACCGAGGAGCCGGGCTCGACCCGGGCGGTGTTGACGGCGGCGCCGATGCCGGTGGTCACCCCGCAGCCGATGAGCGCGGCGGCCTCGTACGGCAGGTCGGCCGGCACCTTGATCACGGAGTCGGCGGTGACCACCACCTCCTCGGCGAAGGCACCGGTGCCGTAGAAGCCGGAGGCCTCGGTGCCGTCGCCGGCGAGCCGGAAGCCGGGGGCGCCGAGCCGCCGCAGGCTGGCGATGCAGAGGTGGCCGCGGCCGCGCTCGCAGTGGGCGCAGCGGCCGCAGGGGGCCATCCAGCAGAGCACCACACGGTCCCCGGGCTCGACGCCGCTCACGCCCTCGCCGACCTCGACGACGTCGCCGGCCCCCTCGTGCCCGGGGACGAACGGCGCGGGCTGCGGCAGTACGCCGTTCATCGCGGAGAGGTCCGAGTGGCAGAGGCTGGCGGCGCGCATCCGGACCCGCACGGTGCCCGGTCCGAAGCCGACCGCCGTGACGTCCTCGCGGACGTCGAGGGTGTCCTGGCCGGTCTTGTGCAGGACGGCTGCGCGCATGGGGCTGCTCCCGGTGTGCCTCGGGTCAAGGGTCGGGCCGATTCTGGCACGGCCGCCGGCACCCGACGAGAACGCGTTCCAGAACGGCCGAACGGGCAGGTGGGGCAGGAGGGGGACGGCGGCCGGCCCGCTACCGTCGAGTAGGGTCCGAGCACGTCCCGTCCGTCGTCCGAGCCCGAGGAGCACCGCATGTCCGACCTGCTGGAGGGCGCCCGACCGGCGCCGGAGGTACTGGCGGCGTTCGAGGCGGCCACCGGGTTCATGCCGGTGGACGAGGGCCTCGCGCTGTACGGGGCGGCGGTGGCGGCGGCGCGGCGCACCGGGCTGCCGGTGCTGGAGATCGGCACCTACTGCGGCCGCTCGGCGGTGCTGCTGGCCGCCGCGGCGCGGGAGGCCGGGACGGTGGCGCTGACCGTGGACCACCACCGCGGCTCGGAGGAGCAGCAGCCCGGCTGGGAGTACCACGACCCGACCCTGGTGGACCCGGAGGTCGGGCGGATGGACACCCTGCCCCGGTTCCGCCGCACCCTGCACGCCGCCGGGCTGGAGGAGCACGTGGTCGCGCTGGTCGGCCGCTCGCCGCAGATCGCCGCGCTGTGGGGCCGGCCGCTGGCCCTGGTGTTCATCGACGGCGGGCACACCGACGAGCACGCGACCGGCGACTACGAGGGCTGGGCGCCGCACCTGGCGCCGGAGGGCCTGCTGGTGGTGCACGACGTGTTCCCGGATCCGGCGGACGGCGGCCAGGCGCCGTACCGGGTGTACCTGCGGGCGCTGGCCGAGGGCTTCGAGGAGGTCTCGGTGACCGGCTCGCTGCGCGTCCTGCGCCGGGCCGCCGCGTAACGGACCGGGCAGCCGCGGGATCGCCCCCACCGCCCGGCCAGGATGCTCTAACGTCGTGCCGGGGCCGTCGGGCGGGGCTCGAACGGTACGGTGTCCGCGCGGCACCAGGCAGAGCACGGGACCAGGCAGAGCACGGCGCCAGGCAGAGCGCGGCGCATCGGCGGACGGTGGGGGCTAGCGGCACATGACGGACCAGCACAACACCGCTCCGGCGGTCTGGGACCCGACCGCGCGCGGCGGCGCCGGCGGCTGGGTCCGCAATCCGCAGCACCCGGACGCCGAGTCCGCCCCCGGCGCGCCGACCGCGCCC
>NZ_MECK01000323.1 GCF_014596465.1 Streptomyces sp. CBMA123 | reverse complement strand
ACACCCGCGACGCCCGTACCCGGACAGCCGGCCCCCGCCCCGCGCCGCCCCGTCCGCCGGCTGGGCGTCGCTCTCGCCGCGCTCGCCGCGACCGTCTGGCTGGCCACCGGCGGCACCCAACTGGCCGTCGCCTACGGCGGGTTGGACACCATCGACGCCGAGCACACCGGCCGGACCTACCTCGTGGTGCACCCGCCCGGCGGCGAAGCCCTCCCCCCGGCCACCCTCAAGGCGCTGTCGGCCGCGGGCGCCGCCGTCGCCGTCGACACCGCCCAGGCCGCCGCCGACCCCGCCGAGGTCCGCCGCCTCGCCGGGGCCGGACTCACCCTGGTCAATGCCGGCTACGGCCCGCCGTACGAGACCGGGATCGTCACCGGCCGCAGCTCCCTCGACGCCGGGGCCACCGCGCTGCGCTCGGCCACCGGCGCGGCCAGCGACTTCTTCCTCTCCAGCCGCCACCTGGACGCCCTGGACCTCGGCCTGGCCGCCTTCCACCACGAGCACCTGGTCGTCCCCGACGCCCGGATCGCCTGCGGCAGCCCCACCACCCCCGAGCTGAAGCCCGGCCAGATCGTCCTGCTCGAATGCGGCAAGGCCCAGCCGGCGGACCTCGCCGACACCCTGAAGCGCCTGCTCACCTCCCACCGGCCGCCGCGCCTCGGCGCGCTCATCACCCTTTCCTGAGGCCCGCCATGAAGCCCCGCACCCTGCTGCGCCTCGGCGCCACCGCCGCTGCCGCCGTCACCGCCGCCCACGCGGCCCCCGTGCTCTCCACCTACGGGCCGCTGCGCAACCGCCTGCTGCCCCGCCTCGCCGGGACGGGCCGCCCCGACCACATCGCCCTCACCTTCGACGACGGCCCGGACCCGTACTCCACGCCCTCCTTCCTGACGCTCCTGCAGAAGTACGACGTACGGGCCACCTTCTTCCTGCTCGGCTCGATGGCCGAGCGGACGCCCGCCCTGGTGCGGGAGATCGCCGACGCCGGCCACGAGATCGCCGTCCACGGCTGGGCGCACCGCCCGCTGCTGCTGCGCGGCCCCCTGGCCACCCACCAGGACCTGCGCCGCGCCCGCGACACCATCGCGGAGCTGAGCGGCCGCGCACCGCAGTGGTTCCGGCCCCCGTACGGCGTCATGAGCACCGCCGCCCACCTGTCCGCCCGCCGCCTCGGTCTCACCCCCGTGCTGTGGACGAGCTGGGGCGAGGACTGGACCAGCCGCGCCACCCCCGACACCGTCCACCGCACCGTCACCGCCGACCTGTACGGCGGTGGCACGGTGCTGCTGCACGACTCCGACTGCACCTCCGCCCCCGCCGCCTGGCGGTCCGCCCTCGGCGCCCTGCCCCAGCTCCTCGACCACTGCGCCGCCCAGGGCTGGCAGGTCGGCCCGCTGCGCGAGCACGGCGTCACCGCGCGCACAGCCGGTCCAGTGCCGTCCGGCTCGCCTCGTCCGCAGGGCGGTAGACCAGCACCCGCTGGTCCGGGTCCTGAAGCGGCACCAGCACCTCGAACCGCACGGTGATCTCCCCGGCCTCGGGGTGTCGCAGCACCTTGCTGCCGCGGCCGTTGACCCGGACGTCCCGCTCCGCCCACAGGCGTGCGAACTCCTCATCACCAGACGCGAGTTCGGCGATCAGGCCGGTCAGCGCCCGGTCCTCCGGGTGCGCCGCCCAGGCGGCCCGCAGATGGGCGACGCCGTCCCGCACGGTGTGCTCGCGGTCGGCGTAGAACCCGAGCATCGCCGGGTGCGCCAGGCACAGCCACATCGCGTTGCGCCGCGCGGGCGGCAGGGTGTCGAAGTCCGGTAGCAGTGCGGCCATTTCACCGTTCCAGGCCAGGATGTCGAAGCGGTGGTTCAGCACCATCGCGGGCTGCGGCGACAGGTCGGCGACCAGCCTGGCCAGCTCCGGCGGTGCGGTGGCGGCGGGCTGGTCGGCGGTGCGCGGGCGACGCTGACGGGACAGGTCGAACAGGTAGCCGCGCTCGTCCGGGCTCAGCCGCAGCGCCCGGGCGAGCGCGTCCACCACCTCCGCCGAGGGGCGCGGGCCCCGGCCCTGTTCCAGCCGCACGAGGTAGTCGGCGCTGATCCCGGCCAGTTCGGCGACCTCCTCCCGGCGCAGGCCGGGGGTGCGCCGGAACTGCCGCCGCGAGGGCAGTTCGAGGTCTCGCGGGTCGAGGCGTTCGCGTCGGCTCCGCAGGAAGGCGGCCAGCTCCTGGGTCGCGTCCACGGTAGAGGTCATCATGCCCGGTCCAACAGCGAGGCTGGGACGGGCGTTCCCAGGAACGGCCGTCCCTTACCCCCGATCCGCCGGGGTCGCAGGCTGGTTCCCGACGCCGGACGACCGGCGGCCGACGAATCACAGGAGGACCTGATGTCGCTCACCCTCGACACCTACCGGCTGCTGGGCCGCTCCGGACTGCGGGTCTCACCCCTGGCCCTGGGCGCGGCCACCTTCGGCACCGAATGGGGCTGGGGCGCCGAACGGGACGAGGCACGCAAGCTGTTCGACCACTACGTCGAGCGCGGCGGCAACTTCATCGACACCGCCGACACCTACACCGACGGCAGCTCCGAGCGCCTGCTCGGCGAGTTCGCCCACGGCGACCGCGAGCGGCTGGTGCTGGCCACCAAGTACTCGACGCTGCGCCGCCCCGGCGACCCGAACTCCGGGGGCGCCCACCGCAAGGCCCTCACCGCGTCGGTGGAGGCCAGCCTGCGCCGGCTGCGCACCGACTACCTCGACCTGCTCTACCTGCACGTGTGGGACTCCACCACCCCGGTCGAGGAGGTCCTGCGCGGCATGGACGACCTGGTCCGGCTCGGCAAGGTGCTGTACGTGGCGATCTCCAGCGCCCCGGCCTGGCAGGTGTCCCGGATGCAGACGATCGCCGACCTGCGCGGCTGGTCACCGCTGGTCGCGCTGCAGATCGAGTACAACCTGGTCGAACGCACCGGGGAGCGTGACCTGATTCCGATGGCCCGGGAGATGGGCCTGGGCGTGGTCCCCTTCTCCCCGCTGGCCGGCGGGGTGCTCACCGGCAAGTACCGCCGCGAGGAACCGGGGGCGCCGGAGACCGGCTCCGGCGACAGCGCCCGACGGGCCGCCAACCAAGCCCTGGGCGCCGTCACCGACCGCAACCTGGCCATCGCCGAGGCCGTACGGGAGGTCGCGCAGGACGTGGGCCGCACCCCCGCCCAGGTCGCCCTGGCCTGGACCCTGCAGAACCCGGCCGTGACGGCGCCGATCATCGGCGCCCGCACCCCCGCGCAGCTGCTGGAGAACCTCGGCGCCCTGGACGTCGACCTCGCCGACTCCCACCTGGCCCGCCTCGCCGAGGCCAGCGCCTTCCCCCTCGGCTACCCGCACGACCTGCTCGCCGGTGACCACATCCGCAAGGTCACCAGGGGCGACCTGAGGTTCGACACCCACCGGTAGGGTGCGCCGCCGCCCACGGCACCCGAATGGCCTCACCCGCGTCTGACCGTCCGCAGGAATTCGGCTCCCGCACGACGATTCTCCGAGCACGGGCCCGTGTCGATCGTATGGAGGCCTTTGCCGCACCGCATACTCGCAACCGCAAATGCTCCCTGTACGACCGAACTCCCCCTGCCCCGAGCCCAGCGGAGGACCCATGAGCACACCCCCGGCCAGCCCGAACGGTGATCCGATCGTCGCGGCGCCGACGTACCTCGCGGACATCAGCACCTACTTCCGCCCCGACGACATCGCGCACATGGCCGCCAAGGGCATCGAGCTCGGCACGTACGACGGGGTCAAGCAGAACGCGTTCTCGATCCTCGCCCACACCTCGCCGCCGAACGCGGACATGCCGCCGGACGCGGCGGGGAAGTGGAGCGCCAACCGCTGGCAGACGTTCAAGAACTGGATCCTCGCCGGGTACCCGATCGGTACGGCGCCGACCCCGGTCGTTCCGCCACCGGCCGGGGCGGCGGCCACCCGGCTGCGCAAGGACGTCACGACCCTCACCGACGCCGAATTCGCCCTCCTGACAACGGCGTTCAACGGCGTCATGGCCCGCGACACCACAGCACCGGACGGCTACTTCACCCTGGCCGGGCAGCACGGTCTCCCGAAGGCCTGGTGCCTGCACCACGAGGACCGCTTCAACCCGTGGCACCGCGTGTACCTGCGGGAGTTCGAGGACGCGCTGCGCTCCGTCCCGGGCTGCCAGGACGTGACGCTCCCCTACTGGGACATCTCGACCCCGCTGCCGGACCGGTTGCAGCACCCGCCGTTCGACCAGTACGTCCTGCCGGCCGACCCCGGCGCCACCGTGCATCCGCCCGTGACCAAGTTCTTCCCGTACACGACCAAGCGCTACTCGGCGGCCGAGATCACCCAGAACATCCAGGACTACTCGGTCCTGGAGGAGATCGCGACCTCGATGGTCCAGTCACTCTGGGGCGCGTACAACACCAACGGTTACCAGGACTTCTCGATCCAGGCCCACGACAACGGCCACGGATCGACCGGGGAGACGATGGGCATCCAGGAGGTGTCCGCCTTCGACCCCGTCTTCTGGTTCTTCCACTGCAACATCGACCGGCTCTGGCTGAGCTGGCAGACCCGCGCCGCCGCCACCACCCTCGACGGATTCCGCACCAGACTGGCCGGGCAGGACGACACCTGGCTCAAAGCGCCCCTCCCGCCGTTCACTTCGACCCCCGACCAGACCATCGCCACCGACATCTCGTACGACCGGCTTGACCTCCCCAGCGCCATGGAGGGCGGTATGGCCGGCGCCATGGAGAACCTGACCGGAAGCATCGACGCCGCCCGCACCTTCTCCTTCCGGAGCAGCGACCCGGTCTCGGTACGGGTGAAGGGGATCAACCGGCTGAACATTCCGGGGTCCTTCATCGTGACCCTGCTCGCCGACGGCGAGCCGATCGCCAAGCGGTTCTTCTTCCAGCCGAACGACCCGCAGCGCTGTGAGACGTGCAGGCAACACGGCATCATCAACCTCGACTTCCGGATGCCGCAGGACCGGCTCGTCGACCGGACACTCTCCGTGCGGATCGACGTCCCCGGCCACTCCGGGGAGATCGGCACGGCCTTCCCGCTCTCGCAGGCGGGCAACCCCACCGTCAACGCGCGGCTGCTGGTGGGGGAAGCCCAGCCGTAGCGTCTCGCGGCCGGACCCGAGCCGCGCCGCCGGTCACCCGAGGGGGATCCGGCGGCGCGGCTCTTCTGCGGACAGACGAAGCGGGCCGGCTGGAAGCTGGTGAGGCCGAGCTGCCGGACGCCGTTGGTCTGGCCGGTCCGCCCGCCGGTCAGGCCACCGTCCGGACGGACGGTACACGGTCGGGACGGGGCACCCCGGCTCAATTCAGCTGCCCCGTCCCGGTGCCCGGCCGCTCGCACCGCGCCCGGCGTCGCGCGGGCGGGGCGGCCTCCCCCGTGATACCCGCCCAGTGTGCGGCAGCCCGGCGGGCGCGGCTATCCGGTTCGCTCGCTTCCGAACGCGTTTTCCGGACAGCCTCCGGTCAGGACCTCGGAGGGCAGCCGCCCGTAGGCCTTCCGGTACTCCTGGGAGAAGCGGCCCAGGTGGGCGAAGCCCCAGCGCAGTGCGACCTGGGTGACCGTCGCGGCGGATCCACCGCGGGCGGCGGCGAACAGGTCATGGTGGGCGTGGTCCAGCCGGACGCGGCGCAGATGGGCGAGCGGTGTGGTGCCCAGGTGGATGCGGAAGCCCCGGCGCAGGCTGGGCAGGCTCACCCTTGCGGCCTGGGCGATGTCCGCGACCGAGATCGGCTCGTGGGCGTGCTCGGCGCAGAAGGTGACGGCCCGGCGCACCGCGGCCGGTGCGGCGACCACGGCGGGAGCGCGCCCCAGGTTGTGCGGTTGGATGTCCAACAGGCCGTGCAGCAGCAGCTGTTCGTGGTGCTGCCGGGCGAGCGGCGAGCGGGCGAACAACTCCCCGCCGGCGGCCCGCGCGTAGGCGCGGGCGAGGTCCAGCCAGTCGGCCATGGCGGCGGACTCCCGCTCCAGGGCCGGGTCGAAGCGGACGGCCTGTTCGCCGGGCTCGCCCCGGCGGACGGCCACGGCCCGGTCCACGGCCTGGCGGGCGATCAGCAGGACGGTGTTCACGCAGTCCCGGCCCCAGTCCATGGCGAGGTGCTGGCCCGGCCCGGCGATGCTGAACGGCGTGGACAGCGGACGGCCGTCCACGGTCACCAGGCCGGAACCGGCCAGTGGGATCTGGAGGCTGTAGAAGTCGGTCAGCTCACCGGGGACGACGTCGACGTCCGCGCCGTAGCCCAGTTCGTAGACCGATACGTCACCCTGCCAGTGCCGGACGAATCGGCCGCCGCCGGCCGCCGGGACTTCGCGCACCCGCAGCTTGTGCGGCGCGAACTCGGCGGCCACGGTGTCATGGAGGTCCCGCACCTCGCCGCCGCTGAACAGCACCGTCGCCATGCCCGTCCCCACTCCCGGCCCGCTGCGGGGCGCAGCGGTGTGTTGGAGCCCAGTATCGGCGTCATGGCGTGAGGAGTGGGAAGTCGGTGTGGCCGACTTCCCACTCCGGGGTGGCGGTGGCGCTCGAAGTGGACTGTGGGGCGGGGTGGTTGTGGTGACGGGTGGTGACGGAGCAGTAGGCTGATCTGCGATCCGGACGAGGTCCAGATCATGAACGCGCGCTACAACATCCTCAGGGCGCAGGCCCTTGGCCCCGAAGAGTCCCTGGCCTTGACCGAGAAGATCCTGGGAGAACGATGCCGATTCCGGGCCGGGCCGGGCCGGTCGTTCGGCCGTCGCGCCAAGCGCGCGATCGGGGCCGGGATCCTGCCGGTCGCCGCGCTGCTCTTCGTCCTCTGGGGTCACCCCACGGCGCTGCCGGTGTTCTGGTTCGCCGTCGTGGTCCTGATCGCCTTCGGGATCCGTGAGTTCCTCGCCCCCGGACCCGGGCTCGCCGGGCTGCGCCGAGAGGCGCCGCTGGGCCCGGGCGACCCGCGGTCCGCCGCGGGGTAGCTCAGCGCTCGGGCTTCCGGGAGCGACGGTGGGCCGCCAACTGCTCCCGGGCGGTCTGCCACCTCAGACGCGCGTGCGCGATCACCTCGTCCCATTCCCGGCGGACCTCGTCGTCGGCGGGGCGTTCCCCCCGCTTGATGCGGTCCAGCTCGTCCCGCACCTCCCGCCCGACCGCCGCCGAGCCGACCAGGACGAACATCACGCCGAAGAGGGCGGAGACCAGCGCGAAGACCGCGCCCATCGCGCCGTACTGGTTGGCGGACGAGCTGAACAGCCGGGGCAGGTAGACGGTGGCGCCCACCGAGTACGCGGCCTCCCCGACCGCCCCGACCAGACCGAACGGCAACAGGTCCCACCAGCTGACCCTTCCCGCGGAGAGGACCCGGCCGCTCCACATCAGGAAGACCGCGGTCACGGGAGTCTGGACGGCTACCGCTCCCAGGGACAGCCGCCCCTGCCCGAGGACGGCGGACAGCCAGGCCGTCACGGTGAGGTAGACCAGCAGCCCGGCGCTCCACCGCAGGCCGTTGAGCGTGTTGCGGACGCTCAGCGGCAGCAGCTCCCAAGTCTGTTCGAACAGCCGTTGGACGGCGCGCGAGAAGCTCAGCAGCGACACCGCCAGGAACAGCAGCCCGAACACGCCCACCCCGGTGTCCACCCCGGCACTCGGCGAGAAGACGTACAGCACGGCCTCCGCGCCGCCTCCGGTGAGGCCGTACCGGTCGATGATCCGGTGGGCGGTGTCCTTGGAGCCGAGGTGGGCCAGGACGACGCCGGAGACGATCACCAGCGGGATCACGGCCGAGAACGCGCTGGAGGCCAGGGCCATCGAACGGTCGAAGCCCACGAGCCGCTGGAACCGGTTGACCAGGCGCAGCGCGAAGGCCGGCCGCAGCCAGAAGGTCAGGGCGCGCAGCAGACTCTCTCGGGTGACCAGCGCCTTGCCGCCCTCTCCGTCGTCCGGCCCGGCTGATTCGCGACTTAGCGCTAACCGCTGCCGCCGCGCGGGAAACCCGCTTCACCCGTGCGGTGCAGCGACGTGCCGGCTCCCGGCCCGGCTGCCGTCAGGCCTTCGGCCAGTTGCGCAGCAGGGCGTCGAGGGCGTCCAGGATCCGCGACCAGGTCTGTTCGGTGGTGCGCGGGGTGTGCTGGAAGCTCCCCGCGCGCTCCAGGGCCACATAGCCGTGGAAGGTGCTGCCGAGCAGGCGGACGGCGTCGGTCTCGTCGGGTTCGGCGAGGTCGTAGCCGCGCAGGATCGCGCGGGTCATCTGCGAGTGCCGGACGGCCGCGCTGTTGAGCGCAGTCGCGTAGTCGAGTTCGAGCTGCGCGGCGGCGTAGCGGCCCGGGTGTTCGCGGGCGTAGTCGCGGTAGGCGTTGGCGAAGGCCGCCAGGGCGTCCTTGCCGGCGCGTCCGGCCAGGGCGGCGGCGACCCGGTCGGCGAGTTCCTCGAGGGCGAGCAGGGCGATCCTGGTCTTGAGGTCCTGCGAGTTCCTGACGTGCGAGTAGAGGCTCGCGTCCTTGACGCCGAAGTGCCGCGCCAGCGCCGAGACCGTGACCTTGTCGAAGCCGACCTCGTCGGCCAGGTCCGCTCCCGCCCTGGTGAGTCGTTCCGCGTTCAGTCCTACGCGTGCCATGCCCTGCCCTTCGATCGACTGAGGCCATTATACGTTTGCCTAATCCTCCTAGGTAATTTACGTTGCTCCCTATGAAGCCGATGACCGAACAAGAGATCCGCGCCGCCTTCGTCAACTGCAGCAAGGGCGAGGCCAAGCGCCTGCACGTGCCCCGCGACCTGGCCCAACAGCCCTGGGACGACCTGGACTTCCTCGGCTGGCGTGACCCGCAGGCCCCCGACCGCGGCTACCTCGCCGCCGAGGTCGACGGCCGCACGGTGGCGATCGCGCTGCGCTCCTCCGGCGCCGCCTCCTGGCAGGCCCGACGCAGCATCTGCTCACTCTGCGTGACCACCCACACCGGGCGCATCTCGCTGCTGGTCGCACCGCTCGCCGGGAAGGCCGGCAAGCAGGGCAACTCCGTCGGCGCGTACATGTGCACCGACCTCGCCTGCTCCCTCTACGTGCGCGGCAAGCGGGAGGTCGGCACCCGGCTCCACGAGTCGCTCACCGTCGAGGAGAAGATCGAGCGGATAGCGGCCAACCTGACCGCCTTCGTCGCCAAGGTCACCGCCTGAACGGGGACGCGCGACGGGGAGCCGCGGAGCCGCGAGAGCCCGCACTCGACGCGATCGACGGGCCGCTGCGCCGTTCGCCCGCCGGTCGCAGTTGCCGGCGGGCCACCTGTGACTCGGCGCCGGACACGCTCCGGAGTGCGAATCCGGCAGCCCCGCCCGAGCGCCCCGCCGATCACCTTTCGGCCATGAGGTCATCACCGTCGGTTCGGTTACCACGGGTGACCGCGGCGTCGCTCGGGCGGCCGTCCCCCGTTCGGCCGACATACGCTGACCCTGACCACCCCGTCCCCCACGCCGCCGGAGGGTCGATGAGCCGACGCCGCCCCACCGATCGCCCGAGCGCGGACGACCTGCTGACCGAGCTCGGCCGGCTCACCGCGTCCGCGCTGGAGCAGGCCGAGCTCCAGCGGGCCCGGGTGGAGCTGGCCGAGGCGTTGCAGCGCGAGCTGCTGCCGGCCGCGCTCCCGCAGCCGCCCGGGCTCCGGGCGGCCGCCCGGTACGCGCCGGCCCGGCACGGGCTGAGCATCGGCGGTGACTGGTACGACGGCTTCCGGCTGCCGGACGACTCGGTGGCCTTCTCGCTCGGCGACGTCCAGGGCCATGACGTGGAGGCGGCGGCGATCATGGGCCAGGTGCGGGTCGGCCTGCGCGCCGTGGCAAGGACGGCCACGGACCCCGGCGAGGTCCTCGGCCGCGCCAATGACCTGCTGATCTCCATGGACAGTCGCCGCTTCGCCACCTGCAGCTTCCTGCGCTACGACCCGGCCACCGGGGACCTCTCGCACGCTCGGGCCGGGCACGTCCCGCCGGTCTGGGCGAACGCCGACGGTCGCTGGGGGCACTGCCCCGACGATGACGGCGGCCCGCCGCTGGGCGTGCTGCCCGGCCAGACGTACCCGGTGAGCCACCACCGCTTCTCCGGGACGGAGGTCATCGCGCTGGTCACGGACGGGGTGGTCGAGGGCCCGGAGTTCCCGATCGAAGCCGGACTGGCCCGGGTGGCGGCCGTGCTGCGGGAGCGGGTCGCGGACGACCCGGACGCCCTGGCCGCCGAACTGCTGGAAGTCGCCGACCTGACCGGCCACACCGACGACGCGGCGGTGCTGGTGCTGCGCCACGACGACTGAGCTACGACCCGGTCGGCCGGGAGCCCGCGCGTGTCACGCCCGCACCGAGGTGCCCGAACGTAGTCAGATGACTACCATGCCGCCGACGACCGAGCCCCGTTCCCGCGACCCCCGCCAGCTGGCCGTGGCCGCCGCGCGCCTGCTCGCGGTCACCGCGGTCTACCTCGCGGCCGGCCGGATCGGCCTGCTGCAACAGGTGGTGGTCGGCGGGGCCAAGGTCACCCCGCTCTGGCCGCCGACCGGGATCGCGCTCACCTGTCTGCTCCTGTTCGGGCTCCGCTTCTGGCCCGGGGTGGCCCTGGGGGCCTTCCTGGTGATCCTCGTCACCGGGCCGCCGCGCTGGGGGTCGATCGGCATCGTCACCGGGAACACCCTGGCCCCGGTCGCCGCGTACCTGATGCTGCGCCGGGCCCGGTTCCGGATCGAGCTGGACCGGCTCCGGGACGGCATGGCCCTGGTCTTCCTGGGAGCGTTCACCGGGATGCTGATCAGCTCCGGCACCGGCACCGCCGTCCTGGTCCTGAACGGGACCCTGCCGGTCGACGGGTTCTGGTCCACCTGGTCGGCCTGGTGGACCGGCGACGCGATGGGCGTCCTCGTGGTCACCCCGCTGCTGCTGGCGCTGCGCACGGCTCGGCTGCCCGCCGGTCTCCGCGCGTTCGACTGGGTCGAGCCGGTCCTGCTGCTGGCCGGCACCGCCGCCGTGACCGTGATCGCCACCTCCACCACGCTGGGTCTGCTCTTCCTGGTCTTCCCGTTCCTGATCTGGGCGGCGCTGCGCTTCCAGTTGCCCGGCGCCGCGCCCTGCGTGCTCCTGGTCTCGGTGCTCACCATCACGGCGGCCACCCACCACTCCGGTCCGTTCGCCGGGCACGGGCTGGTCGCCGACATGGTGATCCTCCAGGCACTCAACGGCTGCGCGGCGCTCACCGGACTGCTGCTGTCCGCGATCGTCGCCGAGCAGCGCAACACCTACCGGCGGATCGAGCAGGCCTGCGTCGAACTCGCCGAGGTCGTGCACCGACTGGCCCCCGGCAAGATCGACACCAACCGGTGGCTGCCGCCGGACGGCGAGTGACGGGGGCGCTCACACGCCCGAACTGGGCACCGCCGTGCCCGCTTTCGGCGAACCGCCAGATCCCGCACGGAACGTACTCAGCGTCGCCGGGGCGGGCCGCGTTCAGCGCCGGAACAGACCGCGTCGCTTCGCCTTCACCGGCGGCGGAGGCGGCGGGTCGAGAAGGGCCACGACAGCCTCGATGAAGGGACGGGCCTCGGCGGTCATGCCCGTCCGGTGCAGCCGGTGACGGCTCGCCGTCTCCCACTCGCCCAGCACCGCCCCGCGCTCGCCCGTGATCGGGTCGACCGCGTACTCCAGGGCGAAGGCCCGTTGCCCGGAGCCGTCGCCCGGCCAGGCCAGCACGACCGCGAAGGCCTCCGTCGCCGCCCGCGGCACCGGGAGCGCGACCAGGAGCATCCGGTGCCGGCCCGCCTGGACGAATCCGCCCTGGAGGCCGTCCGGTGCCAGCCGCTGGTCCGCGGGCAGCGTCGCGCCGTGCTGCTCCCAGAGCCGCAGCAGCTCGGCGCCGATCCGCTCCCCCGGCACCGACCCCAGGTGGGTGAGCGAGGGCAGCAGGCGGTGCGCGAAGCCGTAGTGGTGCGGGCGCCGTCCGGACACCTCCCCTTCCCCGCCGGCCAGCCGGGTGACGGCGGCGATGACCTCGTCCGCGTTCACCAGCTCCAGCTGTCCACCCCCCGCCACCGCGGTGAGCGGGGTCAGCTCGCCGCCCCGCCACCAGTAGGTGTGCGGGGACAGCGGCGCACCGGACGCGTCGAACTCCCGGGCCGCCGTCTCGATCAGGACCTGCAGCACCTCCGGCACCCGCAGGTCGAACGGCGCGAACAGCAGGGAGAACGGCGTGGGGAACGCCACCACCGCGCCGTCCGGCGGCAGTTCCCGCCCCGTCAGCTCGCGGTGGATGGCGTCCAGGACGAGCACCCGGCTCCCGGTCAGCGCCGAACTCCCGCTGACGACATGGAGGTTGCCGCCCTGCCCGGTCGGCCGGACCTCGTGCCGCTCGACGGGCAGCCGGGCCAGCCGCGCCCGCGCGCCCCGGCGCAGGTACGACGCGTCGGCGAGTTCGGCGACGGCCTCGGAGGTCAGCACCTGCCAGCCGACGGGCGACTCCAGTGCGAGGAACTCCAGCATCCCGGGCACGACTTCGAGCGCGTGCGGGTACTGCGCGGGGTCGGCCAGGGTCGCGGCGTCCAGGAGCAGCGGGTAGAGCCGGGCGACCGTCTCCTCCGGCGAACCGGCCCTGCCCGCCCCCGGGCCCTGGACGGCGGCGACCAGTTCGAGGACATGGGCGCGGACCAGCTCCGGCAACGGTGCGTCCGACCGCCGTTCCACCAGTTCGAGCAGCCCGCCGAGCCCGTAGTCGCGCCCCTGGGCGTCCCGGGCGACGTCCCCGTGCAGGGTCACCTCGCTCCCCGCCTCCGCGAACACCGCCCGCACCAGCGCGGCCAGTTCCGGCTCCAGCTCCCGACGTCCCATCGTCCCCTCCCGGCTCACGGTTCCCCTCCGTCCGTACCAAGACGCCCCCGGCCTGCGCCCGGTTGCCCCGCGCGGCGCTCCCGGTCCTCACCGTCGCCGCGACCGGCGGGTCCGGCCGGCGCCTGGGTTCGTACACATGACGGTCCGAAGGGGCCATCCTCGCCCGCGCACCGCGTCGTGTCCATGCGCCCGAGGTGCCGATGATGCGCGCGACGTGCCCGGATCATGACGGCCTCGTGACGGACCGGGGCAGGGTGGTGACCGCGCCGGACGGTGGCGTCGACCGCCGTCGTCCTCACCGCCGCCACCTCGCTCAGCCCGGCCGGCACCACCTCCGGCTCACTGATCGTTTCGGGTGTGAGGTTCGCGGACGGCGGAGCCGGACGAGGCCGCAGGCCGGCTCGGCCTCGGGGCTTTCGAGCCCCGCGACCGGCAGTACGAGCCGCCCGCCGCCACCGGCCGCGCGCCGCCCCGCGCTCAGGAACGCGGGACCCTTCACGGGCCGCTGCCGGCTCACGAGGCGAGAACCGCGGCGAGCTCGCCCGGCCGGGCTGCGAACGGGCTGTGGCTGCCGGGCAGGGTACGCACGGTGAACGGGTTACCGGGGAAGGCCCGGTCGGCTTCCGCGATCATCAGGTCCTGCGCGGCGGGTGCCAGCGCCCGGTCCTCGGCGCAGCGCAGGAAGGTTCGTGGAATGCGCCCCCACCGTGCCGCGGTCAGGGTGACCGGAGCCGTCGGGATCGCCAGCGGCAGATCAGGGCTCAGCGCGGACCGCCACCGGTCGAAGCGGTCCAGCGGGGTGTCGTGGTAGTGGGTTTCCCGCAGTTCGTCGAGGTAGGCGGGATCCGTTGAGAGCGGATTGATCCGTACGGCGCCCAGGGCCTCGGGGTCGCCGAGGTTCAGGTTCCGGCCCAGCGCGGTGGCGTTCTCGGGTGAGCCCAGGTAGTCGAGGAACCGCGGCCGCCCGCCCGGGACGAACGCGGACAGGTAGACGATCCGGCCCACCAGCTCGGGCGCCCACTCCGCGGCCAGGGACGCGGGGCCGCCGCCCGCGCTGTGGGCGACGAGCACGACCGTGCGATGGTGACGCACCTGGCGCAGGACGCTCAGTACGGCCTCGGCGCAGTCGTCCATCGTCACGGGGGCCAGCCGTGACCTCTCGGTCAGTAGGCCCGGCTGGCCGGGCAGCAGGTATCCGGTGGGCAGGGGTGCGTCGAAGCCGTGCCCCGGCAGGTCGACGGCCACGCTCGCAGCGCCCAGTCCGGTCAGCACGCGCTGCGTCGCCGCCCACTGTCCGGAGCTGTGCCAGGCGCCGTGTACGAGAACGAAGACGGTGCCGGTCAGAGATGCGTTCTTCATGGCTCCATTCCAGACAGGAACCACAGCGCCATCCATTCCTAGATCTGGTAAGTGGCGTGGCGATATCTTTGAGGTCTTGTCGGCGGCCGACGGGATCGATGGGATGGAGGGCGAGCCGTGGAAGCGCGACACCTGCGGTACGCGGTTGCTCTCGCCGAGCACGAACACTTCGGCCGGGCGGCCGGCGAGCTGGGCATCGCGCAGCCGCCGCTGTCCAAGCAGATCGCCGACCTGGAGCGCGAGGTCGGGGCCCGGCTGTTCGACCGCACACGTCAGGGGGTGTTCCCGACCGCCGCCGGTGAGGCGTTCCTCGCGCGGGCCCGCCGGGCGCTCGACGAGATCGCGGCGGCCACGGTCGATGCGGGCCGGGCCGCGCGCGGCGAGACGGGACGTCTGCGCCTCGGCTTCATCGCCTCGGCACTGCTCGGCCCGCTGCCGGGCGTGCTGAGCCGGTTCGGCCGTGAACGGCCCGACGTGAGACTGGAACTGCACGAGATGGCGACCAGCCGCAGCAGCTCAGCTCTCGTCGCCGGGGAGCTGGACGTGGCCCTCACCCTCGGCCCGCCACGGGGCGCCGGAGCCGAGCATCTCGCGTCCGTCCCGATCGGACGCGACCACGTGATCGCCGTGGTGAGTACGGTGCACCCGTACGCGGGTCAACAGTCGGTAACGGCGGACCAGTTGCGGCGACAGCCACTGATCGTGTCGGCCGGCGAGGACGAGCCCGCCGTGGTCGCCGGACTGCGCACCCTGCTGGGCGCGGACTCATCGGCTCTCGGCGGCGCGACCGTCGCGAGGGACGTGCACACCATCATCGGCCTCGCCGCCTCCGGCGTGGGCGTCGGCCTGGGGCCGTCCCGCATGAGGGCGGTCCCGCGTCCGGGAGTGCGGTTCTGCGAAGTGACCCCGCGCACGCCCCTGCCCGATCTCGTCCTGTCCTTCGCGGGCCGCGATCACTCCCCGGTGCTGCGCGCCTTCCTCGACACCATCCGGGAGACCTGCCCCGACGTCGGTGCCGCACTCAACGACCGGCTCCGGCACCACACTTGATCCGGGCCGGTCCTCCCTTCGCATGCGGGTGTCCAGGGCGACGCGACCGTCCGCCGGCTCGGTTCCGTCCATGTGCTCGTGGGGTGCGTGGGCGGTATCGGCCCCCGCCCCCGGGTCCCGTCCCGGCGGACGGGACCCGGGGGCGGACCGCTCAGGTCAGCTTCACCGACGCGTCGTCGATCAGGAACGCCGTCTTTCCGCTCGTCGAGTGCGCGACCAGTTTGATGCCGACCGTCGAGCCGAACTCGGCCGCCACGTACGGGGTCAGGTCGAAGGACTGCTGCCGGTAGCCGTCGGTGGCGTCCAGGTTGGTCCAGGTCTTCACGGTCGCCAGGTAGTTGCCGCTCCACTGGTCGTACAGCTCCAGCGAGAGCGTGTCCGCCGCCGTGCCCCCGGGCGCGGATGCCCCCTGGGCGCTGCCCGTGATGTTCAGCCAGAAGGAGAGCTGCTCCTTCGAGTACCCCGGGGTCGTCTCCACCCACTGGGTGATGGAGTCGTCGTTCGCGGTGTTCTGCCCGAGCCAGGCATAGGTCGCGCCGCCGTGCGCCTGGTGGGCGGTGGACGGCGTGATGACGTTGTAGCCGGACGCGTTCCAGACGCCGTGGTCGGCGGTGCCGTTCTCGAAGCCCGGGTCGTTGAGCTGCTCGATCGGGGTGCAGCCGGTCTGCGGGCCGTGGAAGAACCCGGCCTTGAAGGTCTGGCTCTGGCTGTTGCCCTGGTCGTCCCGGCCGACGACGGTGATCGTCTTCCAGCCGGTCGCGTGCGTGGTGCCGGTGATGCGGCCGGTCGTCGGGGCGATCCGCAGGCCGGCGGGCAGGCCCTTGGCGCTGTACGTGACCGGGCGCCCGGCTCGGTCGGAGGCGAGCACCGGGATGTCGACGGGCTTTCCGCTCTGGACCGTCTGCTCACACGGCTGGGTGACGAGCAGCGGCGCGTTCGCGAAGACCGGGTCGTCGCCCGTGCACAGGTGGTCGTAGTTGGACCAGGTGGTCTGCACCGGGAAACTGCCGGTGGACAGCTGGAGGTTGAACATCCCGCCGTTGCGGCCGACCGGGATCCAGGAGCACTTGTCGCCGTTCTCCTGGCCGGTCGCGTCCGTCCAGGCGCCGGAGGGGTTCTGGTCGGTGATGGTCTCGGCGTACTCGTGGCCGCCGATGATGCCGTAGCCGTCGAGGCGGCCGCGCGCGCCGGGGTTGATCCAGTTGGTGCCGCAGGCGGGCACGTCGGTCAGGTACGGCATCAGGGTGTAGGCGAGGGTGCCGGCCGAGCTGCGCATGAAGGTGTGCCAGGCGCAGTAGCCGAGTTCCTTCCACTTGTCGGAGTCCAGGCCCTGGCCGGTGTTGATGACGTACTGGACGTCCCGGTTCTGGGTCGGGTCGCCGTTGCCGAAGTGCTGGGCGGCGGCGATGACTTCGGCCGCGATCTCCGGCTCGGTGGCGGCCTTCGGCGCGGGCTTCGCGTTGTCCACCCAGACGCCCGCCAGGGTCTGGCCGGCCACCGGCATACCGACGTGGTTGGCCTCCGGCGGGCAGTAGGACGTGCCGGGGGTGATGCCCTCGCAGTACTGGGTCATCACCTTCGACCAGGTGTCGGTGGTGCTGCCCAGGCCCTTGAAGAAGTCCTGCTGGTAGGGCGCGGCGGCGTCCGGGTCGCCGGAGAGTGTGACGTTGCCGGTGGCCGGGTCGGTGCCCGGGGTGCCCCACTGGCTGCCCCAGTAGATCAGGTAGACCTTCGGCTGGCCGGTGGTGACGCCGATGGAGTCCTGGCCTCCCCGGTAGGTCATCTGGAGGTCGTAGTTGTTGCGCGGGGACGCGGTGACGCCGTGGGTCTTCGCGGCCTGCCGTTGGGCGAAGGTGTCGGCGTTGGGCATCACGTGCGGGCGGGTCGCCCCGACCTGCACCCAGGTGCCGTCGATCTGCTGCCAGCCTTCGGCGGCGGGGTGCGGGTCCTTGGGGGCCGGAGCCGTGGGCGAGGACGACGGCACCTGTGGCCGGTCCTGGGCGGAGGCGGTGCCGGTGCTGCCGGCGGCGGCGAGGCCGAGGGCGAGGGCGCCGAGCAGGAGCCGACGTAAGGCTCCACGGTGGCGTGGGCGTGCTGCGGGCACGGGCTGGTCCTGACTCTCTGTCGGGGAACGGCGAAGTGACAGCCGCCCGTGCGCCTTCCATTGACGGACGCCCAGTGCGGCATGTGAAATGACACATGTCACCGGTCACATGGGTCAAGAGTCATGGCCCGAGGTTCGTGTCCGCACCTACCGGGCCACGACTTTGAACGTTCAAATCCAGCCGTTCAGATCACCCGTCCCGTCCCGAGCCCGCTACCGCGCCGGACCGCCACGGTCCCGTTCCTGCTCCACACCGACCCGGCCACCGGTCGCCGACGCGTGCGCTACCGCCGCTTCGGCGGTCAGCGGCAGCCGCAGGGTGAAGACCGCGCCCCCACCCGGTTCGCTGGCCGCGGCGACCGTTCCGCCGTGGGCGTCGGCGAGCTGGCGCACGATGGCCAGCCCCAGACCGCTGCCACCGGTCTGCCGGCTGCGGGACTTCTCGGCGCGCCAGAACCGGTCGAAGACATGGGGCAGCTCATCGGGCCCGATGCCCGTGCCGGTGTCCGCCACCTCGATGACCAGCTCGTCGCCCACCGGGCGGGCTCCCACCGTGACGCTTCCGCCGCTCGGTGTATGCCGCACGGCGTTGTCCACCAGGTTCCCGACGGCCTGGCGCAGCCGCACCGGGTCGGCCACCAACTCGGCCTCCCCGGCCGCGGGCAGCACGCTCAACCGCACGCCGGCGGCCTCGGCCCGGGCCCGGTGGGCCTCGGCGACCTGGTCGAGGAGCTCGACGATCCGCACGGGCCCGCGGTGCAGCCGGAAGCTGCCCGCGTCGGCCGCCGCCAGGTCCCGCAGGTCGTCGATGATGTGCTGCAGCAGCAGCGCCTCCTCCAGCAACGAGGCGATCAACGACTCGTCGGGCACGGCCACGCCGTCCTGGGTCGCCTCCAGCCATCCCCGGATGTTGCTGAGTGGCGTGCGCAGTTCGTGCGCGACATCGCTGACCATCGCCTTGCGCTGCTCCTCGATCCGCTCCCGGCGTTCGGAGAGGTCGTTGAACGCGGCGGCCAGGTAGCCGATCTCGTCGTCGCCGGTCACCGGGACGCGGGCGTGCGGTTCGGTGGGGTGCTGGGCGGCGTCGGTCAGCGCGCGCAGCGGCCGGACCAGGCGGGTGGCGAGGAGGACGGAGAGCGCCACGGTCAGGGCCAGGACCAGGCCGGTGACGCCGGCGATGCGCAGGGCGCCGGCCCGGGTCAGGTGGAAGGCGGGCGCGGTGGTCCCGTTGCTGTCGCTGATGAACAGCAGTGCGGCGGGGGCGACATAGGGGGCGAGCTGCTGGCGGCGGCTGGTGTCGATGCAGCTGACCACGGCCTGATCGGCGCTGCCGGGGTTCGGCTTCGGCACCGGGGCGGGCGTGACAGCCGGGGAGGTGGCGGGGCCGGGCGGGACGACCGCCGGCCCCGGGGAGTGCCCCGGGCTCCGCACCTGAGGGCCCTGCGGGCTCGGGCTCGGCACCACCCCGACGGGGCCGATGCCGAGCTTGACCGGCCCCAGCCCCGCGGGCGACAGACAGGCGTCGACCAGCTCGCCGAGCCCGCTCAGCGCCTTCTGCTCGCTCGGGGTGGGAGCGGACAGCTGTGGGAGGGCACAGGCGGTGGCGCTGCCGTCGTCGGGGGCGAGTCCGGCGACGGTCACGTTCGGCCGGCCGCTCAGGTCGGTGCCGGTCTCGGCGGCGAATCCGCGCGTACGCAGGCAGTCGGCGGTCGCGGCGGCCTCCGCACGCAGCTGAGCGCGCTCCTCAGGGGTGAGGGCGAACGGTCCCACCGCGCGCGGGTCGATCCGGGTGGTGCCACCGCCCGGGGCCAGGGTCCGGTCGACGGCGAGCGGGTCGATCACCGCCGACGCCTTGGGCGGGTCCGGCGAGGCGGGCGGGGCGGCGGATCCGGCCAGGGGCTGGCGGCCCTGGTCGGTCAGGGCGATGTGACGGCCCGTCCGCTTCGCCAGGTCCGCCAGTACGGGGCCGGCATCGTCCCAGGCCTGGTGGGTCGCCGCGTAGCCGAGCAGGGTCTCGTAGATGCCGGCGTCCTCGGAGAGGGTCTGGACCCGTTCCTGCTGGATCTCCTGTGACGTGGTGTTCACCGCCAGCCAGGCGGTGGCCGCCACCGAGCACACGGCGACCAGGATCGAGGCGGCCAGCAGCCGGACCAGCAGGCTCTTGCGCAGCGGTACCCTACGGCGCATGGCGGCGTCCGCCCGTGCCGTCGGTGAGCTTGTAGCCGACGCCGAAGACGGTCAGCAGGCGCACCGGGCTCCGGGGGTCGGGTTCGATCTTCCTGCGCAGGTTCATGACGTGCACGTCGATGGTGCGTTCGGATACGTAGTGGCCGAACCCGCCTGCACCACCCAGCAGTTGTGCCCGGCTGAAGACCTGTTCGGGGTGCGCGGCCAGGGTGCCGAGCAACTCGAACTCCCCTGGCGTGCAGGGCACCAGGGCGCCGGCGACCCGGACCTCGTGGCGGTCCGGGTCCACCGTGAGCTCGCCGACCCGCAGCACCCGGTCCTGCGCCCCCCGGACCTGCGACCGCTGCGAGCGCCGGAGCAGGACGCGCACCCGGGCCATCAGTTCCCGGGGGCTGAAGGGCTTGGTCATGTAGTCGTCGGCGCCCAGGTCGAGCCCGAGCAGCAGGTCGTCCTCGGCGGACCGGGCGGTCAGCACCAGGATGGGGAGTTCGGACTCACGGCGCAGGATGCGGCACACGTCGAGGCCGTCCACCCGGGGCATCATCACATCGACGATCAGCAGGTCCGGCTCACGCCGCCGGACTTCGTCGATCGCCGCGCGTCCGTCGTGGACGACGGCGGCGGTGTGGCCCTCCAGCTCCAGGTAGCGACGGATCAGTTCGGCCTGCTTCGGGTCGTCCTCGGCCACCAGGACATAGGTACTCACGTCTTCGATCATAGGTGGGCCCGTCCGGCGCTCCTTCCGGTGGCGTGAGCCCCCATCAGCCAGCGGATTCCACGGTCGTGGACCGAGCGGCAGGCCACGCCATCGGAATCGAAGAACATCCTGACAACTTCCGAACATCCGTTGGTGATCATCGCAGCCATGCCGAAGTCAACTGATGATCGTTCCCAGCGTCCGGACCGCTTGCCACTGAGGACCGCGGTCCTCTCCGCCGCGCTGCTGGTCCCGCTGGCCGCGCTGACGGCGTGCGGTTCCGGCCCGGGCGCGCAGAGCGGCGCACCCGGCGCGGCGGTGGCCTCGCTGGCGAGCAGCGCGCCTCCGGGCAGCCCCACCGAACCCCCCGCCGCGGGTGCCGCTGAGGCCGCGGGCGCGGGTACCACTCCGGCCGCGGGCGCGGCCTCCGGTACCCCGTCCCCCGGGTCCACCGCCGATCGCCCCCAGCAGCGGCTGGACGACACTCAAGAGCACGACGCCCAGCTCTGGACCGGCTACTACAACTGCCTGGGCGACAACGGAGTCCCCCTGACGGGCGGGATCGCCCCGGCCGGACAGCCCATGCAGAAGCAGCCGCCGCCGGGGACGTCCATCCCCCAGTCCGCCCTCACGGCCTGCCAGTCCAGGATGCCGCTGATGCCGCCGGAGATGGATCCGAAGCTCAACCCGAACTACAGCACCGATTTCAGCGCCTGGGTCAACTGCATCAACGGCAAGGGGCTGAAGGTCAAGGCCTACGGCACCCCGGGCAGCGGGAACAGCGGGTGGAGCTACGACGGGCAGCCGACGATGCCCCAGGCGCAGCAGACCCAGGTGATCGCGGCCTGCAAGACGGAGGCGTTCCGTGGCAACGGGCACTGACGCCGGCCACGTCGGCATCGACGACGTGGCCGCCACCGATCCGCCCCCGCGGCGCAGCCGCAAGCGGCGCGTGACCGTGATCGTCGCTCTCGTCGTGGCGGTCGGCGGGATCGGAGCGGGCGCGGTGGCGCTCCGCGGCCACCCGAAGCCGGCCGGGGCCGCGAGCAGCGGCGCACCGGTCCAGACGGTCGCCGTGGTCAGGACGGACCTGTCGAACTCCCAGACCCTGAGCGGCACCCTGGGTTTCGGCACGCCCCAGACCCTGATGGGCGCCAAGCAGGGCATCGTCACCGCACTCCCCGCCGTGGGAACCACCGTGACCAGGGGTCAGCAGCTGTACCGGGTGAACGACCAGCCGGTGCCGCTCTTCTACGGCGGGACCCCGCTGTTCCGGTCCCTCGACAAGCCCAACCTGGTGGGCCGGGACGTCCAGGTGGTCGCGAGCAACCTGCAGGCGCTCGGCTACGACGTGGGAGCGCAGCCGAAGGTCGGAACGGTGATCACCCAGCCCGTGCCCGACCCGGCACCCGGCGGCAGCACGCCGCCGCCGAAGGACGGGACGGGACCGGCGGTGCCGGCCGCCGGGACCGGCCCGGGACCGTCCGGCGGGGCGGGCACGAGGCCGGCTTCGGGCAGCACGGGTGCGCCCGGCGGCGGGACGGCCGCCCCCACCGCCCCGAGCGCCGGCGGCAGCACGCCGGCGGCGCCGACCAAGGTCACGGTGGGATCGGGCGACGGGGTCGTCACCGCCTCCCTGATCGCCGCCGTCAAGCACTGGCAGAAGGACGCCGGCCTGCTCCCGACCGGAAGTCTCGGCATCGGCGACGTGGTGGTGCTGCCGGGCGCGATCCGGGTCGGCGCCCTGCAGGCGCAGCTCGGCGGGCAGGGGGCCGGGGCGCTGATGTCGGTCACGCCGACCGACAAGGCAGTGACCGTGCCGGTGGATCCGGTCAATGTCGGTTCGATCAAGCAGGGCGACAAGGTCACCGTCAGCCTGCCCGACAGCTCGACGGCACCGGGCACCGTCGCCGGCATCGGCACGGCCGTCCAGGGCAGCCCCAAGGGCGCCTCCGGCGCGGGCGCCGGGCTGAACACCCCGCCCACGGTCGATGTGACCGTGGCCGTCGACGACCCCTCGAAGGTGAAGGACTTCGACTCGGCCACCGTCCAGGTGGCCTTCGTGTCGGCGACCGCGACCGGGGTGCTGGCCGTTCCGATCGGCGCGCTGCTCGCGCTCAGCGGTGGCGGATACGCCGTGCAGCTCCAGGACGGCGGGCTGGCGGGGGTCCAGACCGGCATGTTCGCGAAGGGCATGGTGGCCATCACCGGCGACGGCATCGCGGCGGGCACCCGGGTGGTGACCACCTCATGACTCCGGTGCTGGTGGTGCGCGGGGCCGGGATGGCCTATCCGGGCGGGGTCAAGGCCCTGGACGACGTCTCGCTGACCATCGACGAGGGCGAACTGCTGGCGATCCTCGGACCGTCCGGCTCGGGCAAGTCCACCCTGCTCAACATCATGGGCACCCTGGACCGGCCGACCAGCGGCACGGTGGAGATCGGCGGCCACGACATCGCCCGGCTCTCCGACCGCCGGCTGTCCGCGCTGCGCGGACGCTGGCTGGGCTTCGTGTTCCAGCAGTTCCACCTCACCGACGGGCTCAGCGCCGTGGAGAACGTCGCCACCGGACTGCTCTACGCGGGAGTGCCCCGCCGCCGACGGGCCCCGCTCGCACTGGAGGCGCTGGGCCGGGTCGGTCTGGCCCACCGCGTCGGGCACCGCCCGCACCAGCTCTCCGGCGGCGAGCGGCAGCGGGTGGCGATCGCCCGCGCGCTGGTCAACGAGCCCGCGCTGGTGCTCGCGGACGAGCCCACCGGCGCCCTGGACACGGCCAACGGCAGAGCGGTCCTGGCCCTGCTGACCAAGCTGAACGACGAGGGAACCACCATCGCGATCATCACCCACGACCGGGGCATCGCCGAACTGATGCCGCGTCGGATCGACATCCTGGACGGGCACCTGGTGTCCGACAGCCGGACGG
The DNA here is from genome assembly GCF_014596465.1 of Streptomyces sp. CBMA123. Taxonomy (GTDB): domain Bacteria; phylum Actinomycetota; class Actinomycetes; order Streptomycetales; family Streptomycetaceae; genus Kitasatospora. The sequence continues at coordinate 26,304 of NZ_MECK01000323.1, read as the reverse complement.
GGGCCGGTGCATGAGCAGCGGCGGCACTCACCGATCCGTCGCGGACCGGACGAAACCGGTCCGATTGGCCCCGACCGACGTGCTCGGCCTCGGACTGCTGGGCATCCGCACCCGTAAGGCACGTGCGGCACTGTCGGCCCTGGGCATCTCCATCGGCATCGCCACGATGATCATCGTCATGGGCATCCCGGCCTCCAGCCAGCAGGCCCTGCTGGCGCGGCTCTCGGCGCTGGGCACCAACATGCTGCAGGCCACGGCCAACCCGGGCCAGAATCCTCCGGTGGTCTTCCCGCCCGAATCGCCCGACATGGTCGCCCGGATCGGCCCGGTGACCATCGCCAGCGCGGTCGCCAACACGCAGACCAGCGTCGCGCGTTCCGACCGGATCGACCCCGACCACGCCAACGGCCTCGCCGTCCTGGCCGGCCGGCTGAACCTGCTGCAGGCCGTCAACGGCAAGGTCCGGACGGGCCGCTTCCTCGACGCGGCCACCGAGAAGTTCCCCACCACGGTGCTGGGCGCCGCGGCCGCGACCCGGCTCGGCATCACCACGCTGCCGCCCGGTGCGCCCGGCCCGCAGGTCTACATCGACCACCACTGGTTCACCGTCATCGGGATCCTCGCCCCGGTGCCGCTGGCACCGGACATCGACCGCGCGGTCCTGGTCGGCTGGGACGCCGCCAGGACCCAGCTGGGCTTCGACGGCAACCCGACGGTGATCTACGTCCAGGCCCGGGAATCACAGATCGAAGCCGTCCGCGCGGTGATGCCCGCCACCATCGATCCACAGCAGCCGGGCCTGGTGCAGGTCAGCCGCCCCTCCGACGCGCTGGCCGCGAAACGGGAGACCCAGACGGCCTTCTCCGCGCTGTTCATCGGCCTCGCGGGCGTGGCCCTGCTGGTCGGCGGGATCGGCGTCGCCAACACCATGGTCATCTCGGTGCTGGAGCGGCGCAGGGAGATCGGACTGCGCCGGGCGCTGGGCGCCAACCGAGGGCAGATCCGGGGCCAGTTCCTCGCCGAGTCGGTGGCGCTGTCCGGGCTCGGCGGCCTCGCCGGCACCGCCCTCGGCGCCCTGGTGACCTTCGGCTACACCACCTACCAGGGCTGGCCCCTGGTCATCCCGCTCCAGGTCCTGCTCGGCGGCATCGGCGGGGCCGTCCTGGTCGGCGTGGTGGCGGGCGTCTACCCGTCGATCCGCGCCTCCCGGCTCACCCCCACCGAGGCCCTGGCCTCCACCTGATCGGGCGGCCACGGGGGTCGGCGGCCACTTCCACCGCTCGGGTGGGGGCGGCCCGCGGACGGCGCTCGGGCCCGTACGCCCCGTACGGCGCTCCGCGGCCCTCGCCGACCGGCGACACCCGATCAGCCTCCCGGAGCGGCCGGTCCCCCGGAGTGCGGAGACACTGGCCGGGTGGAAGCGGTGACCGTCGACGCCGTCGCCGACCACGGCCCGGCCGCCACCGCGGCCGGTGGTGGCCGGAACAACGCGTGAGCGGGCCCGTGAACCCTCCTGGAGGTGCCGTGAACCGGTGGAAGCCGCTGTACGTCCTCGGGCTGGCGCAGTTCCTCATGGTGCTGGACGCCTCGGTGATGAACGTGTCGATCAGCCAACTGGTCAGCGACTTCGACACCGAGGTCACGGCGATCCAGGCGGTCATCACCCTCTACACGCTGGTCATGGCCGCCTTCATGATCACCGGCGGGAAACTCGGCGACATGTTCGGGCGCCGCCGCGTGTTCGGCCTCGGGCTCGTCGTCTACGGCGTCGGATCGGCGCTGACCGCCGCCGCGCCCACGCTGTGGGTGCTGGCACTCGGCTGGTCCATCATCGAGGGCTTCGGGGCCGCCCTGGTCCTCCCAGCGCTCGCCGCCCTGGCGGCCGGCACCTACCGGGGCCGGGACCGGGCCATCGCCTACGGCGTCATCGGAGGCCTCGCCGGTGCGGGGATCGCCGTGGGCCCCCTGCTCGGCGGGTGGGTGACCACCTACCTGACCTGGCGCCTGGTGTTCGCGGGCGAGGTCGTGCTCGTCGTGGTCATCCTGCTCCTCATGCGGTGGATCGAGCCGCAGCCCGTGCCGGAGCACCGGCCTCGGCTGGACCTCGGCGGCGTGGTCCTGTCGGTCGCGGGACTGGCCCTGGTGGTGCTCGCCGTCCTGCAGAGCAGTTCCTGGGGGTGGCTCCATCCCCGCAACCCTCCTTTCACGGTGTTCGGGTACTCCCCCACGGTCTTCGTCATCGCACTGGGCATGACCCTGCTCGTCCTCTTCCACGCCTGGGAGGTACGCCGGGCGGAGCCGCTGGTGCGGTTCAGCCTGTTCGGCATCCCGAGCCTGCGCTCGGGCCTGTTCATGCTGTTCAGTCAGAACGTCATCCTGCTCGGCCTGTTCTTCGCCATTCCGCTCTACCTCCAGGTTGTCCATGGCCTGGACGCCTTCCAGACCGGACTGAGGCTGTTGCCCGTGTCGGTCACGATGCTCGTCGCGGCGATGAGCGGTCCCCTGCTGGGCAGGTTCGCGTCCCCGCGCACCGTGGTGCGGGCCGGCCTGCTGGTGCTCCTCGCCGCGACGCTGTGGCTGCTCGGCACGATCGAGCCCGAACTCAACGGCCTCTCCTTCGCACTGTCGATGGCACTCCTGGGCCTCGGCATGGGCCTGCTCGCCTCCCAGCTGGGCAACGTGGTGCAGTCGAGCGTCGGCGAGGCCGATCGCAGCGAGGTCGGCGGACTGCAGTACACCGCCCAGAACCTCGGATCGTCCCTGGGCACCGCACTGATCGGCGCCATCCTGATCGGTGCCCTGGCGAGCGCCTTCACGGCCGCGCTCGCGAAGGACCCGGCGGTCTCGGAGGCGGTCCGTCAACAGGCCGGCATCAGGATCGAGTCGGGGCTCAACTTCGTACCGGCCGACCAGGTCGCCGCCGCCCTCGCCCAGACCCCGATCCCCCCGGAGGAAGCGGACGCGGTGGTCTCGGCGTACCGGACGGCGCAGCTCGACGGTCTCAAGGCCGGCGTCCTGGCCGCCGCCGGAATCACACTGGCCGGCTTCCCCTTCACCCGCCGGCTGCCGGCCGACCGCACCGGCGGCGGACCGGCTCCCTCGACCCGCTCCTCCTCGCCCGGCGAGTGACACGGCTCCGAGCCGACAGGAAGCGACCTGTCCGGCGGCCGGCGGCAACGCCTCGTACCCCCGCTGCCGTCCGCCCTCGACGGGATGTGCCGCACCCTCGCCACCGGCCCGTCCTGACGGTCCCCGCCCCGGCCGGGCACCTGTGCCGTCACCCGGGTGCCGGGCCGTGCTGGCGGCGACGGCGGACGGCACCCACCGTGGTGGGAGGGGCGACGACCTACAGGACAGTGCACCTACAGGACGGTGAAGTACAGATGGACGCGAATGACTCCGCTCCCCGCATCGTGGTCGGCGTCGACGGCTCTCCGTCGTCGTATGCCGCACTGCGCTGGGCGATCCGACACGCGACGCTCATCGGCGGGGTCGTGGACGCGGTGGGCGCCTGGGAACCGCCGAGCCGCTACGGCTGGTCCGCGCCGGTGGTCGACACGTCCTTCGACGAGAATCTCGCCCAGCAGCGCTTCGCCGACGAACTCGACGAGGTGCTCGGACCGGACCGACCGGTAGAGGTACGGGAACGCCTGGTGCTGGGCGACCCCTCCGACGTCCTCCTGCAAGCAGCCCGGGGAGCCGAGGTACTGGTGGTGGGCAGTCACGGGCGCAGCGGTTTCACCCGCGCGCTGATCGGTTCGGTGAGCATGCGCTGCGCTCAGCACGCCACCTGCCCGGTGGTCATCATCCGCCCGCAGTGACGCTCATCCCCCCCTGGTCGAGGACGTCCTCGACAGCCAGTCCGTCCGTCCGGCCGGCCGTCGGAGTGGGTGGTGAGGGGTAGTGAGCAAGGTCGGAACGCCGGCCCGTCACCGACACGGATGGGGAACGTCGTCATGATCCGCATGTCTCTGGTCGCAACCGGCACAGCTCTCATGCTTGTCGCGTCCATCCCCACCCCCGCGGCGGCAACACCGGAACTGTACGAACGCTTCCTGATCGAGCACCCGCTGGACGGCACCTGTCTGACCGCCTTGCCGGGACTTTCGGACGTCTGGCTGCAGGGCAACTGCGACTCCCAGGAGGGCACCGTCTGGCGTAACCCCGAAGGGGGCGAGATCCAGTTGGAGACGACCGGGAAGAGCGGTGGCTGCCTCGATGTCGACGTCGACAAGCGGGTGTTCCTCCATGCTTCCTGCACTGGCTCGCCTTCCCAGACCTGGCAGGCGGGTGGCGGGCAGATCAGCAACGACCGCTTCGGGGACTGCCTGGACGGGAACGTGAAGGCCGGCGAGCCGGTCTACCTCGACCCCTGCAACCAGACCCGGTTCCAACACTGGCGCATCCAAGGCCTTGCACGCTGAAAGAGCCGGGGAACCCGACGGCCGTACGGCTCTGTCCAGCGACCGGCGTGTCTCCCGTGGTGTCGTGGCCCGGCGCGGCGGCTCGGGTCGAGGGCGCGCCCGCTACCGCTCGTACACCATCTCGGGGAAGCGCCCGGACGGGCCGTCCAGGAGGTGGTCGTCATGGCCGCGCAGCCAGCGGTCGAAGAAGGAGGCGACGTACGAGCGGGTGGCGAGCACCGCGCGGTCGGGGCGGACGTCGCCGACGTCCTCGGTCAGCTGCGTCCGGCTGATCGCGCCCTGGCGGGCGAGCTGGGGCAGCAGCGATTCGGAGTCGGTGTAGGAGCCGTGGCGCGAGCCGGTGAGGGTGAGGTCGGCGTGCCAGCCGGTGCTGTGCTGCCAGAGGGCGGCCCAGCCGGGCTGCTGGTGGTAGCTGCCGGAGTCGGGTTCCTGGGTGCCCATGAGCAGGAACGGCCGGTCGAGGCCGTCCGCGGCCACGCTGGTCAGCTCGACGCCGGTCTGCCCGTCCGGGCCGGAGAAGTGCAGCGGGCCGTCGAGGTTGACGGCGGCCTTGAGGCGCGGGTCGTCGTGCATGGCCTGGAGGGCGGCCGAACCGCCCCCGGAGTGGCCGACCATGCCGATCCGGTCGAGGTCGAGGGAGGCGCCGAGACCCGCCGGCAGCCGCCCGTCGTACCGCAGCCCGGCCACCTGGTCCAGCACGAAGCGGGTGTCGTCGACCCGGGTCTGCAGCATCTTGCGCAGGAGGGCGCCCATGTCGGCGCCGGGGACGAACAGCGCGGGCATCACCGAGGTGGCCAGGCTGCCGTCGGGAAAGGCGACCTCGGAGGCCTCGTAGGTGTGGTCGACGGTGACGACGACGTAGCCGCGGGAGGCGAGGTCCTCGACCAGTTCGGTGTTCCAGGTCCGCGGGTCGCCGAAGCCCGCCTCGTACAGCAGGACGGGCCGCTTGCCCCCTGGCAGGGCGGGCGCGTCGGCGCGGGCATGGGTCCGGATCCCGGCCCAGTCGGTACGGCCGGGCTCGAAACGGTGCTCGGTCTGGGCGAGGCTGCCGGCGCTGCCGAAGTGCTCGGCGGCGGCGGGCACCATGTACGGCGCCCGGTCGGAGCCGGTGGCGGGCCGGGTGGTCGGGTACCAGAAGCTGATCATCAGCTCGCGGTGCCGCCCGGGCTGCCAGGGGTCGTCCCGGTGGTCGTCGGTGAGCCGCAGGGCCGTCGTACCGACCGGGTAGGGCCCGGTGGGCCCCGGCAGCGCGGCGCGGGCCTGCTGCCCGCTGCCCTGACCCGCCTCCGCTGCCACCGCCACCGCGCCCGGTGCGCCGGCCACGCCCAGGGTCACCGTCGCCGCCAGCAGCACCGCCGCCACGACGCGTCCGCGCCTGCTCATCGCTGATCCTCCTCGTTCCGGCGCCGTCCGGCGCCACGGGCACCGACGGTACGGGCGAGAAGCGGCCCGAGCCGTCATACCGGGGAGCCAAGTCAGGCCGTGGTACCCAGGTATGACGTTGCCTCGGCCCTTGGCCACTGCGGCGATGGCGGCCAGGGGTCTGTCGGTCCGGAGGGTGTTCTTCACGGGGACGCCTCCCGTGGCGAGCGGTCGGCGCTCGGCGCCGACTCGGACAGCATCTCTGGGTGGCCAAATTCACCTGACGGATCGTCGGTCGGTTCCGCCTGGACGGTGGTCGGCTGGGCCCGCCGCTCGAACGGGCGCCAGAACGGGGCCGTGGGGGCGGGTATTCGGCCGTGCTCAAGGGGCCTTCCTGGTGAGGGCTTTGATCCGGTCCATTGTGCCGCGGAGGCAGCGGCGACTACCCGACCATCCGGGCGGACGGGGCGGCGGTCGGCCGGTGGCCACCCCGGCGGCCGTGGTCAGCAGGGTGCGCCGGGCGGGTGCGGCCGGTGCGAGCGTTCGTACGCTCCGGCAACGGGCCCGCGCGAGCAGCGGGCCCGGCCACGGCCGGGGCGCGAGGGGTGCTACGCCCGCGAGAGTTCCGCGATCTCGCCCACGGGCCGTCCGGTGTGCAGGGCGAGCGTCTGCGCGATGAGTTCGGTGAGGTCGGGCCAGGGCATGTTCCCGTGCGCGTTGTACAGCGCGACCAGGCCGTGCAGGGCGGTCCAGAGCAGCAGGCCCGCCTGCCACTCCTGCTCCGGACTGCGACGGTCCTCGTCTTCCTGACCCTCCGGCCGACCCCGGCGCTGCGGGTGCTCCGGCCGGTCCTGCCTGGCGGCGGCCAGCGCGGCGACGACGGAGCCGAGCAGTTCCTCTCCCGCGCCGTGCGCGTTCGTCGGCACCAGCGCGGCGGGCATCCCGCCGCCGAAGAGCGTGCGGTACTCCCCGGGGTGATCGACCCCCCAGTGCACGTAGGCGGCGCACCGGCCCACCAGGTCGGCCAGCGGCCCGTCGGCGTCCTCCGCCGCCGCCCGCATCACGGCCGCGAGTTCGTCGTAGCGCTGCCGTAGCACGTGCTGGACGAGCGCGCCGAGGTCCGGGAAGTGCCCGTAGATGCTCGCGGGGGCGACGCCGACCTCGCGGGCGACCTGCCGGAGGGTGAGCGTCTCGGGGCGTTCGAGCGTGGCGAGCAGCCGCGCTGCGGCGGCCACCAGTTCGGCCCTGAGGGCCTGCCCCTGTCCCCGCGGGTTCCGTCGGCGGGGGGCGGCGTTTTCGCTGCTCACAGGCGTCCTCCCGGCGTTCGGCAACGGTCGCCCACTCTACCGCCGGCCCCGCACGCACCTCCAACACGCCCTTCCCGCTGCTCTCTTCGCGCCTTGACAGCAGTTACCAACACTTGTTCACTTAAAGTAGCCAACAGGTGTTCAGTCATCGGGAGGAAGCATGCGCATCGCCGTACTCGGGGCGACCGGTAGGGTCGGACGCCACGCCGTCGAGCAGGTCCTCGGACGCGGGCACGAGGTCGTCGCCCTGGTCCGCCGCCCCCAAGCCCACCCGCAGAACCGTCCGCAGGCCCACCCGGTACCCGGACAGCGGCAGCCGGCCGTCGAGGTCCGCCGGGCCGACGTCACCGAGCCCGCCGCGTTCCCCGACCTGTGGGCCGGCGGCGTCAGCACCGGCCGCCGCACCGTCCCGCTGGAGGACTACGCCACCCCCCTCCTGCCGCCGCACGCCTCCCGCGCCACCGTCGCCGCGCCGATGCTCGACGAGGCCGAACGCCCGGCCCACGGCGCGCGCATCCTCGTCCCGGTAGGACACGCCTGATGCGCGGCTACATCGCCGTCGAGGAGGCCATCGCGATCCCCGGCCTCGCCGACCGACGGCCGCCGTTCCCGGTCCCCGACAACCTCCAGCCCGCCTTCCTCGCCGACATGGCCGCACGGCTGCCCGACGTCACCCGGTTCCGGCTGCCCGACATGGACGCCAACGGCATCGCCCTGCAGGTGCTCTCCCTCACCGTCCCCGGCATCGAAGCCGACCCCGACCCGACCCGCGCGGTGGACAACGCCCGCTACGTCAACGACCACCTCGCCGAACTCGTCGACACCCACCCCGGCCGGTTCGCCGCCTTCGCCGCGCTCCCGCTTCAGGACCCGGCCGCCGCCGTCACCGAACTGCGCCGCAGCGTCGAACAGCTCGGCTTCAAGGGCGCGCTCGTCTACGACCACATCCAGGGCCGCTACCTCGACGACCCCGCCTTCGACCCCGTCTGGGCCACGCTCGGCGAACTCGGCGTCCCGCTCTACCTGCACCCCGGAATGCCGCCCGCGGACCGCTGGCACGTGCTCGACGCCCACCCCGAACTCGACGGCGCCCTGTGGAGCTGGCAGGCGGCCACCGGGGGCCACGCCATGCGCGTGATCATGTCCGGGGTGTTCGACCGGCACCCGGACACCACGATGATCCTCGGCCACGCCGGCGAGTTCCTCCCCTTCCAGCTCTCCCGCTTCGACTCGCGCTACGCGACCGTCACCGTCCCCCGGCCGCTGCGCCGCAAGCCCTCCCAGTACTTCGGGACGAACGTGCTCGCCACCACCAGCGGCGTGCTCTCCCCGGCCGCGATCGAAGCACTCGTGCACGTGCTCGGCGCCGACAACGTGCTGTTCGCCGTCGACTACCCCTACGAGCGGACCGACGCAGCCGTCAGCGCCCTCGAACGCACCCGCCTCCCGGACGCCGACAAGCAGAAGATCGCCTCCGGCAACGCCCGCCGCCTGCTGCGCCTGTGACCGCGACCCTCCACCCGCGACCGCCCGCTCCGGCAGCAACTGGCGGCTGAAGCAACGGAACCGGGAGAGTGAGGGGAGCGGGACGGGGAAGGGCTGCCGGAGCGTCGTCGGTCCGGTAGTGGGTTGCGTGATGCGCGGTGGGCGCGCATCGAACCGTTGCTGCCGGACCGTTCGCCGTGCTTCGGACGGTCAGTTCGCGAGCGTGCGCGGTCAGGTGGTCCCGATGCGGACCTGCGCCGCCGGCACGGTCCTGCCGATCACGCCGGCGAGCACTGCGCCGAGGGCGCTGACGCCGATCAGCGCCAGCCAGATCGCTGTCGGCCCGGTGGAGAGCAAGCCCGAAAGCGTCATCGGGGCCACCGCTCCCGCGGTTGTCACGGCGAATTGGTTCAGGGCCAGGTAGCGGCCGCGGAGGGCGTCCGGGGCGCCTTCCGCGGCGACCGTCGACGTGATGGCGCCGCCGAAGACCTCGCCGAATGTGTAGACCCCCGCGCCGAGAAGAACAACGGCGATCGCAAGGGCGGCCGCGGTCACGTGGTCGGCGGCGAGGAACAGCAGGTAGCCCGTGGTGAAGGCGGCATGGCCTGCGATGAGGACGTGACTGCGGGTTCGTCCGCCGAGTCGGTTGACGACGAAGCTCTGACCGAAGCCGACTATCAGAGTATTGAGGGTGAAGACCGCTCCCGCTGTCCAGCCCGGCAGGCCCAGTATGTGCACCGCGTAGACGGGTATCGCGATGCTGAGGGCGAACAGCGAGATGGCGAAGCACAGTTGATGCGCGACGACTGCCAGGTACCGCCGGTCCCGGAGCACTCGCCGCCAGCCTCCGGCGGCGTCCCGGGCCGCTGCTTCCGGGACGACGTTCGGCACCGCCCGCATGAGCACGAAGGCGGCGACGTACGACAGGGCGTTGACGGCCACGATCGCGCTGAATACACCGCGCGTGCCGATACCCACGGCGACGGCGGACACCAGCCCGCCGACCGCGTAGCCGAGGTTGCGTATGGATCCGAGGGCGCCGAACCAGCGCTCGCGTTCGCCCGGTGCGGCCAGTGCTGTGACGGTCACGCCGTAGCAGCCGAAGAACACCGCTCGGCCGGCACTGTTCAGCCACGCGCAGGCCACGATCTGCCAGGGCCGATCCGCGCCGAAGTAGCCGACGAAGCCGAGCGCCTGGGCCAGGTTCGCCGCCTGCAGCACCGGCTTGGCGCCGTAGCGGTCGACCAGGCCGCCGACCAGCGGGCCCGCGGGGAGGGCGAGCAGTCCGCCCGCTGTCAGTGCCGCGCCCACCTGCACCAGCGTCAGCGAGGTCGTGGCCAGGAAGTAGAGCATCGTCACGGGGATGAAGACCCCGGTGCCGATCGCGTCGATGACGATCGCCGCGACGAAGCGGCCGTGGCGGGCCGTCACACGGCGGACTACCGTTTCGGAGATGATCATCGGGCGACGGTATAGATCGAATACCGGTATCCACAAAGCGTTTCTTTCGACGACGCGTTCCGTGGTGTTCGACTCGCTGCCGGGCAAGACCTGCGCCCGGCGGGCGCAGTGGTGTGCGGGAGGGGCTCCCCGGCCCGGGTGGCGGCCCGGGCCGGGGAGGTGAGGAGCGGTGCGGGAGGGGCTCAGCGGCGGGTGAACAGGAAGCCGAGCTTGTCGACCTCGTCGCCGGCGCGCCCGTGGAACCCGGCGAACTGCCAGCCGTCCGGCGCGGTGCGGGTCACGCAGTCGGCGGTGCCGGTGCCACCCGACAGGGTACGGCCCAGGTTGGTGCCGAACGAGGCGTGGAAGATGCGGGTGTGCCCGCCGTAGGAGCCCTGGCAGAGGGTGGCCGAGTTCACGAACTCGCCGCTGCCCAGGGTGAGCGAGGAGGCGGTGCCGCCGGAGCCACCGTGGGTGAGGGAGGTGCCGTCCGCGAGGGTCAGTCCGACCTGGTCGATCCGGGTGCCGCTGCGCAGGCTGACCGTGGTGGCCCGTGCACCGGCCGGGACGCGGTCGACGTCGTCGTAGAAGTCGCCGTGCGGCCCGCCGAACTGATCGCTCGCCAGGTAGGCCGGGTTCCGGCTCCAGTCGAAGCCCACGGCGACCGGGTCGTGGTCGGAGAGCATCGTGCCGGAGCCGTCCAGGAAGTCGGCGTGCTTGTTCGCGTACGAGGTCGCGGTGAGCGTGAGCATCGCGCTGCTGCGGTACAGGACCTTGTCGACGATCTCGCAGGTGTCGGTGGGCGCGTTCTGGTCGCACAGCAGCGGGTCGGCGCCGCGGGTCGGCGCCACTCCGCCGCGCTCCAGCTGCACCCACGCGTCGGTCAGGCCGTTGTCGGCGGCGAAGCCCGCGATGGTGTCGTCGGCCCGGGTGTAGCGGGTGTTGGTGTCACCCATCACGACGACGGCGTTCCCGGCCGAATGGGTCCTGATGTAGCCGGTGAGCTGCGCCAGGTTGGCGGCGCGGGCGGCCTCGTCGCCGGGCTCGGTACCCGCGTTCGTGTGGAGGTTGTAGAAGTCCGTGTACACGCCTTCGGCCAGCCGGGTCCGCATGAAGCTGAAGCCCTTGGGCGTGAGGCAGTCACCGGAGTCCAGCCGGCAGTCGTTCCACTTGACCCGCTCGAAGTCGTCGGTGTCGTAGCCGAGGCGGGACAGGGTGTTGAGGCCGCTGCCGATGCCGGCCCCGCCGCTGGTCGCCGTGCGGTTCGGGTGGGAGTCGGCGGCGTACAGCGCCGCGTGGTAGTTGAAGTCCTCCTGGACGTGCACGATGTCGTACGGCGCGAGCCGGCCGCCGATGGCGGTGGTGCTGCTCTGCCGTTCGGTCGAAGCGCTGTTCACCGCCTGGGGAAGGCCCGCCACGTTGTAGGTGAGCGCGGAGAACGACCCGGCCGCGGGGGCGACTTGCGCGCTCGGCGGGGCGGTGACGGCTTGCGCGCTCGGCGCACCGATCAGGCCGCCCAGCACGGTGGCCGCGCCGAGCGCGCCCACGAGGGTGGAGCGGAGGAAGGGATGGCGGGGGCGGGGCTCGGACATCGAGGCTCCGATCGGAGTACGGCCACGGGGATCCATCGCCGGGAGCGTATGAGCGAATGATGTGAGCGTCAACACTGTCTATGAGCAGTCAATACTTCGCTGGCCTGCAGATTTGTTGCCCTGTTTCGCGGTTTATTCAACGATTCCGTTAGCGTTAACAGACTGTTCTTGCCGATGCCGGAGGGCGGTGCCGAGATGCCGGGCACCCACTCCCGGCATAGCGTGACCGACGGCACCCCGCCCGGCCGGAGGCGGTGCGTGAGGCCGCAACACCACTTCCCTGGAGGTCAGTTCATGCGCGCCGTGACCTACGACTCGTATGCCCCGGACAACTCCCGGCTGCAGTACGGCGAGGTGCCCGACCCGAAGGTCGGCCCCGGGCAGGTGCTGATCCAGGTCCGGGCCGCCTCCGTCAACCCGGTCGACTGGAAGGTGATGGCCGGCGGCCTGGACGGCATGATGGACACGGTCTTCCCCGCCATCCCGGGTTGGGACGTGGCCGGCGTCGTCACCCGCACCGGGCCTGACACTCCCGAGTTCGCCCCCGGCGACGAGGTGATGGCCTACGCCCGCAAGGACGCGGTGCAGGCCGGCACCTTCGCCGAGTACGTCGCGGTCTCCGCGCCCGCGGTGGCGCGCAGGCCTTCCGGGCTCGACTGGGCCCAGGCGGCCGGACTGCCACTGGCCGGCCTCACCGCGTTGCGCTGTCTGGACCAGCTCGACGTCGGCTCCGCCGACGTCCTCCTGGTGCACGGCGCCGCCGGTGGCGTGGGCAGTCTCGCCGTGCAGCTCGGCCGCGACCGCGGGGCCCGGGTGATCGGCACCGCCTCCGAGCGCAACCACGCGTTCGTGTGCGAACTCGGCGCCGAACCGGTGACGTACGGGGACGGCCTGGCGGAACGCGTGCGTGCGCTGGCCCCCGGCGGCGTGTCGGCCGTCGCGGACTTGGTCGGTGGCCAGCTGGAGACGACGCTGGCCGTCCTCGCCGAGGGCGGACGGCACGTCTCCGTCGCCGATCCGGAGGTTTCCCAGCACGGGGGCCAGTGGATCTGGGTCCGCCCGGACGGCGCCAAGCTGGCCGAACTGGCAGCGGTCGTGGACCGCGGCGCGCTGACCGTGGAGGTCGCCCGGACCTATCCGCTGGAGCGGACGGCCGAGGCCTTCGACGCCAGCCGCACCGGTCACACCCGCGGGAAGCTGGTCGTGGTGCCCTGACCGAAGGTCACGACGCCCGGACACCGGAGGCCGTACGGCTCGGATCCCGGCGATGGCCGGTCACCCCTGACCGGTGTCGAAAGGCGTGCCGTCGCACCGGAACCCCCAGAGTCCCGGACCCCCCGGAACCCCGGTGCGGCGGCACGCCGCGCGGCCCGTCCGCCGTGCTGTCCGTCAGGCCATGGGAACGCCGCTGCCCGCGATCACTTCGGGCCGCAGCAGGGCGGCGAGCCGCTCGGCCGGCAGCAGCCCCCTCTCCAGCACGAGTTCGGCCACGCCCCTGCCACTGGCAAGGGCCTCCTTGGCGATGTCGGTGGCCGCCGTGTACCCGATGTGCGGATTGAGCGCGGTCACCAGGCCGATGGAGCTTTCGACGGTGGCGCGCAGTCGCTCGGTGTTCGCCGTGACGCCGGCCACGCAGCGTTCCGCGAGGGTGAGGCAGGCTGCGCGCAGGTGGGTCACGGACTTCGACAGCGAGTGCAGGATGATCGGCTCGAAGGCGTTGAGCTGGAGCTGGCCCGCCTCGGCGGCCATGGTGATCGTGACGTCGTTGCCGATCACCTCGAAGGCGACCTGGTTGACGACCTCCGGGATCACCGGGTTGACCTTGCCGGGCATGATGCTCGAACCTGCCTGCACCGGCGGCAGGTTGATCTCGCCCAGCCCCGCGCGCGGCCCCGACGACAGCAGCCGCAGATCGTTGCAGGTCTTCGACAGTTTGACGGCGACGCGCTTGAGCACGCCGGACATCTGCACGAACGCCCCGCAGTCCTGGGTGGCCTCGACCAGGTCGGCGGCGGTGACCAGACGCAGCCCGCAGATGTCCGCGAGGTGGCGACGGGCAGCCTCGGCGTACCCGGCCGGAGCGTTGAGGCCGGTGCCGATCGCCGTGGCACCGAGGTTGATCTCGTGGAGCAGCTCGACGGCCTCCGCGAGCCGGCAGCGGTCCTCGCCCAGCATGACCGCGAAGGCCGAGAACTCCTGGCCGAGGGTCATCGGCACGGCGTCCTGCAACTGCGTGCGGCCCATCTTCAGGACGTCGCGGAACTCGACGGACTTGCGGGCGAAGGCGTCCTGGAGGACGGCCATCGCGTCGAGCAGACCACGCACCGCGTAGACGGTGGCGATCCGGACGGCGGTCGGGTAGACGTCGTTGGTGGACTGGCCGAGGTTGACGTCCTCGTTGGGGTGCAGGTACGAGTACTCGCCCTTGGCACGTCCCATCAGCTCCAGCGCCCGGTTGGCGATGACCTCGTTGGCGTTCATGTTGGTCGAGGTCCCGGCGCCGCCCTGGATGACGTCGACGACGAACTGGTCGTGCAGCTTCCCGCCGCGTATCTCCCGGCAGGCGGCAACGATCGCCGCGGCCTTCCGGGGCTCCAGCAGGCCGAGTTCCTCGTTGGCGAGGGCGGCGGCCTCCTTGACGGCGGCGAGGGCGTCGATCAGGTGCGGGTAGGTGGAGACGGGCGTGCCCGTGATGGGGAAGTTCTCGGCGGCGCGCAGGGTGTGAACGCCCCAGTAGGCGTCGGCGGGGACGTCACGGTCTCCGAGCAGGTCGTGTTCGCTCCGGGTGGCGGTCGACATCGTCTGCGGGTTCTCCTCTTGAGATGGGGTGGTCGTGGGGCCGGGGCCGGTCACGAGGGACGGGCGAGGGCGTGGGGCGCCAGGGCCGGCACCGGCCTTACCCCGCCGACGCGCCGGCCGCCGCCCGCCGTCGCCTCACCGGTGCAGTCCACCAGCAGGCCGGGGTCGACGCCGGCCAGCGCCAGGGCGGCGGCCACCACCGGGATCCTCGCCCGGTTCGCCCCGTCCGCGATCTTCACCGCAATGGCGCGACCGTCCGGCAGCGCGGCGATCTGCACGCCCTCGAACCCGTCCTTGGCGAGCAGCCCCGGCACCGCACGCATCAGCGCAGCCGTGTCGCGTCCGGTCCCCGACGCCATCTCCGGGTGGCCGCGTAGCGCGTCCGCGACCCGGAACTCCGCAGTGCCCGGCAGCGCCGTGGCGATGCGGGCGGCGGCCCGGGCGAGGCCGTGCAGGGAGACGGCGAACAGCGGGGTGCCGCAGCCGTCCACGCTGACGTGGGCGGCAAGCTGGCCGGTGAGCTCCTCCACGACCTCGGCGATCGCGGTCTGGAGCGGGTGTGCGGGGTCGAGGTAGGTCGCCAGGGGCCAGCCGTTGAGCTTGCAGAGGTAGAGCATCGCGGCGTGCTTGCCGGAACAGTTCTGGGCGAGACGGGACGGCGGACGCCCACCCCGCACCCAGGTGTCCCGCACCGTCGGGTCGTACGGGAGGTCGGGGACGTTGCGCAGGTCGTCCTCGCCGAGACCGGCCAGTTCGAGGATCCGCCGGGTGCCCGCGAGGTGGCGTTCCTCCCCTGAGTGACTGCCCATCGCGAGGGAGAGGAGTTCGCCGTCGAGCGGCAGCCCGGCGCGCACCATGGCGACCGCCTGCAGCGGCTTGAGGGCCGAGCGCGGGTAGCAGGCGACCTCGATGTCGCCGAGCCCGAACCGGGCTTCGCCGTCTGGGTCGAGGACGACGACGGAACCGTGGTGGACGCCCTCGATCACGCCGCCGCGGGTGACGTGGGCGACCGGGACGTGCCGGGGTTCGCGGATCGCGGGTGCGTCCGCGAGGGAACTTCTGTGCATCACTGCCTCGATCGGTGGTGGGTCACTGGTGGTCCGGCGGCCGGCGGCGGCCCTCGACAGTCGGCGTGACCGTCCCGGTGTCGAGGGCCGCCGCCGGTGTCAGCCGTCGGACCCGGCGGCCGCGCGCGCGAGGCGCCCGCGGATCGCGTACCAGCCGGCGACCAGCGCCGCGGCGATCAGCGGCACGCAGAGCACGGTGGTGCGTCCGGCGCCGCCGTCGGCGTACATCAGGATCAGGACGGTGGCGAGGAAGGCCAGCGTCACGAGTTCGGTCCAGGGCGATCCCGGCAACCGGTAGGCGGGGCGGGTCAGTTCGCCGGCCCGGGTCTTCCGCCAGAAGAAGAGGTGGCAGACCATGATCATGCCCCAGGTCGCGAGGATGCCGATCGCCGCGAGGTTGAGCACGATCTCGAACGCGTCCGCGGGCACGACGAAGTTGAGGCCCACGCCGAGGACGCACATGCCGCTGGTCAGCAGGATGCCGCCGTAGGGCACCTGGCTGCGGCTCATCCGGGCGGTGAAGCGCGGGGCGGAACCGCTGACGGCCATGGAGCGCAGGATGCGGCCGGTGGAGTAGAGACCGGAGTTGAGCGAGGACATCGCCGCGGTGAGGACCACCAGGTTCATCACACTGCCGGCCGCCGGGACGCCGATGTGCGAGAGCACGGTCACGAAGGGGCTCTGGCCCGCGGTGTACCTGTCCCACGGCAGCAGCATCGAGAGCAGCAGCACCGAACCGACGTAGAACAGGCCCACCCGCCACATGATCGAGTTGATCGCCTTCGGCATGATCTTCTCGGGGTTCTCGGTCTCGCCCGCGGTGACGCCGACCAGTTCGACGGAGGCGTAGGCGAAGACGACGCCCTGGATGATCAGCAGCATCGGCAGCAGACCGTTGGGGAAGACGCCGCCGTTGTCCGTGATCAGGGAGGGGCCGGGCACGGCGCCGTCCACCGGGTGCCGGGTGACCAGGAGGAAGACCGCGATGCCCATGAAGACGACCAGCGCGCTGACCTTCACGATGGCGAACCAGAACTCCAGTTCACCGAAGACCCGCACCGATATGAGGTTGACGGTGAGGACCACCGCCAGGGCCACGAGCGCGATCACCCACTGCGGGACGTCGGAGAACAGGTGCCAGTAGTGGGTGTACGTGGCCACCGCGGTGATGTCGGCGATACCGGTGGTGGTCCAGTTGAGGAAGTACATCCAGCCCGCGGTGTACGCGCCCTTCTCGCCCAGGAACTCCCGCGCGTAGGAGACGAAGGCTCCGGAGGACGGCCGGTACAGGACGAGTTCGCCGAGCGCGCGTACGACGAGGAACGCGAAGAGGCCGCAGACCGCGTAGGCGACGAACAGCGAGGGGCCGGCCTGGGCGAGACGGCCCCCGGCCCCGAGGAACAGCCCGGTGCCGATGGCACCGCCGATGGCGATCATGCTGACGTGCCGGGGTTTCAGGGACTTGCTGTAGCCGGTGTCCCCGGCGTCGACGTGACGGGTGGAGGGGCGCTTCTCATCCTTGAGGAATTGCTCGCTCACGCCTCGGGTCTGCCTTCTGTCGGGGTGTCCGCGCGCTGGGGGCGCACGATGTCGGTGAGGGTCGCCTCGACGCGGCGCAGGTGGTGGGACATGGCCTCCACCGCGTCCGGCTCGGAACCGTCGGCCAGCGCCTCGACGATCGCCCGGTGCTCGCAGTTGGACTGCTCACGGCGATCGCCCAACTCGTTGAGGAAGGCCGACTGACGCGCCAGTGCGTCGCGGATCTCCTCGATGACCCGGCGGAAGACCGGGTTGCCGGAGGCCTCGGCCACCGCCAGGTGGAAGACGGTGTCCAGTGCGACCCACGCCGTGGTGTCGGTCTCCCGCTCCATCCGGTCGAGCAGATGGGCCAGGTGGTCCAGGTCCTCCGGGGTGCGGCGCAGCGCCGCGTACCCGGCCACCGGGATCTCGACGTGTCGGCGGACTTCCAGGAGGTCGCGGGCAGCGTAGTCCCCGAAGGTGGGGTCCTCGACCGTGTTCGCCACCACGAAGGTGCCCCTCCCGGTCTTCGAGACGGTCAGTCCCATGGTCTGGAGCGCCCGGAGGGCCTCCCGCAGCACGGGACGGCTGACCTCCAGGGTGCGGCACAGCTCCGCTTCGGAGGGGAGCTTGTCCCCCACCACGTACTCGCCGCGCTCGATGGCACCGCGGAGGTGGCCGAACACCGCTTCCATGGCACTCACACGCCGGGGCATCGGACTGGCTGTCTGGCTGTCTGACAGGTTCACGGGCTGAATCCTGCGGGGTGCCGCGCGGTGCTGTCAAGACCCCTCGCCACCGGGACAACTCCCCTGAGGTGAACTTCTGTTGACGCTCCCCCGCCGGAAGCCGCCCCGGACCGGCCTTCGTGGACCTGGCCGCGTTCATCAGTGCGTACACCACCACCGAGCCGGACCCCGGCTCGGTGCGCCAGTGCACGCCCACGGCGAAACGGTGCCTCGTGCTCCCGCCCGCCCCACCGGGCGTCGGTGAGGTCGGCGGTGGGTCCGATGAGCGGTGTGCGCATCCCACGTCCTTACAGGGCTGGAACCGGCGGTCGACGGCCGTCTCCTCCACAGCCCGCCGGCCCGGCGCACGCCGGCGGAGAGGCCGGCGGGCAGGCCGGCGGGCTGTGGAGGAGGGGGTGCACGGCGCGGCGGCGCACGGATGCGCCCGCGATGGCGATCGGCCACGGCGCGGAGGCGGAGACTTGCGCGTCCGGGCCGCAAGCAAGAATCCTGCTGCCGTTCACCTCCGAGCACAAGAAACGACGTCTTCGCGACAGATAAGTGAGCGTTAACTCGATGCAGAAGCTCGACCCCCGCCTGCTCGCCACTCTCGAAGCGGTGGTCCGCCACCGTTCCTTCAACTCCGCGGCCCGTGAGCTGGGTTACAGCGCGCCCGCCGTCTCGCAGCAGATCGCCGAACTCGAACGCCGCGCGGGTCTCCGGGTGCTCGAACGCCGGCCCGTACGGCCCACCCCGGCCGGCCAGGTCCTGCTCGACGCCGAACAGGGGGTCAGGACCGCACTGGCGGCGGCGTCCGTGGAACTCGACGCCATGCGCGCCGGCACGGCCGGACGGATCCGGCTGGGCGCCTTCGCGTCCGCCGCCACCGGCATCGTCCCGAAGGCGTTGGCGCAGCTGCAGGCGACCTACCCCGACGTGCAGGTCAGCCTCTCCCAGCTGGAGCCCGAAACGGGCTACGTCCGTCTCAAGCGCGGAGACATGGACCTGGCCCTCACCTACGACTACGACTTCATACCGCTGCCGCCGCCCCGCACGCTGCGCCGGACGCTGGTCGCGCGGGACCCGGTCGTGGCGGTGGTCCCGGTCGGCCATCCCCTCGCCGACCGCGAGGTCATCGACCTGGCGGACCTCGCGTCCGAGACCTGGATCGCGGCCCCGGAGGCCGCGCTGCGCCTGGAACTGCTCGCCCAGATCGCCAAGACCCCGGGATTCCGGGCGCGCCTGGAATACGAGGGGGACGACTTCAACACGGTGCTGGGCTTCGTCGCCGCGGGCCTCTGCGTCGCCGTCATGCCGCAGCTGGCACTCCCCCGCGGTGTCACCCAGGTCGTGGCACGCCCACTGGCCGACCCGGAGCTGACGCGTTTCCTCTACTCCGTCCGGCTGGACACCCGGCACACCCCGCAGGCCCTGTTGGCGCTGGAGCAGCTGCTCGCCGCGCAAGCGCTGGCCGCGCTCTCCTGAGGCTTTCGTGACGCACCGGCCGCCGTCGAGCCCCCTGCCCTCGCGGACCGGTTCCCGGGGCCTCCCCTCCCGCTACACCGGCCGGCCGCTCTGGTTGGCCGTGAGCCGCTCACGCCAATCGGCCACGACCTTCGGGGACGTCGCGGCCAGAGCGGCGATCGCCTCGTCGTCCCGCCCGTCGTTCCAGCTGAGGACGCGGGTGAGGACGGTGTTCCGCACGCGCCGGATCTCCTTGACCAGTTCCTCGAGGCGGTTCAGCTCCTCGCCGGTGGCGGCGAGCGTCTCCTCGACCGCCGCCCGTTCCTCGGCCCGCTGTCGCCACAGGTAGGCCGGCAGCCCGGTGAGGACCGCGCCGTCGTCGGCTGCGGCACTGCGGAAGGTGTCGACGAGGTGGTCCAGTACACAGTCCGTGGCATCGGCGAGACTTGCGCCCACGACCTTGGCGGCTTCCCACGCACTGCGTCCGGCGTCGGTGGTCCGGAGCCAGCTCCCGGCTTCGACCGGCGTGCGGTCTCCGCAAGCCGCGGCCCGGTAGGCGTACAGGGCCGCGCGGTGGCCGTAGAACGTGTAGCCCTCCTCGATGTGGACGCGCGCCGAAGCGCACATCCGTCCTGGAACGCCGCCGTACCCTGAACCGGGCTCGTACGCGGCATAGGCATCCAGCTCCGCGTCCGTGGCCGTCGGCCAGGACGGGTCGCACAACTCCGGGTTCCGGGCCAGGAAATCCGTCACTTCGACTCTGCTGCCGGGGACCGGACTCGTGCGGAAGTCGGCCCAGACCACCGTTCCCGTCGTGTCGGACGTGTACTCACAGGCTCGTTCGAGGTCGGACCAGGCCGTGGCGGCCTCGGCGGACCACTCCAGGTCACCGCTCGGGCCCACCCGGTGCAGGGAGTCGACCACGCGTTGAACCGTGGGCAGCAGCCGCCGGGCCAGCGCATGGAGGTCCTCGGACGTGGGGAACCGCCAGGAGGACGCGCCCTCGCCGTCGGCGACGCGATGGGTGAACGGGTGGAAGAGCACGGCGGGCGAGGGCAGGGCCCCGTCTCCGACCTCGCCCCGCCGGTGCCCCGGGAGTCCGGCGGCGGGGTCGTCGTCCGGCTTCCGCCAGTCGGTGTCCCCGAACCACACGGCGCCGGTGCCGACGTCGACGGCCAGCCACTGCTGATAACGGTTCCCCGGCCCGAACCGCTCCCGCCGGTGCTCGGCCCGCCGGTCGTGCCACACGTACTCCGCCGGCGGCGGGCTGAGTTGGACGGCGACGAATCCTTCCTGAGGGGTGTATCCGACGACGACGTGTGCGGTCGGCTCGTCGTGCTCGGTCCCGGACATGCGGCTCCCTCCGTGTCGCACAGTGGCGGATCCGCCACTGTGCGCACCGAGCCTGCCTCGCGAAAGCCCTCTGATCAAATCCGATCACTTACGGACTTGTCCCCCACCGAGAGTCCGTACACGAGCGGAATCGACGCGGCGGATCACGGGGGCGGTCAGGGAACGCCATCACGGCCGAACGGTGAACAGAAAGCGAATCAGGACTTGACACGACGTCACCGAGGGTCGCAGGATCGGCTCTCGGACCTGTCAGACAGCATGGCGGACGCTTCGGCTCCGACGCCGCTCGGGAACCGACCGGCCCACTCGGGAACCGACCGGCAGGATGCACGGGGGCTCGGTGGTCGCCGACAGCTCGCCGGCCAGGGCCAAAGCCCCGGACGACGGATCGAGGCGGAAGGCCGTCAGCGAATCGGACCTCTGGTTCGCACAGAACAGGAGTCGCCCGTCCGGAGCGAGAACGATGCCCCTGGGCCAGGCCCCCGCACGCAACGGTGACGATCGGCTCGACGAAGGTGCGTCAACGGGCCGCTCCCGCGACGAGGGAAGATCGGCGGCCGCGGTCCGGCCGCACAGGCGGTTGCGGGCGAACGCGATGGCGTCCGGGTGGAGCCGAACACCCGGCCGTCGGCGCGGAGTTGGTCGAGGTTCACCCCGTGCCGATCCGGCGGCCGGTGACCTCCACGGGGCGGATGCGCACCCACAGGGGCCGGGAGCCGCCGGCCCATGGCTCGGCGCCGGGCAGGGTGGAGAGCCGTTGCTGCTCGTCCGGGTCGTCGATGTGGTGGGCCTCGCCGAGGATCAGGACGCTCCAGCCGAGGCTGCGGTGGTCGTCGATATGGTCCACCTGGAAGGAGGCGGGCGAGCCGTCGGCCGGGGCCGCCGCGCCGTGCGGCGCCGTACGGTAGACGATCGTCCGGGTGTCCACCGCGTAGTTCACCGGGAGCACGACAGGTGCCGGCCCGATCGGCAGGCCGATCCGGCCGACGCCGTGGGTGCCGAGCAGTTCCCAGCACTGCGGTTCGGTCAGGTGGAACAGCAGGGGGCGGGGGGCGGCGGCGTCGGGCTGTCCCGGTGGGGCGTCGGGGTTGCGGCCGGTCAGCAGCTGCGGCCAGGTCGTCCCGAGCGCGGTGGCGAGCCGGACGAAGGCGGGCGGGTCGAGCTCCGGCCCGGTCTGCAGGAGTTGGCGCAGGTAGGCCGGTGCCATGTTGGCCCGGTAGGCCAGCATCCCTTCACTCAGGCCGAGTTGGTCGCGGCGCTGGAGGATCCGGCGGGCGATGGCGGTGGGGTCGGTGCGGTCGGTGATCATGGTCGCGGCTCCTCGGCACGCACGGGTCAGGTCCGGAAGAGCGCGACCTTGAGGGCTCCGGTGTCGGCGGCGTCGGCGAAGACGTCGTACGCGTCCTGCATCTCGTCGAGCCCGAAGCGGTGGGTGACCAGCCCTGCGACGTCCAGCCGGCCGACGGCGAGCATGTCGAGCAGCAGCGGGGTGGAGTTGGTGTCGACCAGGCCGGTGGTGATGGTGACGTCGCGGATCCAGAGGTCCTCCAGGTGGAGCACCGCCGGCTTGCCGTGCACGCCCACGTTGGCGACCCGGCCGCCGGGGCGCACCAGGCGGGTGCACAGTTCGAAGGACTCGGGGACGCCGACCGCCTCGATCGCGACGTCCACGCCCAGTCCGTCCCGGCTCAGTCCGCGGACGGCCTCCGGGGTCGCCTCGGCCACGGTCAGCGTCCTGTCGGCGCCGAAGCGCTCGGCGGCGTCGAGGCGGCTCTGCGCGAGGTCGATCGCGATGATGCGGGACGGGCTGTAGAGGCGGGCGGTGAGGATGGCGGCGAGGCCGATCGGTCCGGCGCCGACGATCGCGACGGTGTCGCCCGGCCCGAGGCGGCCGTTGCGGACGCCGACCTCGTAGGAGGTGGGCAGGATGTCGGCGAGCAGCAGGGCGTCCTCGTCCCGGACGCCGTCGGGCAGCTTGTACAGGGAGGTGTCCGCGAAGGGGGTGCGGACGTACTCGGCCTGGCAGCCGTCGATCAGGTGGCCGAGGATCCAGCCGCCACCGCCGGTGCACTGGCCGTAGCTCGCGGCCCGGCAGTAGGCGCAGCGGCCGCAGGCGCAGATGCAGGAGACCAGCACTCGGTCGCCGGCCGTGACGGTGCGCACGCCCGGTCCGGTCTCGGTGACGGTGCCGACGGCCTCGTGCCCGAGGACGCGGCCCTCGGTGACCTCGGGGACGTCGCCCTTGAGGATGTGCAGGTCGGTGCCGCAGATGGTGACGGCGTCCACTCGGACGACGGCGTCCTCCGGGTCTTGGACGGCCGGGTCGGGGGCGTCGCCCCAGGTGCGGCGGCCGGGTCCGTGGTAGGTGAGCGCTTTCATGCTGCGATCGCTCCTCTCGGAGGGCGGAGACGGCGGTTCCGCTCGTACTTCCAGCGTCTCCCGGGCCGCGCCCTTTGCCAGGGGCCCGGTGGGGTGCTCCCGCTGGGCCGATGGACCCCCTCCTCGCACCCGCCGGGCCGGGGCGATCACGCCTACGCTGGTCAGTGGGACATGGGGGGCGAGGCAGGGAGGACCCCTTGGGCAGCGTGTCGGAGACCAGCCCGTCGGAGGCCAGCGCTTCGGAGTCGGGCGTCCCCGTGCCGAAACTGCGACTGGACGAGCTCCTGGAGGAACTGCAGGCCCGGCTGGACGCCGCCCGCGGCACCCGTGACCGGGTGCACAGCCTGCTGGAGGCGGTGCTGGCGGTCGGGCGCGACCTGGAACTCTCCCAGGTCCTGCAGCACATCGTGGAGGCGGCGGTCACCCTGGTGGACGCCGAGTACGGTGCGCTCGGCGTGATCGGCGAGGACCAGCGGCTGTCGCAGTTCATCCCGGTCGGGGTCACCGACGACCAGGTCAAGCTGATCGGCAACCTGCCGTCCGGGCACGGCATCCTCGGCGAACTGATCCGCCACCCCGAACCGCTGCGGCTCAGCCGGATCTCCGGTCACCCGGCGTCCTACGGATTCCCGGCCGGACACCCCCCGATGAGCAGCTTCCTGGGCGTGCCGATCCGGATCCGCGGCAAGGTGTTCGGCAACCTCTACCTGACCGAGAAGCGCGGCGGCGGCGACTTCGACGACGAGGACGAGTCGGTGCTCGCCACCCTGGCCGTCGCCGCCGGGGTGGCCATCGACAACGCCCGGCTCTACGACCGGGCCCGGCGGCGGCAGCGCTGGCTGGAGGCCAGTGCCGAGGTGACCAGCGCCCTGCTGTCGGGCAGCGCGGAGCAGGAGGTGCTGGACCTGCTGCTCGCCCGGGCGACCGAGATCGCCGGCGCGGACCTCGCCGTCGTCGCCGTGCCCCTGCCGGAGACCGGCGAGCTGGAGGTGCGGATCGCCGTCGGCCTGGGCGATCAAGAGCACCGCGGCCTGGTGCTGCCGATCGAGGGCTCGTTCATGGGGGCGGCCTTCCGTACCGGCGGCCTCGTGGTGAGCCCCGACGTCCAGCACGACCCGAGGATCACCGCCGGTCCGCCGCGCTGGCAGGGCCTGGGCCCGGCCCTCGCCATCCCCATCGGCACCAGCGAGAACGGGATCCGGGGCGTGCTGCTGCTGGCCCGGGCGGCCGGTGCGCCGCTGTTCGAGGAGGGCGAGTCCGGGCCGCTGCTGGGCTTCGCCGGCCAGGCGGCGGTGGCGATGGAACTCGCGGAGCGCCGCCGGGACTCCGAGCAGGTGGCGTTGCTGCAGGAACGCGACCGGATCGCCCGCGACCTGCACGACCTGGCCATCCAGCGGCTCTTCGCCACCGGAATGACCCTCCAGGGCGCCACCCGCTTCATCGAGCACCCCGAGGCCACCGACCGGGTCCTGCGCGCGATCGACGACCTGGACGAGACCGCGAAGACCATCCGCGCCACCATTTTCGGCCTGCGCCTTCGGGAGAAGGGCCCGGCGGCGAGCGGCCTGCGCACCCGCGTCGTCGAGGTCGTCGAACGCGCCGCCCGGTCCCTCGGCTTCGCCCCGGCCCTGCGGATGACCGGCCTGCTCGACGTCACCGTCCCCGTTGAGGTCGCGGACGCGGCCGTCGCCGTCCTGGAGGAGGCCCTGGCCAACGCCGCCCGCCACGCCCGGGCCGACGCCGTCGACATCTCGGTGGCCGCCGGGACCGACCTGACCCTCACCGTCACCGACGACGGAGTCGGCCTCCCCGAGGACGGTCGCCGCAGTGGGCTCGCCAACCTGGCCGACCGCGCCGCCGCACTGGACGGCACCTTCACCGCCCGCCCCCGCCCCGAAGGCGGCACCGAGCTGGTCTGGCGGGTCCCGATCCCGGGCGAGTGAACGCGGCAGCACCGTCGTCATTGCCGCTCCACGACATCCTTGGCTCCGAGGCGGGGTGTGGGGGCGCCCTCGGGGCCGTAGCCGAGGCGGATCAGGATCTGGACGTAGCCGGGGCCCCGATGCGGGTCACGGGCTTCCCACCGCAGGTAGGGCCACTCCATGGCCTGGTGCAGCAGGGAGGCCCGGACCCCGTGGACGGTGGCGGCGAGCAGGACGTGTTCCAGAGCGAGGCCGGCGCGCAGCCAGTCCCGCGGGGTGTCGTGCTCGGTGGTGAGGACGGCGACGCGGGGCTCGGCTTCGAAGGTGGCGGGGGCCTGGTGCTCGGCGGCGTGGAGGGCGGAGAAGTCGCGCATCGGCAGGTGGCCGGACACGTCCTGCGGACCGAGCGCGCCGACCGGGATGCCGTAGGGCGGTGCGTCGCCGGTGCGGATCCAGCTGCGGCTCTCGGTGCGCTGGGCCTCGTCGGTGGTGCTGCGGCGTTCGGCCTCGGCGGTGAGGTGGAGCAGTCGGGCGGTCTCGTCGTGGCCGGGCAGGTGGAGCACGGCGTCCTCGGCCCGGGCGCCGGCGACGAGTTCGTCGAGGACGGCCGGGGGCACGGGCCTGCCGGTGAACGGTGTGCGGATGGTGTGCCGGTGCCAGATCGCCTCGTACAGCCTGTCCGTGCCCGGGAGCGGCACGACAGCCGCCGTGTCCAACCGGACGGCGGCGAGCAGGTCCGGTTCGGCCGGGTCGGGCACCAGGCGCACGTCGGGTGCCCAGCCGAGGTGGCGGGCAGCGATCCGCAGGTTGAGGACGGCCGCGCCGACGGAGATGTGCAGCGCCCGGCCCTGCGGGTCGGCGGCCGGGACGGCGCGGCTGCGGTCGGCCCGCACCTCCAGGGTGGAGGTGTCCGGCTGGAGCCGGAAGCGCCAGGGCTGGCTGTTGTGGATCGAGGGTGCGGCGACCGCCGCGGAGACGAGCTTCTCCAGCGTGGGGGCGTCGAGGGTGAGGGTGGTCATGACCGCCTCCATGACGTCAGGCGGGCGGGTCGCCGCCGCGCAGGGTGTCCGGACGGGTGCGGCACTCGTCGGGGTGGATCTCGCCGCGGGCGAGGCCCACGGTCATCAGGCCGATGCCCCAGCCGTTCATGCCGTGGCCGTTCCAGTACGTCATCGCCGTCTCGTCAGCCGCGACGGGAGGTCCGTCCCTCCACGATGCGGCCGGGACCGTGCACGCCGCTTGGGCCGTTCGGCTCTAACTCCGGGCCCACCCGGGCTCCCGTCCGGGCCCTGTCGGCTCAGTGCGGGCGCTGGTGGTGCTGCCCGGACTCGTCCGCATGGGCGGCGATGACGGCGGCCTGGAGGCGACGCTCGACACCCAGTTTGGCGAGCAGCCGCGAGACGTGGTTCTTCACGGTCTTCTCGGCGAGGTAGAGCTCCCGGCCGATCTGCCGGTTGGTCTTGC
>NZ_MECK01000322.1 GCF_014596465.1 Streptomyces sp. CBMA123 | reverse complement strand
GCGCCCGGAGAACCCCCGGGGCCGCCGGGGGAAGGGCCACGGCGCGGGCCCGGCGGGCACGGGTACGACGGGCGCGACGGGTACGGGCACCGGTGCGCCCGCCCCGTCGCCGCGCAGCAGCACCCCGTACGCCTGGGCGAGTTCGGCCCCGGGGTCGATCCCCAGCTGCTCGGCCAGCGTGCGGCGGGTGCGGTGGTACCACTCCAGCGCCTCCGAGCGCCGCCCGGCCCGGCCGAGCGCGAGCACGAGCGCGGCGACCAGCGGCTCCCGCAGCGGGTTCAGGGCGGCCTCGGTGGCCAGGACGGCGGCGGCCGCGCCGTGGTCGCCGAGCCGGCCGTGGGCGCGGGCCAGTTCCTCCACGGCCGTCAGCCGCAGTTCCTCCAGGGCCTGGGCGGCGCACTGCAGCGGCAGGCTGGGCGCCGTGCCGGCGAGCGCGGGACCGCGCCACAGGGCGAGTGCCCGCCGCAGCGCCGTGACCGTGTGGCCGGCCTCGGGTGCCGTGCGGGCGGTGCGGACGAGGCGTTCGAACCGCTGGGTGTCCACCGCGGTCTCGGGGGCCCGCAGCAGGTAGCCGCCGCTGCCGTCGGTGGCCAGTTCGACGCCGGCGGCGGGTGCCCGGTGGGCGGCGAGGACGGCGCGCAGCCCGGAGACGTGGTTGTGGATGACGGTGCGGGCGTGCCGGGGCGGCTCCTCCTCCCAGAGGGCCTCGGTCAGCCGGTCGACGCCGACGGGCGCGCCGGGGTTCAGCAGCAGCATCGCCAGCAGGCTGCGGCGCTTGGGGGAGCCGAGCGCGAGCTCCTGCCCGTCCGCGGCCACGGCTGCCACCGAGCCCAACAACCGGAAGTCCACCCGCGCCCCCACCCTGACCAGCAAATATGGCAAGCATATGACAATAGGCAACCTGGTAGTGACACACGGTTCGCCCCACCCGCCCGGCCACCGCCCGGAGCACCCTGGACGGATCACCACCCGAGCGGATCCAATACCACCTCCGGGCCCACCGGCCTCCGGACACCGGGAGAAGGAGACCGATGCTGACCGACACCTCGACCGGCGCGGGCCGGGCGATCCTGCTCCACGACCGCTACCCCACCCTCGACGAACTCGCCGACACCGCCCACCGGCTGGCCGCCCGCCACCCCCGACGCTGCCGGGTCCGCACCCTCGGCACCTCCCGGGCCGGCCGCCCCCTGCTGCTCCTGTCGATCGGCCCCGATCACCCCGACGGCCCCGCCGGCCCTGACAGCCCCGGCGGCCACCCCGCCGACAACGTCCTGGTCGTCTCCGGCGCCCACGCCGACGAGTTCTCCGGCCGCGCCGGCCTCGTCGAACTCGCCCACCGGGCCCTGGCCCACCCCGCCCGGCACCCCGCGACGGCCTGGCACCTCCTGCTCTGCCTCGACCCCGACGGCGCCCACCTGGCCCGGGGCGCCGTGGAATCCCGCACCCTGCCCGCCTACTTCGCCGGCTACTTCCGCCCCGCCGCCGACGAACAGCCCGAATGGGCCCCGGCGATCGGCGGCCGCCTCCCGGAGAGCCGGATCCTGCTCGACCTGATCGACGAACTCCGGCCCTCGCTCCAACTCTCCCTGCACACCGCCGACGTGGGCGGCACCTTCCTCCAGGCCACCACCGACCCGGCCGCCCTCGTCGAGCCCTTCGCCCGCTCCGCCGCCGCCCTCGGCATCCCGGTCGAGACCGGATCCTTCGACACCTACCGGCTGTCCGCCGCCGGCCCCGGCGTCTTCCTCATGGAGCCCCACCACATCGACTCCCAGGAGAACACCACCGGCATGCTCGCCGACCAGGACGACGCCCCGGCCGGCGCCCGGGCCGCCACCTGGTTCGCCCCGCAGCGCCACGGCGGCCACACCGTCGTCATCGAGGTCCCCGCCTGGACCACCGACCGCCTCGGCGACCCCCGCCCCGCCGCCGACCCCGACCCGCACCTGCGCGCCGTCGCCGACGAGCTGCGCGAACGCGGCCGCCGGCTCACCGACGTGCTGAACCACCTGCCGGGCGACCCGCCGACCGCCCTCCCGCCGCACCACACCCCGCTGCTGCGCGCCGCCCACACCCAGCTGACCGCCCTACGGCAACTCGCCGACGCCTGGGACCCGCGCACCGCCGGGCACCCCCTCATCCCGCCGCCCCTGCTCACCGGCGCCCACCTGGCCGGCATCGACCTGTGGGCCCACCGCATCCCGGTCCGCGCCGCCGCCCTGCTGCGCCGCGCCGCCCCCGCGCCCGACCCCCGCCCCGCCGCCCTCCTGCACACCTGGTGCGCCCACTACCGCCGCCGCTTCCGCCCCACCTGGCTCCCCGTCACCCGCCAGGCCGCCCACCACGCCAACACCGCCGAGGCCGCCGTGACCGCCCTGCGCCCGCGCTGAGCCCGGGCCTGCGGGGCGCTCAGGACTCGACGGCGTCGCGCGCGTTCGGCCGGGCCCCGGCCGGCAGCCGCCGCCCCGCGACCGCCCGTACGGTCGCCGCCGCCCCGTCCTCCCCGCCTGCCGGGGGAGCGCAGTCGCCGTCGTCCTCCGGCAGCAGGGTGCTGCGCACCCGGTGCACGTAGCGCTCGATCAGGTGGCACAGCACGCTGACCGTCGCGGCGACGTCCGGCTCCGGGACGCCGTCCAGCGCGTCGGCCAGCCCGATGATGTTGGCCTGTTTCAGCCGGTCGAGCAGGGCCCGGCCGTCGGTGGTGAGCGCGACCTGGCGGGCCCGCCGGTCCAGGGCGTCCGGGGTGCGCTCGACCAGCCGCTGGCTCTCCAGGCGGTCGATCTGCCGGGTGACGTGGGAGGGCTTGACCATCAGCCGGGCGGCCAGGTCGCCCACCCGGCTGACGCCGTCGGCCTCGGCGAGCGCGCGCAGCAGGTAGACGTCCGAGCGGGCCGCGGTGATGCCGGCCTTGGCGGTGCGGTGTTCGTGCTCCTTGGAGCGGGTCAGCAGGTAGGCCAGCGAGGCGAGTACGGCCTCCAGGTCTGCGGTGGCGTTCCGGCCGTCTGCGGGCTCGTCTGCGGCGTCCGACATGGGGGAACTTTAGCGAGCCGGTGCGCGCCACCGCTGCGGTGCGCAGCGGTGACCGGATTTCGGACAGATTCGCCGTCCACCCGGTGGCCCCTTTCGCCGACACTGACCGCGAGTTAGCGTGACAGCGAGTTAGTTGCTTTTGGCACGTAAATGCTCCGGGCCCGCACGCCCGGATGCCACCGCACGCCCACGTGCCGCACCGCCGCACGCCCGTACCGCCACCCGCACACACGTAGCGCCGCCCGCCCGTACGGCCGCACACCGTAGGGCGCCGCGGACCGGACCCATCCGGCACAGCCAGCTCCGAGAGGGGAGCCCCCCATGGCCACCGCCGCACAGACCCCCAGCTCCACCCACCCCGCCGCCCGCGGCGCCTGCCCGTTCGCCCCGCCGCCGGCCTACCAGCAGGCCCAGCGGGAGGAGCCGATCAGCCGCATCTCGCTGTGGGACGGATCCCCCAGCTGGCTGCTCACCCGGCACGAGGACGTCAAGGCGGTGCTCTCCGACGCCCGCTTCAGCGCGGACGCCAACCGCGCCGGCTTCCCCTTCATCAGCGCCGGCGCCCGCCAGCTGACCAACGGCCAGCCCACCTTCATCCGGATGGACGACCCCGAGCACGCCCGCCTGCGCCGGATGCTCACCGGCGAATTCATGATCAAGAAGGTCGAGGCGCTGCGCCCCGAGATCCAGCGCATCGCCGACGAGCTGCTGGACCGGATGACCGAAGGGCGCACCGGCGCCGACCTGGTCGGCGAGTTCGCCCTGCCGCTGCCCTCCCTGGTCATCTGCCTGCTGCTCGGCGTCCCCTACCAGGACCACGAGTTCTTCCAGGAGTGCAGCCGTGTCCTGCTGCGCCGCGACTCCGCCGTCGAGGACGTCATCACCGCCCAGGAGCGGCTGACCGGCTACCTGGAGGACCTCACCGAGACCAAGCGCGCCCAGCCCGACGACGGCATCCTCAGCCGACTGGTGGAACGCGGCGAGCTGAACACCAAGGAGATCGGCGCGATGGGCCGGCTGCTGCTGGTCGCCGGGCACGAGACCACCGCCAACATGACCGCGCTGTCGATCCTCGCCCTGCTGCGCAACCCCGCCCAGCTCGACCACCTGCGCCGCCACCCCGAGGCCGTCCCCGGCGCCGTCGAGGAACTGCTGCGCTACCTGACGATCGTGCACTCCGGCCTGACCAGGGTCGCCACCGAGGACGTCGAGCTGGGCGGGGTGCGGATCCGGGCCGGCGAGGGCGTCATCTGCATGATCAGCCTCGCCAACCGGGACGCCGCGGAGTTCCCCGACGCCGACGACCTCGACCTCACCCGCGACGCCCGCCGCCACCTGGCCTTCGGCTTCGGCGTCCACCAGTGCCTGGGCCAGCCCCTCGCCCGGCTGGAACTGCAGATCGCCCTCGACAGCGTGCTGCGCCGGCTGCCCGGACTGCGCCTGGCGGTGCCGTTCGAGGAGGTCCGCTTCCGCGGCGAGATGCTCATCTACGGCGTCCACGAGCTGCCCGTCGCCTGGTGACCCCCCGGGCCTCCGCGCCCGTCACCCACCCCTCCGTGCCTGACCGCCCCTCCGTGCCTGACCACCCCTCACCGACCCCGAAGCCCCGAAGGGAACCCCACCCATGCTCGTCCGCATCGACCAGGAGAAGTGCTGCGGCGCCGGCAGCTGCGTGCTCGCCGCCCCCGACGTCTTCGACCAGCGCGACGAGGACGGCATCGTCGTCCTGCTCGACGCCAACCCGCCGGCCGGACTCCACCAGGCCGTCCAGGACGCCGCCGCGGTCTGCCCGGCCGCGGCGATCACCCTGGAACAGGGGTGACCGCTCCGCGCGAGGTGGCCGTCGTCGGAGCCGGCGCGGCCGGACTGCACGCCGCCGAGGCGCTGCGCCGGGCCGGCTACGACGGCCGCCTCACCCTGGTCGGCGCCGAGCACGAACCCCCGTACGACCGGCCGCCGCTGTCCAAGCAGCTGCTCGACGGGCAGTGGCAGCCCGAACGGCTGGCCCTGCGCACCCCCGGCGCGCTGGAGGAGCTACGGCTCGACCTGCGCCTGGGGGTGGCCGCCGACCACCTGGACCGGGGGAGCCGCACCGTGCACCTGGCCGACGGGAGCCGGGTGCGCTGCGACGCCCTCGTCGTGGCCACCGGTGTGCGCCCGCGCCGGCTGCCCGGCGCCACCACACCCCGGCCCGGCGGCGCCCAGGCCCCGCTGCCCGGCGCCCACGTGCTGCGCACCCTCGCCGACGCCGCCGCCCGCGAACTCGCCCTCCCCGAGACCGGCGGGCCCGGCACACCGCCCCGCCCCGGCCGGCTCGAACCCCGCCCCGAGATCGGCGACTCCTGGGCCCGGCTGCGC
>NZ_MECK01000321.1 GCF_014596465.1 Streptomyces sp. CBMA123 | reverse complement strand
CTCGGCGCCGGCCGGGTGCTGGGCACCGGCCCGACCCCGGGGCGGGCCCGCCGCGACGCCCGCCGCCAGGGGGCGGACTCCCCCACCACGGCCCGGATGGTCTGAGCGGGCGGCACCCGGGCGATGGTCCGCTGTGCCCCTGGCCGGGGGCCTGATCGCCGGGTCGGGTGCGGCGCGGCGCCGGGCGAACGGGCACATCGCGCCAACGGGAACGGCGATTTCGAGCCAATCGAACAACCAGTGCGGTGCCGCCGCCCGACGAGCCGGACGCCGTCGGGCCCCCAGCGGCGAAGTCGTCCGACTCGATGTGACCGAGCCGTCCCTGATCCCTGATCAGCAGGGACATCCGGTGCTGCCGACGGGGACGCACCCGGGCGGCGGCGCAGGGGTCGATCCCCCGGCCCCGGTACCGGGCCGCGGCCCGGCGCCTTCGCGCCCGAGCTATCCGGCCCGCCCCCCTACGATGCGCCTCAAACGCAACGATCACCTGGGGGAAGTCATGTCCTCGATCACGAAATTGACGAAGCGTCAGCGCCGCTGGCCGGTCGCCGCGACCGCCGCCGCGCTCACCATCGCCACGCTCCTCACCGCCACCGGTGGCGCCGCCGAGGCCTCCGCCACCCCGCCCGGCGGGCTGCCGGGCTTCACGGACGGCTACGCGACCAGCGACGGCCTGCGGATCCATTACGCGGTGGCCGGGCACGGCCCGGCGCTGGTGCTGCTGCACGGCTGGCCGGAGACCTTGCAGACCTGGGAGCAGGTGGCGCCCGCGCTGACCGCGGACCACACCGTGATCGCGGTCGACCTGCGCGGCCTGGGCCGCTCGCAGCCCTCCGACAGCGACGCCTACGGCACCTACACCGCCCTCACCCTGGCCGCGGACGTGCACGCCGTGGTGGACCGGCTCGGCTTCGGCGACGCCCGGATCTCGGTGGCCGGCCACGACGTCGGCGGCGGGGTGGCGCTGGCCTACGCGGCCAAGTACCGCGACCGGGTGGACCACCTGGCGATCCTGGAGGCGCCGCCGACCACCTGGTACCTGCAGCTGGTCGCCGACCAGCCGAACTACCTGTGGTGGGACTCCTTCGTCAACGGCCAGAAGGCCGGCATGGCGGAGCAGTTGGTGGCAGGCCGGGAGAAGGTCTTCTACGGCTCGGTCCTCAACGGCGGCGCCCCGGGCGGGGCCCCGAGCGCCAAGAGCCAGAAGGAGTACATCGCCGCCTACAGCCGACCCGGTGCCACCCGTTCGGGTTTCGACTTCTTCCGCCAGCAGGACAAGGGCGAGCGAGAGGTGCAGGCGCTGCTCGACGACAACCCGCTGACCATGCCGGTGCTCGGCATCGGCGGCCAGCACAGCATGGGCGAGAAGGTCGGCGAGGATCTGAAGCACGTGGCCGTGCGCGCGAACGTGACCACCGCGGTGGTGCCGAACGCCAACCACTGGGTCACGGAGGAGAACCCGCAGTTCGTCATCGACCAGCTGCGGCAGCTGCTGGCCCGCTGACCGGGCCCGCTGACCGGGGCCGCTGACGGCAACCCGTCGACGACCGCGCGCACCCAGGGCCGACCAACCCCGGGCCGCCGACCTGCAGTTCTGGACGGACGGGCCCGAAGCCGGCCTCCCGCTGGACAGTTGTCATGTCTGGCGGGACTTCAGACCGGGCATACGACCAGCAACCGGTTATGGGCCCGGCCGCAACTCCCCCACGAGTGCGACCGAGCCCCGACCGGTGACCGGGCCTGGGCGTGACTCCCCCCACGGAGCAACGGCCGGGCCCGATTGCTGTTCATCCGGCGACACGCAGCGTACATGTCATCTCTACCCAGCGCTACCTCGCGGTCGACGGAGTCGACGGAGCTGACGGAGCCGACGCCGCCCCGGGTCTTACCGAAGCGTGACACGCCCCCCGGATCACCCAATCGGCGGGGCCGCCGGCGGTAGCGTCGCCGGTCATGAGGATTCTGGTCACCGGCGGCGCCGGGTTCATCGGTTCGGCGGTCGTACGGGCCCTGGTGGCGGCGGGCCACGACGTGCTGGTCCTGGACGCGCTGCTGCCCGCCGTCCACCCCTCCGGAGCGGCCCCCGCGCTGCCGGACGGCGTCGACTTCCGGCACGGGGACGTCCGGGACGAGGCGGCGGTCGGCTCGGCGCTGGCCGGGGTGGACGCGGTCTGCCACCAGGCCGCCATGGTGGGCCTCGGCCTGGACCTGGACGACGCGCCCGCCTACGCGGGCTGCAACGACCTGGGCACGGCCGTCCTGCTCGCCGCGATGGCCCGGGCGGGAGTGCGCAGCCTCGTCCTCGGCGGGTCCATGGTGGTCTACGGCGAGGGCCGCTACCGCTGCCCGGAGCACGGCGAGGTCTCCCCCGGCCCCCGGCACCCCGGCGAGCTGGACGCCGGACGCTTCGAGCCGCCCTGCCCGGAGTGCGGCGCCGAGCTGCGCCCCGGCCTGGTCGCCGAGGACGCCCCGACCGACCCGCGCAACGTCTACGCGGCCACCAAGCTCGCCCAGGAGCACCTGGCCGGCGCCTGGGCCCGCGCCTGCGGCGGCCGGCTCCTGACGCTGCGCTACCACAACGTCTACGGCCCCGGGATGCCGCGCGACACCCCGTACGCCGGGGTGGCCTCGCTGTTCCGCTCGGCGCTGGCCCGGGGCGAGGCGCCGCGGGTGTTCGAGGACGGCGGGCAGCGCCGGGACTTCGTCCACGTCCGGGACGTCGCGGACGCCAACCTCGCCGCGCTCACGGCGGTCGGCGAGCGCCCGCCGGGCAGCGTCCGGGCGTACAACACGGGCAGCGGCGAGGTCCGTACGGTCGGCGAGATGGCCGGGGCGCTGGCCGCCGCCCACGGCGGGCCGGCCCCGGTGGTCACCGGCCAGTACCGGCTCGGCGACGTCCGGCACATCACCGCGGACTCCGCGCGGCTGCGCGCGGAGCTGGGCTGGCGGGCCCGGGTGGCCTTCGCGGCGGGCATGACGGAGTTCGCGGCGGCGCCCCAGCGCGGGTGACCCTAGCCGCGCGCGGCCGGCAGGACGATCTCGAAGCAGCAGCCCCCGGCGACGTTGCGGACCCGGGCACGCCCGGCATGGGCCTCCACGATGCCCCGGACGATGGCCAGTCCGAGCCCGGCACCGCCCTCCCCCCGCTCCGGGGCGCCGCCCGGGTCGGCCGAGCGGGGCGTACGGGCGGCGCTGCCGCGCCAGCCCGTCTCGAACACCCGGGGCAGGTCCGGCTCCGGGATGCCGCCGCAGCCGTCGGTGACCGCGAGCACCACCTCGTCCGCCTCCCGGCGGGCGGAGACGGCGACCACGCCGTCCTCCGGGGTCGAACGGATCGCGTTCACCAGCAGGTTGCCGAGTACCCGGGTGATCTCCCCGGAGTCCACCTCCACCGGTTCGGCGGCGACCTGCCCGCCCTCCAGCCGCACCCCGCGCCGGCGGGCCAGCGGATGGGCCCCGGCGAGCGCCTCGTCGACCAGGTCGTACACCGAGACCCGGGACACCGACAGGGCGAGCGCGCCCGCCTGGATCCGGGAGAGCTCGAAGAGGTCGTCGACCATCCCGGTGAGCCGTTCGACCTCGGCGCGCATCCGCCGCAGATAGTCCTGCGGGTGCTCGGCGACGCCGTCCTCCAGGGCCTCCGCCATGGCGCGCAGGCCCGCCAGCGGGGTGCGCAGGTCGTGCGAGATCCAGGCGATCAGCTCGCGCCGGGAGGCGTCCAGAGCCTGGGTCCGGGCCCTGGACTCGGCCAGCCGGGCACTGGTGGCGGCGAGTTCGGCGCCGAGCTGGGCCAGCTCCAGGCCGAGCGGGCGCTCCGGCGGCGCGAACCCGGTGTCGCTGCCGACGGTCCGGGCGGCCGCGGTCAGCGCCCGGCTCCCGGCCACCACCTGGCGTCCGAGCAGCGCGGCGGTGGCCAGCGAGACCACGGCCGCCATCACCAGCACCGTGATCACCACACCGAGGTCGTGCCGGGACAGGAACATCGCCTGGGCCACCGCGAAGGTCCCGGAGGTGACCGCCAGCACGGTGACGGCGGCGACGCAGAACAGCGACAGCGCGAGCGAACGGCGCCGCAGCAGCCGCACGGCCACCCAGCCGAGCAGGCCCGCCCCGCCCGCGCCGAGCGCGGCGAACAGCGCGATCAGCAGCAGGTCCTTCACGCCGCCCCGCCCTCCTCGCCGGTCTGCGCGCCCTCGGCCGGAGCCGGGTCGTAGCGGTAGCCGACGCCCCAGACCGTGGAGATCAGCCGCGGCGCCGCCGGGTCGTCCTCGATCTTCTCCCGCAGCCGGCGGACGTGGACGGTGACCGTGGAGAGGTCGCCGAAGTCCCAGCCCCACACCCGCTCCATCAGCTCCTGCCGGGCGAACACCGTCTGCGGGTGCCGGAGCAGGAACGCCAGCAGGTCGAACTCCCGCAGCGTCAGAGCCAGTTCACGCCCACCCCGGTGCACTCGGCGGGCCTGGGGGTCGAGCGCGATGTCGCCCGAGCGCACCCGGCCGCCGACCGGTCCGGCCGGGCCGCCCGCGCGGGAGCGGCGCAGCACCGACTGCACCCGCAGGACGAGTTCACGCGGGCTGAACGGCTTGGTGACGTAGTCGTCCGCGCCCAGCTCCAGCCCGAGGATGCGGTCGGTCTCGTCGCCCTTGGCGGTGAGCAGCACGACCGGCAGCTCGGCGCCGTCCGGGTCGGCCCGCAGCCTGCGGAGGATCTCCAGTCCGTCGATGCCCGGGAGCATGAGGTCCAGGACCAGCAGGTCCGGCCGGCCGGTGCGGGCCAGGGCCAGCCCCTGGGGGCCGTCGGCGGCGCGGTCGACCTGGTGGCCGGCCCGGGTGAGGTAGCCGGCGACGACCTCGGCCACGGTGGGGTCGTCGTCGACCACCAGGATGCGGCCGGGCCGGGTCGGGCCGGCGGGCGTGGGCGGCGCTGCGGCGGGGGGGGGTGGCGCTCCGGCGGGGGTGGGGCTCTCGTTCACCTCGCCGAGGATACGAGCCGCCGGCCCCGACGGGCGGCCGGCGGCCCCCGCGTCCGATTTCCGTAAGAACCGCCCGACGGCGCCCGCGACCGCCGCGCGCTCCCCCGAACGGGCCGCGCCGCCCGGCCGTCGTACTTCCGTAAGGGCGCGGCTGGACCCTGGCGGGACCGGCCGCGGTTAGCGTGACCGGCGTGACTCCTCCCCTCCCTCCCGCAGCGGTCGTCGACGTCGTCCTGCCCTGCCTCGACGAGGCCGCCGCCCTGCCGTGGGTGCTCGGCCGCATCCCGGCGGGCTGGCGGGCCGTCGTCGTGGACAACGGTTCGCGCGACGGCTCCGCCGAGCTGGCCCGCTCCCTCGGCGCGACCGTGGTCGAGGAGCCCCGGCGCGGCTTCGGCGCCGCCTGCCACGCCGGGCTGCGCGCCGCCACCGCCGAGCTGGTCTGCTTCATGGACTGCGACGGCTCGCTCGACCCCGCCCAACTCCCCCGGGTCACGGGCCCGGTCCTGGCCGGCGCCGCCGACCAGGACC
>NZ_MECK01000320.1 GCF_014596465.1 Streptomyces sp. CBMA123 | reverse complement strand
CGGCCCGAGGCCACGCCCGTCACCCGCCCCCTGCGGGACCGTCCGCACACTCCTCCGCCGGCCAGACCCCGGCCCCGCGACCGGCAGCACACCCCCGTGCCCGGCGGACGGCCCGGCACCGCGCGGCAACGGCTGCTGCGGCAACGGCTGGTGGTCTTCGTCACCGTGACGATCGGCGTCGCGCTCGCCATCGCGGCCGCTCAGGGCTGCGAGAACCGGAGCAACCAGGGCGCCCGTCCGGTGGTCGGACAGACCGCCGCGGCCGGCGCCCGGGGCGGCGGCGAACTGGCCGTGCCCGGGACCTCGGTGGACGTCGCACCGCCGGCCTCGGCGACGCCGTTGCCGGCCACCGCGCGCGGCACCGGGGACAGCGCGTTGGCGCCCGCGCAGGGGCCCGGGCCCGTGGTCGACTGGCCCAACCGCGGCTACCCCGACGGGGCGGGCGGGGCGGCCGTCAACCTGAAGGACGGACACTCGGTCGGCGGCGGGCCGCACGTCGCGCTGAGCGCGGTGCTGCCGGCCCGGTACAAGGGCCAGCCGGCCACGGTCGTCGTGCTGCGGCGAGCCGAGGGAACGGCGCCGGTCGACCTCGTCCAGCTCTACACCTTCGCCGGGGACAGCCCGGTCGCCACCACCTCCCGCACCTCGACCGCCGACCCGCAGGCCGCGGCCACCTGGCGCCTCGACGGCAGCGCGGTCGTCCGCGAGGAACGCGTGGCCGCCACCGGCGCGGTCATCTCCACCCGCTACACCGTGCGCGGCGACGGCACCCTCGACGAGTCCTGGCCCGGCGCCGGTGCCTCCGGCGGCATCGGCCTCACCACCCCTCCCCCGGCTGCCACCCCTCCCCCGGCTGCCGCCCCGGCACCGCCGACGGCCCCGGCGGGCTGAGCGCGGGAAGTCGGGCAGGTCGACTTCCCGCGCGGAAGGCGATCGGACGCGAGGGGCCATGGCGGCGGGAACGCAGCGCCACGGTAGGGGCGGGCCGCATGAGGGGGCGCGGGACGTCGGGTGGGGCGACTTCTCGTCCGGCGGGTGGGGCGGGGGTCAGGGGGTGGTGACGGCGTAGAAGGCCACGGCCGCGGCGGCGCCGACGTTGAGGGAGTCGATGCCGTGGGCCATGGGGATGCGGACGGGGTGGTGGGCGGCGGCGATGGCTCGGGGGGTGAGGCCGTCGCCCTCGGCGCCCAGCAGGAGGGCGGTCTTGGGGAGGGTGTGGGGGGCGAGGGTGGCCAGGTCGACGGCGGTGTCGGCGGGGGTGAGGGCGAGGAGGGTGAACCCGGCGCCGCGAACGGTGTCGAGGGCGGCGGGCCAGGGGTCGAGCCGGGCGTAGGGGACCGCGAAGACGGCGCCCATCGAGACCTTGACGGCGCGGCGGTAGAGCGGGTCGGCGCAGTCCGGTGAGAGCAGGACGGCGTCCATGCCGAGGGCGGCGGCGCTGCGGAAGATGGCGCCGAGGTTGGTGTGGTCGACCAGGCCCTCCAGGACGGCGACCCGGCGGGCCCCGGCGAGCAGTTCGGCGGCGTCCGGGAGGGGCTTGCGTTCCATCGAGGCGAGGGCGCCGCGGTGGACGTGGTAGCCGGTGACGGCTTCGGCGAGCCCGGGTTCGACCACGTGGACGGGGGCGCTGGCCCCGGCGATGACGTCGGCCATCACGTCGAGCCACTTGGCGGTCAGCAGCATCGACCGCATCCGGTAGCCGGCCGCGAGGGCGCGGCGGATGACCTTCTCCCCCTCGGCGATGAACAGGCCCTCGGCGGGTTCGCGGCGGCGGCGCAGTTCGACGTCGGTGAGGCCGGTGTAGTCGGCGAGACGGGGGTCGGCCGGGTCGGTGATGGTGCTGGGTTCGGACACCCTGCGATCTTGCCAAGCCGGGGCGGGGAAGGCCAAACGGCGGAACGGACGGGGTGGTCCCGGGCTAGCCTGAGTGCAAATATGACCGTATGGCCCGAAATCCGGGCCGATCCTGGGCTCCGTCGGCCTCTGGTGCCACCGGCGACGCCGGTTCATCCGGTGGGCGCCCACACGGTCGGCAACAGCTGCCCCGCGCGAAGCGGTCGCGACCGGCCCGGCACTGGTCGGTGGCCGGGCAGGTGTTCGTGCTGCAGATCCTGATCGTGCTGCTGCTGGTGGCGGGGGCCGGGATCGCCCTGGTGGTGCAGTCGCGCAACGACGCCGACCACGAGGCACGCAACCGGTCGGTGGCGGTCGCCCAGACCTTCGCCAACTCGCCGGGCATGGTCGCCGCGCTGCGCTCCCCCGACCCGACCGCGATCCTGCAGCCGAAGGCGCAGTCCGCGCGGATCTCCTCCGGCGTGGACTTCATCGTCGTACTGAACAACCAGGGCATCCGCTACACCCACCCCAACCCGGCCCGGATCGGCCAGAAGTTCGTCGGCACCTACGAGCCGGCGCTGCACGGCCAGGTGGTGACCCAGCACCTCACCGGCACGCTCGGACCACTGGTCCAGGCGGTGGTCCCGGTCTACGCGCCGGACGGCTCGGTGGCCGGGCTGGTCTCGGCCGGGGTCACCCTGAGCAAGGTCTCGGCCGCGAGCGAGCGCCAGCTGCCGGTGCTGCTGGGCGCGGCGGTGGGCGCGATAGGGCTGGCCACCCTGGGTACGGCCCTGATCAGCCGCCGGCTGCGGCGGCAGACCCACGGGCTGGGCCCGGTCGAGATGACCCGGATGTACGAGCACCACGCGGCCGTACTGCACGCGGTGCGCGAGGGCGTGATGATCGTCGGCGGGGACGGGCGGCTGCTGCTGTGCAACGACGAGGCGCGCCGGCTGCTGGACCTGCCGCCGGACGCCGAGGGCCGCCCGGTGACCGACCTCGGCCTGGAGCCCGCCCCGCTGGATCTGCTGACCGCCGACCGTCCGGTGAGCGACGAGGTGGTGCTGTCCGGGGAACGGCTGCTGGCGGTGAACGTACGGCTGACCGACCAGGCCGGCGGTCCGCCCGGCTGCGTCGCCACGCTGCGCGACTCCACCGAGCTGCGGGCGCTGACCGGCCGGGCCGAGGGCGCGCAGCGGCGGCTGCGGCTGCTGTACGACGCCGGGGTGACGGTGGGCAGCTCGCTGGACGTGACCCGGACGGCGGAGGAGCTGGCACAGGTCGCGGTGCCGCGGTTCGCGGACTTCGTCACGGTGGACCTCGCCGAGCAGGTGCTGGCCGGTGAGGAGCCGCCGCTGGGCGGCTCGCTGGGCCGGATGCGCCGTACCGCCCTCGCCGGGACCGGGGACGACGCGCCGTTCCACCCGGTGGGCACCGTGCTGGACGTGGTGCCGGCCACCCCGCTGGCGGGCGCGCTGCACAGCGGCGTGCCCGGGCTGGAGCCGCGACTGGCCGAGGTGCACGGCTGGCGGGAGCAGGACCCGGAGCAGTCGGCGCAGGTGCTGGCGTACGGGGTGCACTCGCTGGTGCGGGTGCCGCTGCGGGCGCGCGGGGTGCTGCTGGGGGTGGCCCGGTTCTGGCGGGCGGAGCGGCCGGAGCCGTTCGAGCCGGAGGACCTGAAGCTGGCCGAGGAACTGGTGGCGCACGCGGCGGTGTGCATCGACAACGCCCGCCGGTACACCCGCGAGCACGCGATGGCGGTGACCCTGCAGCACAGCCTGCTGCCGCGCAGCCTGCCGGAGCAGAACGCGCTGGAGGTGGCGCACCGCTACCTGCCGGCCCAGGCCGGGGTGGGCGGGGACTGGTACGACGTGATCCCGCTGCCGGGCGCCCGGGTGGCGCTGGTGGTCGGCGACGTGGTCGGCCACGGGCTGCACGCGGCGGCGACGATGGGGCGGCTGCGGACCGCGATCCACAACTTCTCGACGCTCGACCTGCCGCCGGACGAACTGCTGGGGCACCTGGACGAGCTGGTGAACCGGATCGACCAGGAGGAGGCGGGCGGCGGCGACAGCGCGGGCCTGACCGGGGCGACCTGCCTGTACGCGATCTACGACCCGGTGTCGCGGCGCTGCACGCTGGCCGGTGCCGGACACCCGCCGCCGGCCGTGGTGGACCCGCAGGGCCGGGTGACCTTCCCGGAGGTGCCGATCGGGCCGCCGCTGGGGCTGGCGGTGCTGCCGTTCGAGACCATCGAGGTGGAGCTGGCCGAGGGCAGCCGGCTGGTGCTGTACACGGACGGGCTGGTGGAGGACCGCGAGCGGGACATCGACGAGGGCCTGGAGCTGCTGCGGTCGGCGCTGAGCGGGCCGCCGCGCACGCCCGAGCAGACCTGCGCGGACGTGCTCGGGGCGATGCTGCCGCCGCATCCGCAGGACGACATCGCGCTGCTGGTCGCGGAGACCAGGGTGCTGGCAGCGGACCAGGTCGCCCAGTGGGACGTGCCCCCGGAGCCGGCGGCGGTGGGGGAGGTGAGGGCGCAGGTGGCGCGGCGGCTGGCGGACTGGGGGCTGGAGGAGGCCGCGTTCGTCACCGAGCTGATCCTGAGCGAGCTGGTGACCAACGCGATCCGGTACGGCTCCGGGCCGATCCGGGTGCGGCTGCTGCGCGACCGTTCGCTGATCTGCGAGGTGTCGGACGGCAGCAGCACCTCGCCGCACCTGCGGTACGCGGCGACCGAGGACGAGGGCGGGCGCGGGCTGTTCCTGGTCGCCCAGTTCGCGGACCGCTGGGGGACGCGCTACACCGCGACCGGGAAGGTCATCTGGACGGAGCAGCCGCTGGAGTAGGAAGTCGGACCGGCCGACTTCCCACTCCGCCGGGGCCTACGGCCGGAAGGCGGCGGCCAGCACGTTGACCACCTCGCCGACCACGATCACCGCCGGGGGCTTCACGCCCTCGGCCTCGACCACGGCGGCGACGGTGCCCAGGGTGGCGTCCACCCGGCGCTGGGCGGCGGTGGTGCCCTCCTGGACGATCGCGACCGGGGTGTCGGCCGCCCGTCCGTGTTCGACCAGCTCGGCGGCGATCGCCCCGATCTTGTCCACGGCCATCAGCAGCACCAGGGTACCGCTCATCCCGGCGACGGCCGACCAGTTGGTGACCGAGCGCGGGTCGTCCGGGCCGACGTGGCCGGAGACCACGGTGAACTCCTGGGTCAGCCCGCGGTGGGTGACCGGGATGCCGGCCGACTCCGGGACGCTGATCGAGCTGGAGATGCCGGGCACCACGGTGACCGGGACGCCGGCCTCCGCGCAGGCCAGCAGCTCCTCGCCGCCACGGCCGAAGACGTACGGGTCGCCGCCCTTGAGCCGGACCACGAACTTCCCGGCCTTGGCGTGGTCGATCAGCGCCTGGTTGATCGCCTCCTGGGCCATCTGGCGGCCGTAGGGGATCTTGGAGGCGTCGATCACCTCGACGTGCTCGGGCAGTTCGGCGAGCAGCTCGCGCGGGGCGAGGCGGTCGGCGACCACCACGTCGGCGTCGGCGAGCAGCCGGCGCCCGCGCACGGTGATCAGGTCCGGGTCGCCCGGGCCGCCGCCGACCAGGGCGACGCCGGCGCCGTCCGGGATGCGGAAGCTGAGCCGGTCCAGGACGGGCCGGTCGGTGCCGGGGTAGCGGAAGCTGACGTCGCGGAACTCGAT
>NZ_MECK01000319.1 GCF_014596465.1 Streptomyces sp. CBMA123 | reverse complement strand
CTGGGTCGCGCCCGGCACCGCCGTCGCCCTGGCCGGGCCGTACTTCACCGCGGACTCGCCGACCGGCCCCGCGCACTGACCCGGCCCCGCGCACTGGCCCGCCCGTCGCCCACCTGACCCCTCGCATCCGGCCCGGCGCGCCGGCCGGCGATCCGCCACACGCCGCGCCGAGCGCACCTGTGCCCCGCCCGATTGTTCCCCGCCGATTCCGAAGGCCGTCCAGGCCCGTCCCGAAGGGTTGCCCGTGAACACCGAGAAGTCCGCCGCCCTGTACACCCGCGCGGTCGAGGTCATGCCCGGCGGCAACAGCCGCACCGCCGTCTACAGCTCGCCCTACCCCGTCTACGTCCGCTCCGGCAGCGGCGCCCGGGTCACCGATGTCGACGGTGTCGAGCGGATCGACTTCCTGAACAACAGCACCACGCTGATCCACGGCCACGCCCACCCCGAGATGGTCGAGGCCATCGCGGCGGCGGTCGGCCACGGCACCAGCTTCGGCATGCCCACCCCGGTGGAGGTCGAGTACGCCGAGGCGCTGTCGGCCCGCAACGAGACCTTCGAGCACGTCCGCTTCACCAGCTCCGGCACCGAGGCCGTGATGATGGCCGTCCAGGCGGCCCGCGCCTTCACCGAGCGCCCGAAGATCGCCAAGATCGCCGGCGCCTACCACGGCGCCTACGACGCCGTCGCGGTCAACAACGACGGCTCGGGCAACCTGATCAGCCACGCCGTCACCGGCAACCCCCAGGGCGTCGTCGGCAACACCGTGGTCATCCCGTTCAACGACCCGGAGGGCTCGCTGGAGGTGCTGCGCCAGCACGCCGACGAGCTGGCCTGCGTGCTGATCGACCCGGTGCCGTGGCGGATCGGCCTGCTGCCCGCCAGCAAGGAGTGGCTGGACGCGCTGCGCGAGTTCTGTGACGCCAGCGGGGCGGTGCTGATCTCCGACGAGGTCGGCTCCTACCGGGTCGGCTACCACGGCGCCATGCAGCTGCTCGGCGCCGAGGCCGACATCACCGTCCTGGGCAAGGTCATCGCCGCCGGCATGCCGAT
This sequence comes from Streptomyces sp. CBMA123, assembly GCF_014596465.1. Taxonomy (GTDB): domain Bacteria; phylum Actinomycetota; class Actinomycetes; order Streptomycetales; family Streptomycetaceae; genus Kitasatospora. The sequence goes on along the minus strand of NZ_MECK01000319.1, from coordinate 4,498 downwards.
CGGCGCCGTGGCCGGCCGCCGCCGCTTCATGAGCGTCTTCGACCCCAGCAAGGGCAAGCCCGCCCTGCCGCACTCGGGCTCGTACAACGCCAACCCGGTCAGCATGAGCTCCGGCATCGCCGCGCTGCGCCTGCTCACCCCGGAGGCGCACGAGCGGATCGGCCAGCTCGGCGAGCAGGCCCGCGCCGGGATGCGCGCCGCCCTCACCGAGGCCGGCCTGGACTGGGAGGTCAACGGCCTCGGCTCGCTGTTCCGGGTGGTCGCCAACAGCGCCCCCGCCGGGTACGACAGCGCGGCGACCGCGATGAAGGCCCTGTACTGGAAGCTGCTGGACAACGGCATCCACCTCGGCGACAGCGGCCTGGGCTGCGTCTCCACCCCGATGGGCGAGGAGGAGATCGCCGAGTACTCCGTGGCCTTCGCCAAGAGCCTGGGCCAGGTCCTGGCCGAGGGCCGCTGACACGAGCCTGCGTCCGGTGCGGGGCCGCGACCGCGGCCCCGCACCGGAACAGCCCTGGGAGGCAGCACCGTTGTCCCGCCCCGTCCAAGAGCGAGAACAAGCACCCGACGAGCAGCACGACGAGCGGTTCGAGAGCCAGCGCCCCCGGCTGCTGGCGCTCGCCTACCGGCGGCTCGGATCCGTCGCCGAGGCCGAGGACATCGTCTCCGAGGCGTGGCTGCGCTGGTCCGCCGCGACGAACATCGAGAACCATGCCGCGTTCCTGGCCACCGTGGTCAGCCGGCTGTGCGCGGACCACCTGAAGTCCGCGCACGCCCGGAAGGTCTCCTACGTCGGCGCCCTGGTGCCCGAGGAGGCCCTGCCGAGCGTCGGCGAACCACACGAACTGGTCGGTGACGAGGACGCGTTGCGCGGCCGGATGACCTGGCTGCTGGAACGCCTCAGCCCGGCCGAACGCGCCGTACTGCTGCTGCGCCGCGCCTTCGACTACAGCCACCGGGAGATCGCCGCCGCACTCGGCATCAGCGAGGCCTACAGCCGCAAGCTGTACGGCCGGGCCTGCGACCGCCTCGCCGCCGACCGCTCCCGCTTCACCCCCGCGCCCACCGAGCGCACCGAGCTGACCCGGCGGTTCCTGGCCGCCAGCCGCGGCGGCGAACTCAAGCCGCTGGAGCACCTGCTCGCCGCCGCCATGGCCGCGTGACGCGGCACCACCACCCTTCCACCCCCCTGCCTGAGGAGACCCCGCCATGCGACCCACCGTGGTCCTGATCGGCTCGATGTACGCGCCCGAAGCCGAGGAACTGCTGGAGCAGCACGCCGACGTCCGCCGGGTGGACGACCAGGACCGGCCGGCGATCCTCGCCGCCGTCGCCGGGGCGCACGGCATCGTGGCCCGCTACCCCGCCCGGATCGACGCCGAGCTGATCGCCGCCGCCCCGAACCTGGTCGCCGTCCTCTCCAGCGGCCGCGGCGTGGACAACATCGACCTGGACGCGGCCAGCGCGGCCGGCGTCGTCGTCGCCAACAACCCCGGCCTCGGCGGCAAGCCGGTCTCGGAGCACGCCCTCGGCCTGCTGCTGATGGTCACCCGCGGCCTCACCGCGATCAGCCGGGACGGCATCGAGAAGGCCTGGGACGCCCGCCTGACCGCCCACCGGGTCGAGCTGACCGGCAAGGTGCTCGGCATCGTCGGCCTCGGCAACGTCGGCGGCTGGATGGCCCGCCGGGCGCACGGCGGCTTCCTGATGCGCGTCCTCGCCTACGACCCCTACGTCTCCGCCGAGAAGATGGCCGAGGTCGGCGCCGAGAAGGTCGAGACGCTGGAGGAGCTGCTCTCCCGCGCCGACTTCGTCACCTGCCACCCGGAGCTCAACGACGAGACCGAGCAGATGTTCAACGACAAGACGTTCGCGCAGATGAAGCCCGGCGCGTACTTCATGAACACCTCGCGCGGCCGGGTCGTCGACGGCGCGGCGCTGGCCCGGGCACTGCGCAGCGGCCACCTCGGCGGCGCGGCCCTGGACGTCTACGAGGACGAGCCGCTGCCCGCCGACAGCGAGCTGCTGGACATCGAGAACCTCGTGCTCAGCGCGCACATCGCCGACTTCACCGTGGAGACCAAGCGGGCCCTGGCCCTCTCCGCCGCCACCCAGCTGCTGCTCGCGCTGGAGGGCAAGCAGCCGCCGGCCGTCCTCAACCCGGACGTCTGGGGCCAGGCGGCCGAGCGCCGCCGCGCCCTGCTGGCCTGACCACCGTACCGACGCCGAGCTGAGGGAGTTTCGTCGTGCTGAAGGCAATCGTGGGCCTCAACTGGGGTGACGAGGGCAAGGGAAGAATGGTCGACAACCTCTCTGCCGAGGCCGACTACACGGTTCGCTACCACGGCGGCAGCAACGCCGGTCACACCATCCACACGGACCGGGGCAAGTTCAAGCTGCACAGCCTGCCCAGCAGCGTGCTGCGCCCCACCGTGACCGGCGTGCTGGGCCCCGGCATGACCGTCGACGTCGAGGGCTTCCTGGGCGAGTTCGAGGCGATCCGGGCCGAGGGCGTGACGGCCGACCGGCTGCTGGTGGCGGACGCCGCCTCGGTCTGCTTCCCGTTCCACCGCGACCTCGACGGCGCCGAGGAGGAGCGGCTCTCGGACGGCCGGTACGGCTCGACCCGGCGCGGCATCTCGCCGGCCTACGGCGACCGGGTGATGAAGAAGACCCTGCTGGTGCGGGAGCTCTTCGACCGGGAGAACCTGCCCGCCCGGCTGGCGGCCGTCCTGGACTGGGCGAACGAGCGGCTGGTGCGGGTCTACGGGCGGGCGCCGCTCTCCCTCGACGAGGTCACCCGCTGGGCCGCGGACGTCGCCGAGCGGCTGGAGCCGCACGTCGTCGACGCCACCGACCTGCTCGGCAAGGCCCTGGACGACGGCGCCACCGTCATCGCCGAGGGCCAGCTCGGCGCCCTCAAGGACCTGTACTACGGCATCTACCCGTACACCACCTCGTCGACCTGCCTGGCCGGCCACGCGCCGGTGGGCATCGGCGTCCCGTGGGCGCGGGTGGACCGCACGGTCGGCGTGACGAAGGCCTTCTCCTCGTGCGTCGGCGCCGGGCCGTTCGTGACGGAGTTCGACGAGGAGCGCGCCGACCGGCTGCGCCGCCAGTGGGGCGAGTACGGCTCCACCACCAACCGGCCGCGCAGGCTGGGCGCCTTCGACGCGGTGGCGACCCGCTACGGCGTGCGCGTCCAGGGCGCCGACGAGGTCGCCGTCACCAACCTGGACCAGCTCAGCGGCACCGGCGAGCTGGACCTGTGCGTGGCCTACGAGCGGGACGGCCGCACGGTACGGGAGTTCAGCCCCCGGCCGGCCGAACTCGAGGCCAGCACCCCGGTGTACGAGACCCTGCCCGGCTGGGACGAGGACATCTCCGGCGTCCGCAGCTACGAGCAACTCCCGTCCGGCGCCCGGCAGTACGTCGAGGCGATCCAGGAGCTGCTGGGGGTGCCGGTGCGCCACGTGTCGGTCGGCTCCCACCGCGACGCGCTGATCGAGATCAAGTAGACGACCACTCAAGGACGACCACTCAAGGAGGATCGCTGACATGCTGGCCGTACTCGCGGTGAGCGACAAGCGGAACATCGAGCCGCTGGCCGCCGGACTGCTCCGCCTCGGCTGGAGGGTCGCGGCCACGGAGGGCACCTACCGGCTGCTGCGCGACGCGGGCCACCGGGTCGAGAACATCGCCGACCTGGCCGGCGTCCCGACCCTGCTGGGCGGCCGGGTCAAGACCCTGACCGTCTCCGTGATGGGCGGCATCCTGGCCCGGGAGACCGAGTCCGACCTGCGGGAGATGGCGGAGTACGGGATCCCCCGGATCGACCTGGTCTGCAACAACTACTACCTGCTGCCCGAGCCGCAGCCGGGCCTGGAGCCGGCCGGCTTCCGGGAGAAGGTCGACGTCGGCGGGCCCGCGATGCTGCGCGGGGCGGCGAAGAACTTCGAGCACGTCATCCCGCTCAGCGACCCGGACGACTACGACGAGGTGCTGAAGCTGCTGGAGCAGGGCGACGGCCGGCCGGACGCCGTTCCGGTGGAGCGCCGGCTGGCGCTGGCCGGCAAGGCGTTCCGGATCAGCAGCGCGTACGACGCCTCGGTGGCGGAGCTGTTCGAGGCGAGCGGGGGCCGGTCGTGACCGGACCGGTGCTGGTCTACCAGCTGCCCGAGGACCTGCTCGCCGGGCCCGCCGCCGGGATCGTCGGGGGGGGGGGGGGGGGGGGGGGGTGAGGGGGGGGGGGGGGGGGGGGGGGGGGGGGGGGGGGGGGGGGGGCGGGGGCGGGGGGGGGGGGGGGGGGGGGGGGGGGGGGGGGGGGGGGGGGGGGGGGGGGGGGGGGGGGGGGGGGGGGAGGGGGGGGGGGGGGGTGGCCGGGCGCGCCGCCCGGGGGTGACAGTGTGCCCGAACATCCGTGCTCGGTGTTACGTACCAACGGGCGGTCGGATCACGGGCCCGTGGACCGTGCGTCACGGCCGGATTACGGTCGTAG
>NZ_MECK01000318.1 GCF_014596465.1 Streptomyces sp. CBMA123 | reverse complement strand
GCCGCCGTGGCCGCCGCGCCGGCCGGTGCGGACGGCGGTGCGTTCCAGCGCGTCGGCGAGGCGGGCGTCGGGGGCGGTGGCGGCGAGGGCGAGGTGCCAGGTGCGGCGGTCGCCGTCCGGCAGTGCCCCGGCGATGGCCCGGTGGACGGTCAACCGCTGGTGGTGCGGGGCGCGTTGGAGGATCGCGGAGCGCAGCAGCGGGTGGCGGAAGGCGATCCGGCGGTCGGGGGTGACGGTGACCAGGCCGGATTCCTCGGCGGGGGTGAGGTGTTCGGCGTCGACGCCGAGCGCGGCCGCGGCGGGCAGCAGGACGTCCAGTTCGCCGCTCTCCTCGGCGGCGGCGACCAGCAGCAGGGTCTGGGTGGCCGGGGGCAGTCCGGTGACCTGACCGTGGAAGGCGATCAGCAGGCGGCTGGTGAGCGGCAGGCCGTCGGCGGTGTGGGCCTGCGGCCCGGTGGCGATGGGGAGTTCGGTGAGGGCGAGCGGGTTCCCGGCGGCTTCGGTGAGCAGTCGGTCGCGGACGGCGGCGGGCAGGTCGGGGCCGGCCCGTTCGGTGAGCAGCCGGGTGGCGTCGGTGTCGGCCAGGGCGGCCACCCGTAGTTCGGGCAGGCCGAGTCGGTGGTCGGCCGGGGCGCCGGGCTCGGTGCGGGCGGCGAGCAGCAGGGCGACGCCTTCGGCCTGGAGGCGCCGGGCGGCGAGCAGCAGGGCGTCCAGGGAGGCGCGGTCCAGCCACTGGACGTCGTCGAGTACGCACAGCAGCGGCTGGTCGGCGGCGAGTTCGGCGAGCAGTCCGAGGGTGGCGAGGCCGACCAGCAGCCGGTCGGCGGGCGCGACGCCCGGGCCGTCGGAGCCGGCAGTCGCGATGCCGGGGCCGTCGGGCCCCGCCGCCGGAAGCGCGTCGCCGAGTCCGAACGCCGCCTCCAGGGCGCGCCGTTGCGGCCCAGGCAGGGCGTCCAGCCGGTCCAGGGCGGGTGTCAGCAGCAGACTCAGCCCGGCGAAGGGCAGTTCGGCCTCGTACTCGACGCCCGCCGCCCGGATCACCCGGAACGTCCGGCCGGCCCGGGCGACGGCGTCGTCGAGCAGGGCGGTCTTGCCGATGCCCGCCTCGCCCCGGAGCAGCAGCGCCCCGCTGCGTCCGGTCCGCGCCTGTGCCAACAGTCCGTCCACGGCGGCCTGTTCGTGTTCCCTCCCGTACAGCATGCCCCGACCCTATCGAGCCGGCCGCCGGCGCTCCGGCACAACGGCGCAACGGCCCACGTGGGCGGGCGGACACCACGCCCTCGCGGCTGGACGGACACCGCGCCTACGTAGGCCGGGCGGATACCTACGTACCCCCATGCCGATCCGTGACTGATTCGCCCGCCGGCGCCCGTCCCTACCTTTGTGAACAGCGGGAACGACCCGCCAACCGCCCACCGGAACACGGGAGATGACCATGACCGAGATCACCGCCGCCGCCCTCCAGCAGCTCGCCGAGCGCTACCTGGCGGTCTGGAACGAGACCGACCCGGCCGCCCGCCGCAAGCTGATCGACGAGGTGTGGGCCGAGGACGGCCGCTACACCGACCCGCTGGCCGCGGTCGCCGGCCGGGACGCGATCGACGCGCTGATCGGCGCGGCCCAGGCCCAGTTCCCGGGGCTGGAGTTCACCCTCGGCCCGGTGGACGCGCACCACGACATCGCCCGGTTCACCTGGAACCTCGGCCCGGCCGGCGCCGAGCCGGTGGTGATCGGCTTCGACGTGCTGGCGGCCACCCCGGAGGGCCGGATCGGCACCGTGCACGGCTTCCTGGACCGCGTGCCGGGCGTCTGAGCCCGCGAACGGACCGGCCCCAGGGGCGCCGTACCCCCACGGCGGCGCCCCGCCCCCGTCCCGCACCCGCACCGCCCTTCCCCGCCCCCGCCCTGCCCCGCCCCGCCCCGCCCCGCCCCGCCCCCAGCAACTCCGCAGTAGCGCCCCCTGGAGGAGAGCCGAGATGAGCACCGCCCTGGACACCCGCCGCCGCGTCGCGGCCGCCCCGGCGGCACCCGCCGCCCCCGGGGGCCTGCTGCCGGTCGTCCTGACCGCCACCTTCATGACCGCCCTCGACACCTTCGTCGTCAACGTCGCCGTCCCCTCCGTGCAGGCCGATCTGGGTGCGGGCCCGGCGGTGGTCCAGTGGGTGATGGCCGGGTTCGGCCTGGCCCTCGCCGTCGGGCTGGTCACGGCCGGCCGGCTCGGCGACCGGTACGGCCGGCGCCGGGTGTTCGCGCTCGGCCTGGCCCTGTTCACCCTCGCCTCGGCGGGCTGCGGCCTCGCCCCCACCGCCGCCACGCTGGTCGGCGCCCGGGTCGCGCAGGGCCTGGCGGCCGCGCTGATGGGCCCGCAGGTGCTGGCGATCCTGCGGACGGCGTTCGAGGGCGCCGCCCAGGCCCGGGCCTTCGCCCGGTACGGGCTGACCATGGGCATCGGCGCGGTGTTCGGCCAGCTGATCGGCGGGCTGCTGATCCGCGCGGACCTCTTCGGCCTCGGCTGGCGCAGCTGCTTCCTGATCAACCTGCCGATCGGGTTGGCCGCGCTGGCGGCCGTCCGCCGCTGCCTGCCGGAGTCGCGGGCCCCCCAGCGGCCGGGGCTGGACCCGGTCGGGGTGCTGCTGGCGACCGTCGCGCTGACCGCCCTGGTGCTGCCGCTGATCCAGGGCCCGAGCCTCGGCTGGCCGCTGTGGACGGTGCTCTGCCTCGCCGCCGCGGCCGTCCTGCTGGTCGGGTTCGCCGTCCACCAGCACCGCACCACCGCCACCGGCACCCCGCTCGTGGACACCCGGCTGTTCCGCGGCCGGGCCTTCGCCACCGGGCTGCTCGCCCAGTTGGCCTTCTGGCTCGGCCAGGCCTCGTTCTTCCTGGTGCTCGCCCTGCACCTGCAGCTGGGCCGCGGGCTGGACGCGCTCGGCGCCGGGCTGGTGTTCACCGCGATCGGCCTCGGGTACCTACTCACCTCGAACGCCACCCACCGGGTCACCGCCCACCTCGGCGAGCCCCGCACGATCACCGTCGGCGGTCTGCTGATGGCCGCCGGACTGGGCCTGCTCGCCCTCACCGCGTACGGCGCGGCAGACGGCAGCGTGTGGTGGCTGGCGCCCGGGCTGTTCGTCGACGGCCTCGGCATGGGCCTGGTGATCGCCCCGGTCACCAGCGTCGCCCTGGCGGCCGTCGAGCCACGGCTGGCCGGTGCGGCGGCGGGGGCGGTGGCCACGGTGCAGCAGGTCGGCGGAGCCGTCGGGATCGCGCTGATCGGCCTGGTCTACTACGGCGCCGGCGACCCGACCGCGGCCTTCGGGCGCAGCGTGGCGGTGCTGGCGGTGCTGGAACTGGTGCTGGTGGGGCTGGTCCGGCTGCTGCCGCGCCGTTCCTGAGCCGCGGACGACCTGAGCCGCGGACGATCTGAACCTCGGACGACCTGAGCCGCGGACAATCTGGTACGCGGACGACCCCCGGACGGCCCCGAACGCTCCCGTTCGGGGCCGTCCGGCTTCGCACGGGTGAGCGGGCGGGTGTGGGCAACCCCGCCCGCCCGTTCCGTTCCCTCGCCCCGATCGGGTTGGATGGTCGGATGAGCGAGGAGAAGAGCGCCGTGCCGGCGTGGGAGCAGCGGTTCAGGGCGGCCCGGGTGTCACTGCCGGACTGGGCCGAGGACGCCCCCGACCGGGCGCTGTACGTGTCCAACGCGACCGGCACCTACGAGGTCTACGCCTGGGACCGCGCCACCGGCGGCCACCGCCGGGTCACCGACCGCCCGAACGGCACCACCGACGCCGAGCTGTCCCCGGACGGCGCCTGGGTCTGGTGGTTCGACGACCACGACGGCGACGAGTTCGGCGTCTGGCGCCGCCAGCCCTTCGCGGGCGGCCCGGACGAGGAGGCCGTGCCCGGCCTCGCCGCCTCCTACTCGGCCGGCCTGGCGCTGGGCCGGGACGGCACGGTGGTCGTCGGCCGGTCCACCGACGAGGACGGCACCACCCTGCACCTGCGCCGCCCGGGCGCGGCCGAGCCGGTCGAGATCTACCGGCACGAGGAGTACGGCGGCGTCGGCGACCTCAGCCACGACGCCACCCTGCTCGCCATCGACCACACCGAGCACGGCGACGCGATGCACTCCGCCATCCGGGTGGTCCGGCTCACCGCGGACGGGGTCGAGACCGTCCGCGAGCTGGACGAGGTCACCGGCCGGGACGAGCCGCGCGGCGTGGCCTGCCTGGGCTTCGCCCCGGTCGACGGCGACACCCGCCTGCTGGTCGCCCACCAGCGCACCGGCCGCTGGGAGCCGATGATCTGGGACGTCGCCACCGGCGCCGAGACCGCCCTCCCGCTGCGCGACGAGCAGGGCCGCGAGCTGCCCGGCGACGTCTCCGCGCAGTGGCGCCCGGGCGCCGCGGAGCTGCTGGTCGAGCACGAGTACGAGGCGCGCAGCGAGCTGTTCACGTACTCCCTCGCGGAGGGCCGGCTGACCCGCCTGGAGACCCCGCGCGGCACCGTCGGCGGCGCCACCGCCCGCCCGGACGGCACCGTCGAGTACCTGTGGTCCTCGGCCGCCGAGCCCTCCGCCGTCCGCTCCACCGCCGGCGCGGTGGTGCTGCGGGCGCCCGGCCCGGTGCCGCCCGGTTCCGTCCCGGTCGAGGACGTCTGGGTGGACGGGCCCGGCGGGCGGGTGCACGCCCTGGTGCAGCGCCCGCGAACGGCCGGCCCGGGCCCGTACCCGACCGTCTTCGAGATCCACGGCGGCCCGACCCACCACGACAGCGACTCCTTCGCGGCCGGTCCGGCGGCCTGGCTGGACCACGGCTTCGCGGTGGTCCGGGTCAACTACCGCGGCTCGACCGGCTACGGCCAGGCCTGGACGGACGCGCTGCACGAGCGGATCGGCCTGATCGAGCTGGAGGACATCGCGGCCGTCCGGGAGTGGGCGGTCGCCAGTGGCCTGGCCGACCCCGGCCGGCTGGTGCTCACCGGCGGCAGCTGGGGCGGCTACCTGACCCTGCTCGGCCTGGGCGTGCAGCCCGACAGCTGGTCGGTGGGCGTGGCCGCGGTGCCGGTCGCGGACTACCACACCGCGTACGCCGACGAGATGGAGGCGCTGAAGTCGCTGGACCGCACGCTCTTCGGCGGCACCCCGGAGGAGGTGCCGGAGCGCTTCACCGCCTCCTCGCCGTTGACGTACGTCGACCAGGTGCGGGTGCCGGTGTACATCAGCGCCGGGGTCAACGACCCGCGCTGCCCCATCCGGCAGATCGAGAACTATGTCGAGCGGCTGGAGCGGCTCGGCAAGCCGCACGAGGTGTACCGGTACGACGCCGGACACGGCTCGCTGGTGGTGGAGGAGCGGATCAGGCAGCTGCGGCTGGAGATCGACTTCGTCCGGCGTCACCTCGGCCTCCCGGACGGCAGCACCGGAGGCGCCGGGTGAGGCGTCTGCTGACGCTCGCGGGGGCGGCGGTGGCCGGGGTGCTGGTGCTCAGCGGCTGCTCGGGCTCGCACGGCGACGAGGCGGCCTGCCCGCCGCCCCCGGCCAAGCCGCGGGCGGCGAGCCCGTC
>NZ_MECK01000317.1 GCF_014596465.1 Streptomyces sp. CBMA123 | reverse complement strand
GCAGGCCCCAGACCCGGGGCGTCAGCAGCCGGGCGCCGGGCCGTGGCCGCAGCGCGGCGCGCAGCACCCGTCGGCGCAGGGCCGCGTACACCGGGTCGGGGGCGGTGGCGTCGGGCTGGGTGCTGTGGGGCTGGGTGCTGTGGGGTCGGGCGCTGGGGGGCCGGGTTGCCGCGGGCTCGGTGCGACGGGTCCAGCGGAAGGGCAGGGCGCGCTGGACGGCCGCATGGGCGGCGAGCACCCGGCTGTGCCGGTCCCGGTCGGCGGGCAGGGCCAGGTAGGCGAGCCGCACCAGCCTGCGGTAGTGGCGCACCAGCGCGGCCTCCGCCTCCGCCACCGGGCGCGCCGCACCCCGGGCCGCCGGTGCCGCGCCCGTCGTCCGTCCTGCCAACGGGCCCTCCCGGTGCCGTGCGTGCTGTCGTGGTGGACGGTCCAACGAGTCGATCATGTGATGGTTGCGCCGTCCGGGGTGGACAGTGCGTCGGCGGCGGACGGTCCTCGTCCTTCCGGCCCGTCGCCGTGCTCCGGAGCGCGGCAATCCGAGCGGCCGCCGACACCGTTCCTCGGAGGAGTGTTCACAGGTCAGGGCCCTTGGTCCCACCCATTCGGCCCCTTGGCCCCTGGCGATCCGAGCGGCCGGGCGCCATGCTGCCGGTACCGGCCGGGACGATCCGCATCCGGTCGGACCAGCATCGTTGGACGAGGTGAACCGGCGTGCCGCATGCCACCGTCGAATCTGTGATGACCAGCCCCGTGGTCCGGATCGCGCCCGAGACCGGATTCCGGGAGATCGTCGCGCTGCTGACCGAGTACGACATCACCGGGGTGCCGGTGGTGGACCCGGACGGGCGGCCGCTCGGCCTGGTGTCGGAGGCGGACCTGCTGCGCACGCTGGCCGCGCAGGAGGACCCCGGCAGCCTGCTGCCCGCGCCCGAGTCGCTGCGGGTCGGGACGGGCGGCGAGATCACGGCGGCGGACCTGATGACGGCCCAGCCGGTCTGCACCACCCCCGACAGCAGCGTGGTCGCGGCGGCCCGGCTGATGAGCCGGCACGGGCTGAAGCGGCTGCCGGTGCTGGACGAGGAGGGGCGGGTCATCGGCATGGTGAGCCGCGGGGACCTGCTGCGGGTGTTCCTGCGCGAGGACCGGGTGATCCGGCGGGAGATCGTCGAGGAGGTGCTCGGCCGGATCGACGGGGTGAGCCCGGCGGAGATCGGGGTGGAGGTCGACCAGGGCCGGGTGGTGCTCAGCGGCACCGTGCCCGAGGCGCACCTGGTGCCGATCGTGCTGAACCTGTGCCGCTCGGTGGACGGGGTGGTCTCGGTGACCGACCGGCTCCGGCCTGGGGGTGCCACCGCCCCGGTCGGCTGATCGGCCGGGCCCGGCTCGCTGCGGGCTGTGCCGCCCAGGTTCGCATACTGCGGAGCGTATCGGGTAACTCACTCTGTGTGCCCGGCGGTTCGGACTGCCGGGGCGCCAGAGCTTTGGGGAGGCGGCCGTGGCAGTCGTATTCGACGCGGACTTCACTTCGACCAGGCAGTGGATCGCCGGACGTAGCAGCGCGTACCCCCGGATGGGGCCGACCAACCGGAGCGACCACAAGCTCGACTACCTGAGCCACGAGTACTGCCCCGGCGGGGTGTTCAGCGCGGTGCGGCGGCGCACCGGCGGGCTCTGGACGTGCAACCTGCTGACCACCGAGGGCAGTCCGGAGGCCTTCCAGGTCCGTACCGGGGACGTGCTGTCGGCGCAGCTCACCCTGCCCACCCAACTGGGCGCCTGGCCGGCGATCTGGACCTGGCGGGACGGCGGCAACGAGGTGGACGTCTTCGAGTACCACCCGGACAACCCGGACCTCCTGGAGATCTCCAACCACGTCCGTGGCGGCTTCCGGTACTGGCACGGCGGCGGCGTCGGAGTCGCCCCGGGCGCGAGCGTCGGACTGCGGGTGGTGCTCGGCGCGCACTCGGTGGACTGGTACGTCGAGGACGAGCTGGTCTACGCGGACCTGCACGGGGTCGGGACCGGCTGGCACGCCTACCTGATCGTCAACCTCTCGGTGGCGGACGGGACGTACCACGACCGGCCGCCCGTCGACGGGCCGGACCGGCTGAGCTGGGTGTGCCGGAGCCTGACGGTCGAGCGCTGACCCGGCTGCCCGGGAGGCTGCCGGGAGATTACCGCCTTCGTCCCGTTTTCAGCCTGTCCTCGGCCCGCGTTCAGTCGCCGGCGAAGTCCTCCTCGAACAGCCGGCGCTGCGCGTCCAGCGCGGCGAGGTCGAACACCGGGACCAGGAAGCCCTTCGCCCGGCCCTGGCGGCGAGTCTGGCCGACGGCCCTGCCGCGGGTCCACGACCATTCGCGGCACTGTGCGGCACTGCGCGGCGGCGGGTGTTCGGTCTACGGCGCGAACGCGGCGGTGATCGGGCCGCCCGGGCCGGAGCGCTGGAACCAGACCGCCCGGCGGTGCGGGCCGATGTGCGCGGGGTCGGTGACGTACAGGTCGTCGCGCGGGGCGCGCTCGTTGCCGGGGGCCAGCGCGGCGTCAACGGCCCGGTCGGCGAGTGCGCGCAGCAGAGCGGTCACGGTGGCCTCGGCGGCGCTGGGGGCGATGGCGAGGGCGGCGAGCTCGGCCCAGAGCGCGGTGGACAGATAGGCGATCGGGGAGTGGTTGAGCGCGGGGTGGGGGTGGTGGTCGCTGTGGCGGCGGAGCAGGCCGGCCGCGACGAGTTGCTCGGGGGAGCGGTGGTCGTCGGGCAGGTGGTGGCTCATGGGCGGAAACGCTACCCCGGTGGGCGGGGCCGGTTTCGCAGGAACGTTTTCTCAGGCTTTCTTCACAGCGCTTTGACCGGGTGCGGGCGCACGATGGTGGTAGGGCGCTGAACAGCCGGGTGGTCACGGTGGCTCCGGTAGCCCCGTGGCTCGGGTGGTCATGGCGCCGCTCACCTCGGCGGGCCCGCTGGGCCGGAGGAGGAGGACCTGATGAGGCACGGGCATTGGCACGGCTACGGGCCCGGCCAGGGACCGGGTGGCTGGGGCATCGCCGTGATGGTGATCGTCTCGCTGCTCGTCCTGGCGGTGCTGGTGCTCCTGGCCGTCGCGCTGTTCCGCTACGTCTCCCGCTCGCGGCAGCCGATCCCGCACGGGCCGGGCGCCGCGGGGGTGGCGGGCGGCGGCCCGCAGGGGTGGGGGCCGCACGGCCCGACCCCGGAGCAGGTGCTCGCGGATCGGTTCGCGCGGGGCGAGATTGACGCGGAGGAGTACCGGCACCGATGGGAGACCTTGCGTTCGCCGGGCGGGCAGGAGGGGCCGGGCGGTCCGGGTGGGCCGGGTGGTCCGGGCGGCGGCTGACCGGGGGGATCCGGGGATGGAGGGGCGGGGGGAACGGGTGAGGCCCGCCGCACGCGGGGTGCGGCGGGCCTCCCTGTCCGGGCCGGGGCCGGCGGGGCGCCGGGCCTTCCGGAGCGGTGGGACTTACTCGACGACCAGCTCGACCGGGACGTTGCCCCGGGTGGCGCGGGAGTACGGGCAGACCTCGTGCGCCTGCTTGACCAGCAGCTCGCCGCTCTCGCCCGCCAGCGACTCGGGCAGCTCGACCCGCAGCACCACGGACAGGCCGAAGCCGGCGTCGTCCTTGCCGATGGACACCTCGGCGGTCACCGAGGCCTCGCCGGTGTCCACCCCGGCCTGCCGGCCGACCAGGCCGAGGGCGCTGGCGAAGCAGGCGGCGTAGCCGGCCGCGAAGAGCTGCTCGGGGTTGGTGCCCTGGCCGCTGCCGCCGAGCGCGGGCGGCATCGCGAGGGCGAGGTCCAGCTGGCCGTCCGAGCTGACGGCGCGGCCCTCGCGACCGTTGGCGGTGGCGGCGGCGGTGTAGATCGCGTCCATGGTGGGTCCCTTCGTGATGCGCGGTCCGTGGTGCGTGGAGGTGCGCGGAGGCATGCGGGGTCGTGGTGCGTGGGGCCGCCACCGGGCCCTCGGTGGAGGACCGGCCGGTGACCGCTCAATAAGTAGAGCACACCATTCAATTGCGCACAACTGAATCGTGTGGCTGTGGTCGGTACGATGGGGTCATGACCACGCTCCCCGGCATGGCGGACGAGGAACTGCTCCGCCTCGACCAGCAGATCTGCTTCTCGCTCAACGCCGCCTCGCGCGCCTTCGGCGGCGTCTACCGGGTCCTGCTCCGGGACCTCGGGCTCACCTATCCGCAGTACCTGGTCATGCTGGTGCTCTGGGAGGACGGCGAACTGCCCGTCAAGCGGATCGGCGAGCGGCTGCGCCTCGACTCCGGCACCCTCTCCCCGCTGCTCAAGCGACTGGAGGCGGCCGGGCTGGTGCGCCGTGAGCGCAGCCCGGAGGACGAGCGGTCGGTCACCGTCGGCCTGACCGTCGAGGGATCGGCGCTGCGCGAGCGGGCCGGGCAGGTGCCGCGCCGGCTGCTCACGGCGACCGGACTGCCGGTCGAGGACCTGGCCGCGCTGCGCGTCCTGCTGGAGCGGGTGACCGTCGCGCTGGACTCGGCGGAGGTGGAGCCGGCGCCGTAGTCCGCCGGGACTGCCACCGGGGCTGCCGCCGGTCGTGGCGCCGAGGTGCCGCCGGGCTTGTCAAGCCGAGGCCCGAGTGGAGTGTGATCTGAGTCACGTCGAGGTCGGCGGGCGGTGGTCCGTGCACCCAAACGGGCAGGTCAGCGGCGCTGTTCGAAAATGAACGGAAACGTTCCCAATTGTCCGCCCGATCCGGTCGACATCCCGCGTCTCCCGAACGGTTACACCACGAGCCCCCAAAGCGGGCCGTCGGCGTGCCACCCGGTGGGCCGGCCAGCTGACCGAGGAAAGGGGGCGCGTGTGAACACTCCCGGGCCGGGCGGGGAGCGGAGCCTGCGGGCGGACCCGCTCGACGACCTGCCGAACGACTTCGAGGCGTTCTTCACCCGCGAGAACACCGGCTACCTCCGCTACGCCCAGCAGCGCCTGCGCCACCGCGAGGACGCCCAGGACGCCGTGCAGAACGCCGGCACCACCCTCTACACGAACTGGCGCCGGGCCCTCGCCAGCGAGGACCCGCAGGCCTTCGCCTTCAAGATCGTCAAGGACGCGGTGGTCGACGTCCTGCGCGAACGCCGGCGCGCCGAACGCAAACGCCTGCGGGTCATCGCCCAGCGCCGCCCCGACACCAGCCAGGACGAGCTGGAGGAACTCGCCGAACTGGACGCCCTGGACTGGGCGATGGACGAACTCGCGCGCGCCGCGCCGGTCCAGGCCGACGTCGTCCGGCTGCGCCAGGCGGGCCTGTCCTACCCCGACATCGGCCGCTCGCTCGGCATCGCGCACACCACCGCCCGCACCTACTACAGCCTCGGGCGGCGCCACCTGGAGTACCTGCTGGAGCACCCGGACGACGGGCAGGCGACATGAAGGCCACCGAGCTGCTGCGCGCCCACGCCGCCGAGCTGGACCAGGACTTCCACGACCACGACCCGGTGGCCTTCACCCGCCGGCTGGCCGAACGGCTCGCCGCCGCCCGCCGGGCCGCCCCGACCGGGCGCGAGCGCCCCGCCCGTCCGCCCGCCGTC
>NZ_MECK01000316.1 GCF_014596465.1 Streptomyces sp. CBMA123 | reverse complement strand
TGCGGCCACCGGCAGCGCGGCGGGGACGGGCTTGGCGGCGGACGCGGACGCGGACGCGGACGGTGCGGCTACGGGTGCGGGCGGGGAGGCAGGCGCGGGCCCGGTCGACTCGCTCGCGTCGCGGGCGGCCTCGGCCTGCCGCAACAGGGAGGTCAGCAGCACGGCGTCGCAGTCCACCGCGGCGATCAGGCCGTCCAGTGCCTGGGAGGTGATCAGACGCTTGCCGTTCAGCCAGCGTTCCCAGGAGGCCTTGCTGAGGTAGGTCCGCTTGCCGAGTTCGGCGAGCGAGATCCGGTGCGCGTCCTTGACCGCTCGCAGCTCCTCGGCGAGACGCCGGGCGGGCTCCGAGAGGTCGTCAGGGAGCGGCTTCCAGGACTGACTCATCGTGGGGGGCACCTCTGGCGGGTCGGCGGCAGACAAGAACTCATCTTCTTTAGGATGATCAGTTTAGTCGCGTTCTCCCCTCCGCCCCCGCCAGTTTCCCACCGCGCCCACACGATCGTCTCAACCGTCTCCACCCTGGCGTCCCAACTCCCAGCTCAGAGGCCTGGTGACGAGGCGCATCGTCTCAGAACCTTCGGAGACGGTCGAACATCGAGGCACGATCGCGCAGAGTTGGCCGCGCCGGGTGCCCTGAAGTCAACACCGGGTCTGGTCCGGGCAAAGACCTCGTAGAAGTCGAAGCAGACGAGGGCGCCCCGGTGCAACGGGACTCACGCACCACAACGGTCATCTCAGAGGAAGTTCGGGGAGAACCTCATGGGCCGCCACCACGCGTCCGGAATCACATCACCATCACCTGCCGACCGGCTCGCCGACGAGTTGCAGTCGCTGAAGAACCTGTCCGGCCTCACCTACGTCCGGCTCAGTGAACGCACCCACTACGCGAAGTCCTCGTGGGAGCGCTGGGTGAACGGGAAGCAGTTCCCCCCGCGGGACGCGGTGCAGAGCATCGCGTCCGTCTGCGGGGGCGATGTCGAGCACCTGCTGGAGCTCTGGCACCTCGCGGAGAGCCGGCGCGTCACGCTCCTCACCCCGGGCACCCCCGCGCCCGGCGTCGAGGCGCCCGGCACCGGCCCGGCCGACGGGCCCGTCGGGGGCGGGTCGCCGGAGAGCGGGCCGACCGAGAACGGCCCGACCGAGAACGGCCCGACCGAGAGCGGGCCGCCGGCGATCGGGCCGACCGAGAGCGGGCCGACCGAGGAAGCGCACGCCGAGTGCCCGCACCGCCGGGAGGCCGCCCTGCTGCGGGGGTTGGCCCTGGTCTCGCTGGCACTCGGCGCGGGCGGGGTCCTGGCCGCCGCCGGCCGCCGGGGCCTGCGCCGAGAGGTCTGACCGACCGCCGCAGCAGCGGCACAGGTACACGGCACCACGAACAAGGACAGCGGCACCGCGCCCCGTGGGGAGGGCGCGGTGCCGCTCTCGGTGGGCGCTCGCCGCTACGCGACGCCGTCCTGCCACCACCAGAAGCCGGAGCCGTAGTTGGAGTGCTCGATCCGGCTGTCCACGTGCTGCCAGGAGACGGTGTGGGTCTCCAGGCCGGAGAAGCCGCAGGTCTCGGCGATCCGGTAGACGTCGAGCGTCGACAGGCCGGAGACCGCGGTGTCGGCCGCCACCCCGTAGGTGTGCATGGAGTTGCCCGCCCCGCCCACCGAGGCGTTGTACGCGGTGCTGCGGAAGCCGGAGTTGATGGTGACCGCGCGGTCGCCGGCCTTCTTCCGCAGGGCCTCCAGCTTGTACATGGTGCGGCGGACGTTCTCCTTGACCTCGTCGGCACCGACGTTGCCGCCGCCGAAGCCCGAGCCGTCGTGGCTGGTGAACTCGGACCAGTTGAAGTGCGCGGTGGAACCGTCCGACTTCTCCAGCGAGTTGAGCACGCCGAAGGTCTGCGGGCCGGCCACGCCGTCCGCGCTCAGCCCGTAGGCGGCCTGGAACCGGCGCACCGCGGCCGCGGTGCCGGGGCCGAACGAGCCGTCCACGGACACGTAGGTCTGCGAGGCGGAGTCCGCCGCCCAGCCCGCGACGCGGATCTGCAGCTCGACCACGGCCGAGCCGGAGGAGCCCTGGCCGAGGTTGCCGGACCAGCCGTAGGCGGCCGCGGGGCGGGCGAACCCGATGTTGGCAACCGCGGCGAGCCCGGCGGCGGCCACGGCGCCGGTGCCGTAGCGCAGGAGGGCGCGGCGGTCGAGGGAAGAGCTGTTCACAACGTGCTCCTTCGAGGAGTCGGCACGGGAAGACGCCGAACAGGGCGGTACGGGAGGCCCGTCAGGCCCTGTGAGGGGCCGTCAGAGCCCCCTGGAAGGCCGATGGCGCCGGCCCCCGTCAGTACCAGTTGTGGGCCTGCCAGAAGCTCCAGGCCGAGCACGGGTCGCCGTAGCGGCTCGCGATGTAGTCCAGGCCCCACTGGAGCTGGGTGGCCGGGTTGGTCTGCCAGTCGGAGCCGGCACTGGCCATCTTGTCGCCCGGCAGCGACTGCGGGATGCCGTACGCCCCGGACGACGGGTTGGTGGCGTACACCTTCCAGCCGCTCTCGTGGACGTAGATCTGGTCCAGGCAGCCGAACTGGCCGCTCACGCTCCAGCCGTGGCTGGGGAACTTCCACTGGGCGGTGATCTGCACCGTCCGGGCGACGCCCATCGCGTTCATGGTGGCCGGGCCGGCGATGCCGTCGTTGCTCAGGTTGTGCGCGTGCTGCCAGTTGCTGACGGCGCTGGTCGTGCCCGAGCCGTAGGCGCCGTCCGCGCCCGAGCCGGCCACCCGCTGGACCTCGGCGACCTTGTTGTGCAGGGCGAGTTCGGTGCGGGCGCCGTAGACGCCGTCCTCGTCGAGGCCGTTGTCGTGCTGGAAGCTGCGGACGGCGGCGGTGGTCTGCGGCCCGTAGTTGCCGTCGACGCCGCTGCTCGCCAGGTAGCCGATGCCCACCAGGTTGCGCTGGATCCAGGTGGTGGCGTCGAGTGCCTGCGCCTGCGCGGGCAGCAGGGCCAGTGCGACGAAGGCCAGTACGGCCGCGGCGAGTGCGCGCAGGGCCGAGGTTTTCTTCACGGTCTTCCCATCCCCTCCGGTGCCTGTCGGGTGATCAGTTGGTGCCGCCCACTCTCGGGGGCGGTCGGCCGTCCCGCCAGCAGATCGGCGACACCGGGGACGTCCCGGGCACTCCGGGGACGCCCGGGACGGCGGTGAGACGGGCCTGAGACGTGGCGGGGACGGCTCCGGGACGGCCCGGCGGGGCGCCGGCGCGGTACCGGGACGGGTGCGGGTTGCGGGGTGCGGGCCTGGTACCGGCGGGGTGCGGGCCGGGTGCCGGAACCGCCGGTGACCGGCCCGCTCCGTACGGGCGGGACCGGTCACCGGCGCGAAGGCCAGGCGAGCAGCCGGCTCCAGGTGCGGGCGTCCACCACGCCGTCGGCCGGCAGCCCGGCCGAGGACTGGAAGGACGTCACCCCGGCCTGGGTGCCGGGGCCGAACGCCCCGTCCACGCGGTGGTTCAGGTCCGCCCGGGGCGGTTCAGGCCCGCCGCACCCGGACGCCGGACTCGGCGATCGCCTGCTCCTGGGCGTCCGGGAGCCCCGCGTCGGTCACCAGGTCGTGGACATCGGTGAGCGGGCAGATCGAGGCGAAGGTGACCCGGCCGACCTTGGTGCGGTCGGCGAGCACCACGGTGTGGGCGCTGCTGCGCAGGAAGGCCCGGTCGGTCTGGGCCTCCATCTCGTCGTGGGTGGTGCAGCCCTGCCGCACCGTCAGCCCGTCGACGCCGATGAAGGCGAGGTCGAGGTGGTACTGGTCGAGCATCCGCTCGGCGGCCGGGCCGACCAGTTCGTAGCTCGCCGAGCGGGCCAGGCCGCCGATCACGACCAGCCGGACCTCGGGGCGGACGATCAGCTCGGCGGCGATGTTGACGGCGTTGGTGACCACGGTGAGGTTGCCGCGCTCGGCCAGCACCCTGGCCAGTTCGGTGGTGGTGGTGCCGCCGGTCAGGCCGACCACCGCGCCGTCCGGCACCAGTTCGGCGGCGGCCCGGGCGATCCGGCGCTTCTCCTCCTGCTGCTGGTCGCCCCGGTGCCGCAGCGGGATCTCCAGGTTGACGGCCCCGGTCACCGCGCCGCCGCGGGTGCGCTGCAGCAGTCCCTGGTCCTGCAGTTCCTGCAGGTCCCGGCGCACGGTCGCGTCCGACACCCCGAGCAGTTCGGAGAGCGTCCGCACGTCCGCGCTCCCCGCCTCGGCGATGTGCGACACGATCCTGGCGGCGCGATCAGCTTTGAGCATGGACGGAGTGTAGTTCAGCCCCGGTCGACGGTCGTACGAGCAGCTCCGAGCAGCGGACCGCTCATCGCGGGAGGCGGGAGAGGGGTTCGCGGGAGAGCGGTTCAGCGGGACTCAGCGGGGCTCAGCGGGGCTCAGAGAGGCTCGGGGGGTCAGGGGGCGACGGCGGCCGGGTCGACCCGCCGCGGCGCGGTCAGGACGCCGAGCAGCCGGGCCACCTCCCGGGTCACCGCCTCGCGGCCGTCGCCCAGGTACGCCCGGGTGTCGACCAGTGCGGGGTCGGCGGCGAGGCGGCGGCGGACCGCCTCGGTGAAGGCCTTGTTGAGGTGGGTGGCGATGTTGATCTTCGTCATGCCGTGGGCGACGGCCGCCGCCAGCGCGTCCTCCGCGACCCCGGAGGAGCCGTGCAGCACCAGCGGCACCGGCACGGCCGCCCGCAGCTCGGCGATCAGGCCGAGGTCCAGGGCGGCGGTGCGGGTCAGCATGGCGTGCGAGGTGCCGACGGCCACGGCCAGCGCGTCGACCCCGGTCCGCGCCACGAATCCGGCGGCCTCCGACGGATCCGTCCTGGCCCCCGGGGCGTGCACGCCGTCCTTCCCGCCGACCTCGCCCAACTCGGCCTCCACCCACACCCCCTCGTCGTGGCACACCCGGGCCACCTCGGCGGTGGCGCGCACGTTCCGCTCGTACGGCAGCACCGACGCGTCGAACATCACCGAGCCGAAGCCCAGCCGGAGCGCCTGCTCCACCAGGGACCGCTCGGTGGCGTGGTCCAGGTGGACCGCCACCGGCACGGCCGCGGCCCGGGCCACCGCCAGCGTCGCGGTGCCGATCGGTGCCAGGCCGCCGTGGTAGCGCACCGCGTTCTGGCTGATCTGCAGCACCACCGGCGCCCCGGCCGCCTCCGCCCCGGCGACGATCGCCTCGGCGTGCTCCAGCTGGATGACGTTGAACGCTCCGACGCCGTGGCCGCCGCGCAGCGCGGGCCCGACGATCTCTCCGGTTCCGACGAGGGTCACGGTTCTCCTTGGGGGTGTGCCGACTGGGGCGGTGCCGACTGCGGCTTTACGGACTGGAGCTGCGCGGACCGGAGCCGCGTCGACCGCGGTGCCGGCGGCTCGGCCCGCTCCGGGTCGAGCCGCTCGATCCGGACCAGGCCGAGCAGCCGCCGGTAGGCCTCGGCGTCGTAGCGGCCGGCCGGCCTGACGGGGCGGGTCGGGCCCGGCGACGGCGACGGTGCGGTGGCCGCCGTCGGCCTGCTCGACCCGGTGCACCCAGGGGACGATCCGGCCGTACGAGAAGCGCATCCGCAGCGCCGAGC
>NZ_MECK01000315.1 GCF_014596465.1 Streptomyces sp. CBMA123 | reverse complement strand
CGACGGTCGGCCCTCCGGCACTCGTACCTCGCTGGTCGCTTCTCCCTTTCGCCACCGGCGCGCCCCTTCGACTCGGGGCGGGTGCTCGCCCGCCCGCCCCCGGGGCGCTCGGACCCGGTGCCGACGGGCGGCCGTCCGGCGCGCGTAGCCTTCGAGCATGCCCAGCCACTACGCGGAGCGCCCGTCCCGGCTGCCCGGGGCGGTGCTGTGGACGAAGGGCGCCGACGCGGCGGACGGCGGTGCGGCGGACGGCGGCGCGGGCGGGCTGGTGTTGCCGGACGGCTGCATGGACCTGCTGTGGACCGAAGGCCGGCTGCTGGTCGCCGGGCCGGACACCCGGGCGTTCCGGCCCGGACCGGGACTGCGCGGACCGTGGGCGGGCATCCGCTTCCGCCCCGGCGCCGGACCGGCCCTGCTCGGCCTCCCGGCGCACGAACTGCGCGACCGCCGAGTCGAGTTGGCCGACCTGTGGCCCGGTGGCGAGGTACGGCGGCTGACCGAACGGACCGACGCCGCCGCCGACCCGGCCGCCGCCCTGGAACAGCTGGCACTGCGCCTGGCGGCCACCACGCGGCCCGAGGACCGGCTGGTACGGGCGGTGGCCGACGCGCTCGCCGCCGGGCACAGCGTCGCGGCCACGGCCGAGGCGGTCGGCCTCGGCGCCCGGCAGCTGCACCGTCGCTCACTGGCCGCCTTCGGCTACGGCCCCAAGACACTGGCCCGGATCCTGCGGCTGCAGCGCGCCCTCGGACTGGCCCGCTCCGGCGTCCCGCTCGCCGAGACGGCGGCCCGGACGGGCTACGCGGACCAGGCGCACCTGGCGCGGGACGTACGGGAGTTGGCGGGGACGAAGGTGACGGCGCTGCTGTGAGAGCGGGCTAGAGGGGTGCGAGCAGGTCGACCCCGTTGCCGTCCGGGTCGCGCAGCGAGGCGTAGCGCTGGCCCCAGAAGGCGTCCCAGGGCTTCAGCTCCCCGTGGTACCCGGCGGCGGTCAGCTCCTGGTACACCGCGTCCACGTGCGCCGGGCTCTGGCAGCGGAACGCCAGCGCCGCCCGTGCGCCGCCGGTCGGCGGCTGCCAGTCGGGGTGGAAGGAGCGGATGGTCGACTCGGCGTCGAGGACCAGCAGCAGGCCGCCGGGCAGCTCCGCCTCGGCGTGCGGCTGCTGCTCGGAGCCCTCGGGGAAGGCGAGCCCCAGCCGCCGGTAGAAGGCCACCGAGGCGGCCATGTCGGAGACGGCGAGACCGATGAAGGCGAACTGCGGTGCGGGGGTGCTGTTCATGTCCGTCACGGTAGGCGGGCCGCGGGCGGGGGTCTTGAACGAATCGGACACCCCGGCCGCCTCGGGTCCGGCCGCTCCCCTCGCGGCCGCTTTGAGGCCGGCCGGTGCCGGGCGGCCCGTTGTCAGCCGCTCCTAGTACTGTCGATCATGGCAACAGTCGTTTCAGCACGGGGGTGTGGCGCATGTTCAGAACGGATCCGGAGACGCCCGACGTCTTCCTCACGCCGGTCGAGGAGGTCTTCATCCGCAGCCACCTCGCCCGGCATTCGGGGCTCGATGCCGACACCTGGACGCTCACCGTCGAAGGCCTGGTGGAGCGGCCGCTGCGGCTGGACTTCCGGGCCCTCCAGGGCCTCCCGCAGCGCCGGTTCACCGCCGTCCACGAGTGCTTCGGCAATCCGCTGCGCCCCACCGTGCCCACCCGGGCCGTCACCAACGTGGACTGGGTCGGGGTCCCGCTCGCCGAGGTGCTGGAGCTGGCCGGGCCGCGCCCGGAGGCCCGGCACGTCTGGCTGGAGGGCGCCGACCGCGGCGACTTCGCGGGGGAGAGCGGTGTGAGCTACCTCAAGGACCTGCCGCTGGAGGAGGCGCGGACCGAGGTGTTCCTCGCGCACCGGATGAACGGTGAGGCGCTGCGCCCCGACCACGGGTACCCCGTGCGGGCGGTGGCGCCCCGGATGTTCGGCACCAACTCGGTCAAGTGGCTGACGCGCGTGGTGCTGGCCGCCGAACGCCCCGAGCACCTCTTCACCACCCGGCTCTACACCCGGGTGCTGCCGGGGGAGAGCGAGGCCCGGCCGGTCCGCGAGAAGGACGTCAGCAGCAAGCTGCTCAGCCCGCCGGACGGCGCCACCGTGCCGGCCGGAGCCGCCGAACTGGCGGGCTACGCCTGGAGTTCCACCGAGGTGACGGCCGTCGAGATCGCCGTGGACGACGGCGACTGGCAGCCCGCCGAGCTGGACGGGCGCGGCCCGCACCCGAGTTGGCAGCGGTTCCGGCTGCGGTACGACCTCGCCCCGGGGCCGCACCGCGTCCGCTGTCGGGCCACCGACTCCGCCGGGCGGGTCCAGCCGCTCGACGGGGACCGGAACGCCGTCCACGAGATACGGGTGACCGCGGCGGTCAGTGGGCGGCCGGCTGGGCGGTGACCGCCGGGCGGACCTTGGCCGGCATCAGGTCGAGGAACTGGTCGGGTGGCGGAAGCTCGCGAAGTGGCCGGCGTTCCGGATCGGCGCGAACTCCTTGACCGGGGCGGTGACGTCGTCGAAGAACCGCTTCGCCGGTGCGGGCGGGGTGAGGACGTCGCCGTCGCCCTGGAAGGCGAAGAACGGGATCCGGAACTCCGTCCCCTCCGCCCGCTCGTCGAAGGCCGCGGCCTCCAGCTGGAGCCGCTCGGAGAACTCCATTCCTCGACGGCGTCCAGCTGCTCCTCGACCAGCCCGACCAGCCCGACCAGCCCGACCAGCCCGCGCGGCCGGCCCCGGGCGGGGCCGCGCCCGGGGCGTGAGGGCGCCCGGTCAGTACATCCCGAGGTCGGCGATGCCGGGGCGGTCGACGGCCCAGAGGTGGGCGTGGCGGGCCAGGTCGACCCGGGAGCTGAGCCCGACCTTCCGGAAGATGTTGCGCAGGTGGTAGTTGACGGTGTGCGGGGAGCGGTGGATCCGGGAGGCCACCTGCTGGTTGGTGAGGCCCTGGCTGACCAGGTGGGCCACGGTGCGTTCGACGTCGCTCAGGGCGTCGGCGTTCTCCTCGGCCGCGCGGGCGCCCGGGTCGGGGGCGGGCAGGGTGAGCACCGGGGTCGGAGTGGCCGGTACGGCTGCGGCCCGGACGGCTGTCGACGGTGCGGGGCCGGCCGGCCGGGGCCGGGGTGGGGCGTCCGTGACGGTCGCGAAGGGGTCCCGTCGGCGGGAGCGGGCGTCGAGCAGGGCCGCGAGGTCCTCGGCGGCGGCGGTCCGGGCCCAGTGGTGGCCGTGGTCGGTGGCCGCGCGCACCAGGCCGTCCGGGTCGCCGTGCAGCAGGCTGACGGCGTGCCCGGCGGCGGCCGCGAGGGGGGCGATGCCGGGGTTGTCCTCGGCGAGCCGCTCGGCCTCCTGGGCAGCGATCACGGCCCAGTGCGGGTCCCCGGCTTCCAGGGCGGTCCGGACGAACCAGGCGGCGGCGCCCGGTTGGCGGGTGAAGAGCGCGGCCCGCGACGCCGGGTCGGAGTAGCGCGGTTCGAGCTGCTCCAGCGCGGCGTGCGCCCCGTGCCGGGCGGCGGTGACCTGCAGCTCGACCCAGTCGTAGACCGGTGAGGGCATCCGGCCGGCGCCGTCGGCGAGGGCCTGGCGGTAGCGGCGGACGAAGGCCTCGGCGCCGTGGTGGTCGCCGAACCTGAGGGCGAGCTCCCCGAGGGTGGCCAGCAGCGGCGGCACGTACAGCAGGGTGCCCCGGCACATCGCCGCCGCGAGCGCCTGCTGGGCCTCGTCGCGGGCTTCGGCGAGCCGGCCCCGGTGGCCCAGCAGCCGGGCCCGGTGCAGGGCGACGACGGAGTCCATCCCGCCGCCGCCCAGCCCGGTCAGGTCGGCGACGGCGGTCCGTACGGTGGATTCGGCCTCGGCGTGGGCGCCGACGTCGACGAGCCGGTCGGCGAGCACCAGGCGGAGGTAGGCGCGCCAGACCGGCGAGGGCATGGCGCTCGCACCGGCCGCAGCGGACCGGGCCAGCCGCAGCCCTTCGGCGAGGCGTCCGTCGGCGAGCACCAGGTCGGAGAGGACGGCCGTGGCGGCGAGCAGCTCCGCGTCCGGGGTGATCCGCTCGTCGTAGCCGCGCAGCACGGACTCGGCGTGCCGGCGGCCCCGGTCGGCGTCCTGGAAGTACCGGCCGAAGGCGCGTCCGGCCAGGACGGCACTGCGGACGGTGTCCGGCAGTTCGGCCGAACCGGCGGTGCCGCGGCCGAGGATCTCCTCGGCGGTGGCGAGGGCCAGGCGGACGTCCCCGCCGGCCAGCCGCAGTTCGACCAGCAGGCACCGCAGGCGGGCGTTGAGCTCCGCGGGCAGGCCGAGGGTCAGGGCCGTGCCGAGGAGGTCCACGGCGCGGTCGAGGGAGCCGACCGAGGCCAGGGCCCGCAGCAGCCCGAGCGGGTCGGTGACGAGGGCGCGCAGCAGCGCGCCGATCTGGTCGGCGCTGCCCTGGGCGGCGAGCAGGCGGGCGGAACTCAGGAGTGTCGAGTCCGCGCGCTTCTCGGTGATGCCGATGAGTGGGTCGGCGGTGCTGGCGGGCACCGCCGACGGCAGTGACAAGGACAATGGGTTCACACCGCTCTCCCCGTGTCCGCGGCACGCGGGGCGGCCGCGGATCGATCGTCTCGCGCTGGTTCACCACGGCGCCCGGGACGGTGTCAAGTCCCGGGCACGGAAAGGATTCTACGGTCCTTGATCGGCCTTTGGTGTGAACACGCCGTTAAACGTCACGGGACGGAACGTCGGTGTGCGATCCGTGGTCAGGAGGTGTCGCGAGCCTCCAAGTGCGCTCCGTGCGAACGGCGTTCGGCCGAGGCGCTGACGAGGGTGAGCAGCAGGGTCAGCGCCGCGCCGCACAGCACCGCCGCGCCCGGCGCGGCGTTGGCCAGGATCAGCGCGGCGAGCGAGGCGGTGAGGCTGTAACCGACGCCCTGCACGGCGTACATGACGGAGTACCCGGCCGCGAGCATCCCGGCCGGCACCCGCTCGCGCAGCGACAGGTTGCGGGTGACCATCACCCCCGACTTGAACGCCCCGGCCAGGACCAGCCCCACGGCGATGCCCACCAAGCCGGGCAGCACCGCGATCAGGGCCACGAACGCCGCCATCGCGACCAGCAGCACCAGACTCTGCGCCCGCGGACCGCCCGGCCACCGCCGGGCGCCGTACAGCAGACCGCCGACCACACTGGCGACCGAGAACGCGGTCAGCAGCGGGCCCGACCAACTGACCGGCAGCCCACGCGACTCCAGCAGGGCGGGCAGCACCAGCTCGGCGGTGGCCAGCAGGGCCATCGCGGCGGCGCTGGTCAGGTAGACCGGCCAGCCGGCCGCCAACGCCCGCCCCCGGGAGACCTGCCGGCCTGCTTCCTGGTCGGCCTGCTCCTGACCGGTGCCGAGATCCGGCAGCAACCGGACCCCGAACGCGGCCAGCGCGGCGCAGCAGGCGGCGAGTCCGAGCGGCGCGCCGGGCGTCGCGCCCAGGGCCAGGAACGCCACCGCGGCCGGGGCGACCGCCCAGATGCCCTGGGTGAGCGTGGTCTCCACGCTCAGCGCCCGGGGCACGCCGTGCTCCGGCACCGCGGCCACCAGCAGCG
>NZ_MECK01000314.1 GCF_014596465.1 Streptomyces sp. CBMA123 | reverse complement strand
CTGGCGGCTGCGCCGGATCGTCCGGGCGGCCGGGCCCGACGTGGTCCACCTGCACAGCGCCAAGGCCGGCCTGGCCGGCCGGCTGGCCGTGCGCGGCGCGGTGCCGACCGTCTTCCAGCCGCACGCCTGGTCCTTCGCCGCCGTGGACGGCGCGATGGCCGCCGCCACCCTGCGCTGGGAGCGCTTCGCGACCCGCTGGGCGCACCGGCTGCTGTGCGTCAGCGTCCAGGAGCGGGCGGACGGCGTGGCCGCCGGGGTGCACGCGGACTGGGCGGTGGTGCCCAACGGCGTGGACGTGCGTCACTACGCGCCCACCGACCGCCGGGCCGCCCGGATCGCGTTGGGGCTGGACCTGGACGCCCCGCTCGCGGTCTGCGTCGGGCGGCTGTGCCGGCAGAAGGGCCAGGACGTGCTGCTGGCCGCCTGGCCGGAGGTGCTGCGCCGGGTGCCGCAGGCCCGGCTGGCGCTGGTCGGCGGCGGGCCGGAGGAGCAGCGGCTGGCGGAGGCCGTCCGGGCGTCGGCGGAGCCGTGCCGGGTCCGGCTGGTCGGGGACGTGCCGGATCCGCGTCCGTGGCTGGCGGCGGCCGACCTGGTGGTGCTGCCCTCACGCTGGGAGGGCATGGCGCTGGCCCCGCTGGAGGCGATGGCGGCGGCCCGCCCGGTGCTGCTGACGGACGTGCCGGGGGCCCGGGAGTGCCTGCCGCAGACGGAGCGCGCGCGGTCGGTGGTGCCGCCCGAGGACGCGGACGCGCTCGCCACCCGGATGGCGGAAGGGCTGTCCGATCCGATCGAGTGCGAGCGGCGCGGTGCCCGGCTGCGTGACCACGTGGTCGCCCGGCACGACGTCCGCACGGTGGTCGAACAGGTCGATGTCCTGTACCGCCACCTGCTGGGGGCCGGACCGGCGGCCGGACGGCGCCGGGCCCGTGTCCCAGAGCGGATCTGATCGTTTCACATGCCGTGAATCCCCGCCGTTCCGGCGTTGGCGCATTCGCACCCTCAACCGGATAAGGACGAGGCGTCAAATCCGAAATACCTATTAATGGGCGGCTGGAATGAAATGGCAAGTCAACTTCCAGCCCGCATGGCCAGGTTCGGTATTGTCGGATTTTGCCTGCTTCGCTTCGATTCCACCCCGGAAATTCGCGTCCGGGCCCTTCGCGGCCTCGTCCATGGTGACCAGCCGTTCCGCGATCGGCCTCCTCGCAGGAGAACCGAAAGCCGCCAGCGATAGCAGGTGCTGTCAGGACCGCGCCCACCGGGCCGGGACGGCCGCCCCACGCCTATCGGTGCCGGGGCACCGCCACCCCGGGCACACAGCAGGGGAGTTCGTGCGCTGATGACCATTGACCACGACAGCGTGCCGCGATCCGGCGGGCCCCTGTCCGGACCGCGTCTGCCCGGCACCGGGGTGCTCGACCGCCCGACCGGGGCGACGTACAGCCGGGCGGTGCCGTCGCCCCGCCGGCACCGCCGGGCCCCCAGGTCCCGGCTCGCCCTGCCGCTCGCGCTGGTCCAGGTCGACGCGATCGCGCTCTGCACCGCCGCCGGCATCGCCAACCGGGCGATCGACCCCGACACGCCGCTCGCCCCACTGCTCGGCGTCGCCGCCGTCCTGCCCCTGCTCCTGCTGCTCTACCTGGCCGGCGGCCTCTACCGCACCCGGCTCACCCTGTCCGTCCTGGACGAACTGCCCGCCCTGGCCGGCCGGGCCGTGGTCGCCACCGCCTTCGCCGTCACCCTGGCCGGCTGCCTGGACGGCCGCTGGCCCGACTGCGGCCCGGCCACCCCGGCCCGTCTCGCCGTCCTGCTCGGCACCCAGCTGCTGATCGCCACCGCCGGCCGGGCCGTCCTCTACCACCTGGTCCGGCGGATCCGCCGCGGCCGCCCCAGCCCCGTCCTGGTGCTCGGCGCCGGCCGGCTCGGCCGCAAGGTCGCCGCCGCCCTCACCGAGCACGGCGAGTACGGGATGCGCCCGGTCGGCTTCCTGGACGCCGACCCGCCGCTGCTCGCCACCGACACCGACCTGCCCGTCCTCGGCGGCCGCGAGGTCCTGGAGCGCGAGGTCCACCGGCACCGGATCCACCACGTGATCGCCACCGCCGGCGCCGCCGACGAGGCCGAGACCGCCGCCGCCCTGCGGGACGCCGTCCGGCTCGGCTGCCAGGTCTGGCTGGTGCCCGCACTGCGCGAGCACGGCTCGCTGCCCACCGCCCCGATCGCCGGCGGCGACCACCTGTGGGGCTTCCCCTGCCTGCGGCTCGGCAGCCCGGCCATGCGCCGCCCCGGCTGGGCCGCCAAGCGCGCCCTGGACGTCACCGCCGCCGGCTTCGGCCTGCTGCTGCTCGCCCCCGTCCTGGTGCTGTGCGCCCTCGCCGTCCGCTTCGACACCGGCCCCGGGGTGCTCTTCCGCCAGCAGCGCACCGGCCTGGACGGGCGGGTCTTCACCGTGCTGAAGTTCCGCACCCTGCGCCCCAGCAACGAGCACGAGTCGGCGACCCGCTGGAACATCTCCCAGGACCACCGGATGGGCGCCGTCGGCCGCCTGCTGCGCAAGAGCTCGCTGGACGAGCTGCCGCAGCTGTGGAACGTCCTGCGCGGCGACATGAGCCTGGTCGGCCCGCGCCCCGAACGCCCGTACTTCGTCATGCGGTTCAGCCAGGCCTACCCCGAGTACGCCGACCGCCACCGGGTCCCGGTCGGCCTCACCGGCCTCGCCCAGGTCAACGGCCTGCGCGGGGACACCTCGATCGAGGAGCGGGCCCGCTTCGACAACCGCTACATCGAGAGCTGGAGCCTCTGGCAGGACGTCAAGATCCTGTGCCGAACCGCGGCTCTGATGCTCCACCCGGACGGGAGCTGACCCGGCGTGGCCCTGACCCTTACGGCCCTTCCACGGCCGGTGTTACGGCGGGCCCTGCCCGCCCTCGCGGACCGGCCCAGCGTGCTGGCCGCGGCCACCGTGCTGCTGGTCTGCGTGCCCGCAGGAGAGAAGGACGTCACCGCGGCCGTCCACGTCACCGCCGCCGACGTCGCCTCGCTCGCCCTGGTCGCCGTCACCGCGCTCAACCTGCTGCGCGGACGGCTGCCCGCGATCACCCGCACCACCTGCGCGCTGTTCGGCGCCGTCGTGGTCGCCGCGGCCGTCGCCACCGCCGGCTCCATCGACCCGGCCACCAGCATCACCGGCTTCGTCCGGCTCACCCAGGTGTTCGTCCTGGTCCCGGCCGCCGTGCTCTGCTCGCTGCGCGACCGTACCGACCAGCGGCTCGTCCTCGGCTCCTTCGTGCTCGCCGCGCTGATCCAGGGCGTGGTCGGCGCAAACCAGTACCTCACCCGCACCGGCGCCTCCTACGCCGGCCAGCCGATCCGGGCCGTCGGCACCTTCGGCGCGCTGGACATCATGGCGATGTCCACCGTGGTCAGCTACGGGCTGCTGGCCGCCCTGGCCCTCGCCCTCGGCGAGCGCGGTCCCGGCGGCAGCGTCCGCCTCCGCCGGGCGATGTTCGCCGCCGCCGCCTTCCTCACCTTCCCGCTCGCCGTCTCCTTCAGCCGCGGCAGCTGGATCGCCACCGGCGTCGCCGCCACCGGGCTGCTGCTGCGCGCCGACGCCCGGCTGCTGGTCCGCAGCGCCGTGCTGGGCGTGGCCGCCGCGGTCGTCCTGGTTGGCGGCCTCGGCCTTGGCGCCTCCGGCGTCACCGAGCGGCTCAGCTCGATCGGCTCGGTCTCCGCCGCGCCCGACCAGTCCGTCTCCGACCGCTACGACCTGTGGTCCACCGCCGGGCGGATCTGGCAGGACCGCCCCGTCCACGGCGCCGGACCGAAGGCGTTCCCCAAGCTGCGCGACAGCCACGCCCCGCTGCGACTGTCCTCCGGCAGCGACGCCTCCGACCCCACCATCGGCTTCCAGCGCGAACCGCTGCTCTCCCCGCACAACATGTACTTCCTGGTGCTCAGCGAGCAGGGCCTGATCGGCATCACCGCCTACGCCGCGCTCTTCCTCGGCCTGCTGCTCGGCTGCCTGCGCAACCGCCGCGGCACGACCCTGGCCGCCCTCGCCCTGCTCACCTGGGTGCTGGTCGACTTCCTGTACGCCGATATCGGCGGCACCACCACCGTGCTGACCTCCGTCGTCCTCGGCCTCGCCGCCCGCGCCGCCGCCCAGGGGACGGCCCGTCCCGAGCCGAACGGGCACGCCGGTGCCGTCGGCGACGGGCGGGCGATGGCCCTGTGACCACCGACCGGCCCGCCGCCCTGGCCTCCCCCGTCCCGGCCCCCCGCAGCGCCCCCGTCCAAGCCCCCGCGCCCGGACCGGACCCGGTGCCCCGGGGCGGCTTCCTCGCCAAGGCCTTCGGCATCACCGCCGTGCTCAGCGCGGCCGGATCCGGCCTCGGCCTGCTGCGCGACCTCCTGCTGGCCCGCTACTTCGGCGCCAGCCAGGGCACCGACGCCTTCCTGGTCGCCTGGACCGTCCCCGAGACGGCCGCACCGCTGCTGATCGAGGACGCCATGTCCTTCCTCATGGTGCCCGCCTTCGCCCTCGCCCTGGTGCTGCGCGAGGAGGACCCGGACGCCCCCGACCCGGTCCGCCAGCTGGTCCGCGCCACCCTGCCCTGGCTGCTGCTCGCCCTCAGCGGGCTCGCCCTGGCCGCCGCCCTGGGCGCGCCCCAACTGGTCGAGCTGCTCGCCCCCGGCCTGCCCGACCCGGGCCTGGCCGTGGTCTGCACCCGGATCACCGCGATCACCGTGCTGCCCTTCGGGGTGGCCGGCTACCTGGCCGCCGCCCTGCGCGCCCACCACAGCTTCACCGCCCCGGCCGGCATCTACGTCGCCTACAACCTGGGCATCCTGGCCCTGCTGTTCGGCTTCCACGGCCTCCTCGGCGTCCGCTCCGCCGCCCTGGGCGTGGCGCTCGGCAGCCTGCTGATGGCCGGTCTGCTGGTCGGCCCGTTCCTGCGGCACCTGCGGTCCGGCCAGGCCGCGGCCGGCCGCGGCCGGCGCGGCCGCAACACGCTGGTGCTGATGCCGCTGGCGCTGCTGCCGGTGGCGGCCTTCACCCTGACCCGGCAGTCCCAGGTGTTCGTCGAGCGCTACCTCGGCTCGGCGCTGCCGCCCGGCACCATCTCGCACCTCAACTACGCCGCCAAGGTCTCCCAACTCGCCATGACGGCGGGCATCCTGATCTGCACCGTCACCTTCCCGCTGGTGGCCCGGGCGCTCGCGGCCGGGGACCTCACCGCCGCCCGGGACCGGGTCGAGAAGGACCTCGGCCAGGCCGCGGCGGTCGTCCTGTTCGGCACCGCCTTCCTGATGGCCTGCGCCCCTTCGACGGTCTCGCTGCTGTTCGAGCGCGGCGCCTTCGGCCCCGGCGACACCGCCGCCACCGCCGCCGTCATCCGGGTGTACAGCTTCGGCCTGCCCGCCCAGGCGCTGATCGGCGTGATGATCCGCCCGTACTTCTCGCTGCGCCCGGTGGTCCGCCGGGCCGACGACCCGCGCACCGAGGACGGCGGGCGCCGCCTGCTGGACTGGTACCCGGTCGCCGCGATGCTGCTCGGCCTCGGGGTGACCGTCACCGTCGGACTGCTCGCCACACCGCGCTTCGGCGCCCTAGGCCTGGCCGCCGGCAACGCGACCGGGATCACCACCACCGCCGCGCTGCTGCTGCACGGCCTGGTGC
>NZ_MECK01000313.1 GCF_014596465.1 Streptomyces sp. CBMA123 | reverse complement strand
CTCCCGGTTCGCCGCCCAGCTGGCCGACCGGGCCGGCCGCCCGGCGCTGGCCGGCCCGCTGCCGCAGGTGCTCACCGCCCACCGCGGCATGTTCACCGGCCAGTTGGGCGCGGGCGCGGACCCGGACGACTTTTTCCGCGACCGGGTCGAGGAGCCCGACCCGCTGCACCTCCAGGTGCTGCTGCTGCGGCACGTCCCCGGCACCGGCACGTCGGAGGAGCAGGACGGCCCCGCCGAGGTGACCGAGGACGACGAGCGGCCGCGCAGCTTCGGCGCGAACCGCGCGCACCGGCTGGCCGCCGCCCACGACGTACGGCTGACCGAGTACGCGAGCACCCGTCCGGACCCGCTGCACGCGCTGGCCGACCTGATCGCGCTGACCGACTTCGCCGCCGTCTACCTGGGGCTCGCCGCGGCGCAGTCCTGAGGCCGCTGGGGCCGGTCCGACACTTCGCGCGCCTGGCGGGAATTGTCGGACCCGCCCTAGTCTCAGCCCATGAGCGCAGAGGGCGGGACGAAGGCACTGGTGGCGGCGTTGTCCGCGAACCTGGCGATCGCGGCGGCCAAGTTCACGGCCTTCGGGTTCACCGGCTCCTCCTCGATGCTGGCCGAGGGCGTGCACTCGGTGGCGGACTCCGGCAACCAGGTGCTGCTGCTGATCGGCGGCAAGCGGGCGCGCCGGGCGGCGGACGAGGAGCACCCGTTCGGGTACGGGCGCGAGCGCTACATCTACGGCTTCCTGGTGGCGATCGTGCTGTTCAGCGTCGGTGGCCTGTTCGCGGTCTACGAGGGCTGGCACAAGGTCAACCACCCCGAGGCGCTGGACTCCTGGGGCTGGGCGGTGGGTGTGCTGTTCTTCGCCGTCGCGATGGAGGGCTGGTCCTTCCGCACCGCGGTGCGGGAGTCCGTCCGGGCCAAGGGCGCCCAGGGCTGGGTGCAGTACATCCGTACCGCCAAGGCGCCGGAGCTGCCGGTGGTGCTGCTGGAGGACGCCGGCGCGCTGATCGGCCTGGTGTTCGCGCTGTTCGGCGTCTCGCTCACCGTGATCACCGGCAACGGCGTCTGGGACGGCGTCGGCACGCTGTGCATCGGCGTCCTGCTGGTGGTGATCGCGGTGGTGCTCGCGCTGGAGACCAAGTCGCTGCTGCTCGGGGAGTCCGCCGACAAGGAGTCGGTGCGGCGGATCCGCGCCGCGCTGGTGGACGGCGAGGCGGTCACCGGGGTGATCCACATGCGCACCCTGCACCTCGGCCCGGAGGAACTGCTGGTCGCCGCCAAGATCGCCGTCAACGCGCGGGACAGCGCCGAGCGGGTGGCGCGGGCCATCGACGCCGCCGAGGAGCGGGTGCGCGCCGCCGTGCCGATCGCGCGGGCGATCTACCTGGAGCCCGACGTCTACAGCGCCGAGAAGGCCGCCGCAGGCGAGGACCCGGCCGCCACCCCGGGCGGGCCCGGCCCGGACGCGGCGCACTGACGGGCCGTCCTCCCCGGAGCTTCCGGGGGTGGGTCCCGGTCGAGCGGCGGTCGGATCCGGCGCTGGAAATCGGTCATCCGCGGACGGCCGGTGGGGCGGCCGGTGTAGATTCGTCACCAGAGCCAGAACGTCGCTGCTGATGGCGGTCGATCGGCGGCCCGCACCCGTAGGGTGTGCGCCGGTCGAGGGAGAGAGGTCCTCCGGCGGTTTGTGCTGCGCAGCGGGGAACCGGTCCGTCACCACGGACCAGGTCGCCCCGGCGTAGCCGTGCACCCGTACGGCCCGCCATGCGCACCGCACATCCGGACCTTGGCCATGCCCCACCCCATCAGCGAGGAGCAGACGCATGTCGACCGACATCACCGGTGACTTCAAGGTCGCCGACCTTTCCCTGGCGCCGTTCGGCCGCAAGGAGATCCAGCTGGCCGAGCACGAGATGCCCGGCCTGATGTCCATCCGCGCCGAGTACGCCGAGGCGCAGCCGCTGGCCGGCGCCCGGATCACCGGCTCGCTGCACATGACCGTCCAGACCGCGGTGCTGATCGAGACCCTCACGGCGCTCGGTGCCGAGGTCCGCTGGTGCTCCTGCAACATCTTCTCCACCCAGGACCACGCCGCCGCGGCCATCGCCGTCGGCCCGGAGGGCACCCCGGAGAACCCGCAGGGCGTGCCGGTCTTCGCCTGGAAGGGCGAGACCCTGGAGGAGTACTGGTGGTGCACCGAGCAGGCGCTGACCTGGCCTGACGGCAAGACCCCGAACATGATCCTGGACGACGGCGGCGACGCCACCCTGCTGATCCACAAGGGCGTCGAGTTCGAGAAGGCCGGTGCCGCTCCGGACCCGTCCACCGCGGACAACGACGAGTTCCGGATCATCCTCGAGCTGCTCAACCGCACCCTCAAGGACACCCCGAACAAGTGGACCGAGGTCGCGGCCACCATCAAGGGTGTGACCGAGGAGACCACCACCGGTGTCCACCGCCTGTACGAGATGCACCGTGACGGCCAGCTGCTGTTCCCGGCGATCAACGTCAACGACTCGGTCACCAAGTCGAAGTTCGACAACAAGTACGGCTGCCGCCACTCGCTCATCGACGGCATCAACCGCGCCACCGACGTCCTGATCGGCGGCAAGGTCGCCGTCGTCTGCGGTTACGGCGACGTCGGCAAGGGCTGCGCCGAGTCGCTGCGCGGCCAGGGCGCCCGCGTCATCGTCACCGAGATCGACCCGATCTGCGCCCTCCAGGCCGCGATGGACGGCTACCAGGTCGCCACCCTGGACGACGTGGTCGAGACCGCCGACATCTTCATCACGACCACGGGCAACAAGGACATCATCATGGCCTCCCACATGGCCCGGATGAAGCACCAGGCCATCGTCGGCAACATCGGCCACTTCGACAACGAGATCGACATGGCCGGCCTGGCCAAGCTCGACGGCGTCGTGAAGACCGAGGTCAAGCCGCAGGTCCACGAGTGGCGCAAGGCCGACGGCCGCACCATCATCGTCCTCTCCGAGGGCCGCCTGCTGAACCTGGGCAACGCGACCGGCCACCCGTCCTTCGTGATGTCCAACTCCTTCGCGAACCAGACGATCGCCCAGATCGAGCTGTTCACGAAGACCGAGGAGTACCCGATCGGCGTCTACGTGCTGCCGAAGCACCTGGACGAGAAGGTCGCCCGACTGCACCTGGACGCGCTGGGCGTGAAGCTCACCACCCTGACCCAGGAGCAGGCCGACTACATCGGCGTTCCGGTCGAGGGCCCGTACAAGGCGGAGCAGTACCGCTACTGATGCGGTGATGTCTCCGACGCCGGTGGCCGGCACCCCTGGGCGGGGTGCCGGCCACCGGCGCGTCCGGGCTCAGCGGAGGTTGCTGGTCGTCCAGGTGCTCTCGTCAGCGCCCGTGACGTGCACCAGGTCCAGCAGGCCCGGCAGGCCGCCGAACCGGTCGAGCCGGGGCAGGACAGCGGGAGCCGTGGTCACGCAGACCTGTAGGCCGGCCTCGCTCCGGCACCGCTGGGTGGGCGGAAAGTCCCTCGGGTCACTCGCCGGGGACGCCGTGACCGTGACCGTCCCGCCCTCGACCGCCAGGACGATCTGCGCCGACCAGGGCGCCGGGCCGGTGGAGCGGACCACGGATGCCGAGTCCGGCCGGACAGCCGCCGGCAGCCCGCTCAGCCAGAGCGGCATCGGGACGTCCCGGCTTCCGCCCGTGACGGACTCCGCGATCCTGATGAGGTCCTCGTCGGGGATGGCCGCCGAGGAGACGTGCGTCGTGTTGATCTGCGCCCACCGGCCGTCGGCGGTCTGCCACCGGAGGACCCGGCTGCTCCGGTCGTAGCGGGGATCCGTCGGATGCTCGACCCAGTACGCCGTCTGCCCGTTGATCGGGGCGGCCGGGACCTTCGCCTCGTCCGGGTGGGTTCCGAGGACGGGCTCGGGGCCGGGGGCGCGCAGGGTGACCTGGAGGCGGCGCATGTTCGGGTTCGGTTCCTCGGCAACGAGGTTGGAACCGAAGGAGCCGGCGCTGAAGCTGAGACCGTGCTCGCGGTCCACCCAGTCGGGCAGCCAGCCGACCTTCAGCTCGTCGGTGAGCAGCGGGGTGCCGTCGATGGCGTTCGCGGTGGGGGACGGGACCGGGGTGGCCGCGACGGAGGCCGGCGGCACGGTGGGCACCGCGTTCCCGGCCCTGGGCAGCAGGGCCGTGAAGCCGACCGTGAGCGCCGTCGCGGCGGCCACCGCGCCGATCGCGGCCCCCTGCCGGGCGCGCAGTCGGGCGCGGCCCCGGGCGATGGACGTGGCGGCGTCGAAGGCCGGCGGCGGGGCCGGTTCTTCGGCCAAGTCCCTGAGCTGGAACATGAGTTCTGTGTTTTCGAGGTTGTTCATGAGGTCTTCTCCGCGACCGCGGGAACGGGAACGAGACTGCGGCGCAGGGCGTCCAGGGCGCGTGAGCTCTGGCTCTTCACGTTGCCGGAGGAACAGCCCAGGGCCTCGGCGGCCTGGTCGATCGAGAGGTCGCAGTAGTAGCGCAGGACGACGGTGGCCCGCTGTCGGGGCGGCAGGTCGGCCAGGGCTCTGCGCAGGTCGAGCGAGACGTCCAGGTCGAGGGTCGCGGCCGCGGTCTCCGGTGGGACGCCGGTGCGGATCGTCCGGCGCCACCAGGAGGTGCGCTGCTCGGCGAGGAAGGTGTTGACCAGCGTGCGGCGGGCGTAGCCGTCGATGTTGTCCGTCCGGCTCGCCCTCGACCAGTGCACATACAGCTTGGTGATGGTCTCCTGCACCAGGTCGTCGGCCCGGTGCCAGTCCCCGCACAGCAGATAGGCGACCTTGCGCAGCCAGCCGCCCCTGGAGGTCACGTACTCCGTGAACTCCGCGTCGCGCGTCTGCTTCGCCATCCGCACCCCCTCTCGTCGTCCGGACGGCGTCTCTCCCGCGCCGTCCCACCCTCTAATGCGGGGACCGGCCCGGAATGTTGCACGGGACGACGATGCGTAGGCTTCGGGCATGCCCAACGGCCGGTACTCGCTCCATGACACCCACGACCACCTGCTGCTCGGCGAGGAGCGCTTCAGCTGCGCGCCCGGGGCGGCCGGGTGGCGGTACGTCTCCAAGACCTACGCGCCGGACGGCCGGGTGCTCGGCAGCGTCGACCTGACGCTGGACTCGCGGGCCCGGCCGCTGCGGATGGAGCTGCGGGCCGGGGGCTGGCAGGTGCGCGGCGGCGCGGTGGACGGGGTCGCCTGGGTGCGCACCGACGCGGCCGACCCGGGTGGCGAGCACACGGTGGAGGGCCACGACCGGGCGCACGGTTTCGCCGGGCGCTCGCCGGGCTTCCTGGTCGCCACCGCCCGGATGCTGCGGCTGCGGGAGGGCGCGAGCGCGCGGGTGCGGCTGGTGGCGTTCAGCGAGCCGGTGCTGGCGCCGCGCACCTTCGACCAGGGGTGGCTGCTGGAGGGTGTGGACACCCATGAGACGGACTCGGGGCCGCTGCTGGTCGAGCGGTACCAGGTGGCGGACCTGGAGACGGGGGAGCAGCAGGTCGTGCACCTGGCGGGGGACGTGGTGCTGGCGGCGGGGGGGATCGAGCTGGAGGAACTGGCGTCGCCGCCGAACGCCTGGTCGGTGGGGGAGGAGTAGCGGGGCAGGCCCTTCCGGTGGCTCGGGCTCAGCCGGGTGGGGCTCAGATTGGCGGGCCTCGGGGGGT
>NZ_MECK01000312.1 GCF_014596465.1 Streptomyces sp. CBMA123 | reverse complement strand
TGCCCAGCCGTCCGCTGCCCAGTCGTCCGCCGCCCAGCCCTCGGGCGGGCAGCCCTCGCCGGCCGCCACCGCCTCCGGCGCCAAGCCGGGTGCGAAGCCGGCCCCGACGGCGAGTGCTTCGGCGAGCTCCTCGGCCACCGCGACCCCGTCCGCCTCGCCCACAGCGAACCCCAACTGCGATGTGGACGCGCGCAGTCTGACCGCCGGCGCGGCCTCCACCGAGCAGGTCGTCCCGGAGCAGAACTGGACGCTGCAGACGAGCCGGCTCGGCCTGCACGGCGCGGTCTTCCACGGCGTCTACGACGTGAAGTCCCCGACCGGCACCAAGCGGGTGCTGAAGTTCGTGGTCGACAACGTGGACATCGAGAACCTCGACATGTCGACCCTGGAGGGCAACGGCGTCACCTTCCACGTCCAGGGCGCCCCGGGTTCGACCTCGACCATGCGCAACGGCCCGGTCACCATGTACGTGGAGCGGCTGTCCGGCCACCTGTCCAAGCTGCTGGGCCTGCCGATCCCGATCGACCTGGGCGAGATCACCCTCACTCCGGACACCCTGCCGCGCTGGCTGTACGACCTGATCGGCGCCATCCCGATCCCACTGGACCTGGAGCTGACCGGGGTCACCGCCAAGCAGGCCGGCCAGTTCGGCGGCACCCTGCACATCCCGGGGATGCACCTGTTCAACGACAACGCGCCCTACAGCGACAAGTAGCGGAACGCACGACGCCCGTGGGGCGGCCCTCCGTCGAGGAGGAGCCGCCCCACGGGCGTTCGCGGGACCGCCTACTCGCCGTGCGAGCCCAGGCGGTGCACCTGCACCATGTTGGTGGTGCCGGGGATGCCGACCGGGACACCGGCGGTGACGATCACGGTGTCGCTCTGCGTCAGCCGGCCCATCTTCAGCAGCTCGCGGTCGACCTGCGCGACCATCGCGTCGGTGGTGGCCACCTGCTCGGTGACGTACGACTCGACGCCCCAGCTCAGCGAGAGCTGGTTGCGGGTGGCCGAGTCCGGGGTGAACGCGACCACCGGGATCGGCGAGCGGTAGCGGGACAGCCGGCGCGCGGTGTCACCGGACTTGGTGAACGCGACCAGGGCCTTGCCGTTCAGGAAGTCGCCCAGCTCGCACGCGGCGCGGGCGACGGAGCCGCCCTGGGTGCGCGGCTTGCGGCCCGGGTTGAGCGGCTGCAGGCCCTGGGAGACCAGCTCCTCCTCGGCCTTCTCGCAGATCCGGCTCATGGTGCGGACGGTCTCGACCGGGTACTTGCCGACGCTGGACTCGGCGGAGAGCATCACCGCGTCGGTGCCGTCCAGGATGGCGTTGGCGACGTCGGAGACCTCGGCGCGGGTCGGGCGCGAGG
Organism: Streptomyces sp. CBMA123; assembly: GCF_014596465.1. GTDB lineage: Bacteria > Actinomycetota > Actinomycetes > Streptomycetales > Streptomycetaceae > Kitasatospora. Next base: position 49,670 of record NZ_MECK01000312.1, on the reverse strand, counting down.
CGTGGATCATCGACTCCATCATCTGGGTGGCGACGATGACCGGCTTGGCGTTGCGACGGGCCAGGGTGATCAGCTGCTTCTGGACCAGCGGCACCCGCTCCAGCGGGTACTCGACGGCCAGGTCGCCGCGGGCGACCATGATGGCGTCGAAGGCGAGGACGATCTCCTCCATGGCCTCGACGGCCTGCGGCTTCTCGATCTTGGCGATGACCGGCACCCGGATACCGACCTCGTCCATGACCTCGTGGACGTCCTTGATGTCGTCCGCGTTGCGGACGAAGGACAGGGCGATCATGTCGACGCCCAGGCGCAGCGCGAAGCGCAGGTCGTCCTTGTCCTTCTCGGACAGGGCGGGCACGTTCACGGCCGCGCCGGGCAGGTTGATGCCCTTGTTGTTCGAGAGCACGCCGCCCTCGACCACCACGGTCTTCACCCGCGGGCCGTCGACGCTGACGACCTCCAGGGCGATGACGCCGTCGTTGATCAGGATCGGGTCGCCGGGCTTCACGTCGCCGGGCAGGCCCTTGTAGGTGGTGCCGCAGATGTGCTGGTCACCGGGGACGTCCTCGGTGGTGATGGTGAACTCGTCGCCGTTGTCGACGGTCACCGGGCCGTTGGCGAAGGTCGCCAGACGGATCTTGGGACCCTGGAGGTCGGCCAGGACGCCGATGGCCTTGCCGGTGTCCTCCGAGACCTGGCGGACCTTGCGGTACCGCTCCTCGTGGTCCGCGTGGTTGCCGTGGCTCATGTTCAGTCGGGCGACGTTCATGCCCGCCTCGACGATGGCCTTCAGCTGTTCGTAGGAGTCCGTCGCCGGACCCAGGGTGCAGACAATTTTCGCTCGGCGCATATGGATCAGTCTATCCGTTCGTGTTATAGGTGCATTCGGCACGGACCGGGAGGAATCGCCGACGAATGATCCCGAGGGGCGAGACAATTCCGTGTCAGTCCTCGGACTGTTCACCTTCCCGGTGCACCAGGGCGAAGGCCTGTCGGGCGATCTCCAGCTCCTCGTCGGTGGGCACCACCGCGACCGCCACCCGGGAGAACTCGGGCGAGATGATCCGGGCGTCGCCGGACCGCACCGAGTTCAGCTCCGGGTCCACGGCGATGCCCAGCTCCTCCAGCCCGGCGGTGGCCGCCGCGCGCACCGGCGCCGCGTTCTCCCCGACGCCCGCGGTGAACGCGATCGCGTCCACCCGGCCGAGCACCGCGTAGTAGCCGCCGATGTACTTGCGCAGCCGGTGGACGTACGCGTCGAAGGCGAGCCTCGCGTCCGCGTCCCCCTCGTCGGCGCGGCGCATGATCTCTCGCATGTCGTTCTCGCCGCACAGGCCGCGCAGGCCGCTGCGGCGGTTGAGCAGGTCGTCGATCTCGTCCACGGACAGGCCGCCGACCCGGTGCAGGTGGAACACCACCCCGGCGTCGATGTCACCCGAACGGGTGCCCATGACCAGGCCCTCCAGCGGGGTCAGGCCCATCGAGGTGTCCACGCAGCGGCCGCCGCTGACCGCCGAGGCGGAGGCGCCGTTGCCCAGGTGCAGCACGATCACGTTGACCTCGGCCGGGTCCTTGCCGAGCAGCCGGGCGGTGGCCCGCGAGACGTACTGGTGCGAGGTGCCGTGGAAGCCGTAGCGGCGCACCCGGTGCTCGTCCGCGACGGCCTTGTCGATCGCGTAGCGGGCCGAGTACTCGGGCATCGAGGCGTGGAAGGCGGTGTCGAACACGGCCACCTGCGGCAGGTCCGGCCGCAGCGCGTGTGCCACCTCGATGCCGGTGATGTTCGCCGGGTTGTGCAGCGGCGCGACCGGGATCAGCCGGCGGATCTCCTTCAGCACCTCGTCCGTGATCACGGTCGGCTCGGTGAACCGCTTGCCGCCGTGCACCACCCGGTGGCCGATCGCGGCCAGCTCGGGGGAGTCCAGCCCGAGGCCGTCCGCGGACAGCTCCTCGGCGACGGCCTTCAGCGCGGCCGAGTGGTCCGGGAAGGCCTGCGACAGCTCGCGCTTCCCGCCGTCGCGCGGGGTGTGCACCAGCCGGCCGCCGGCCTCGCCGATCCGCTCCACCAGCCCGGAGGCCAGCCGGTCGCCGTCCAGCATGTCGATCAGCTGGTACTTCACCGACGAGGAGCCGGCGTTGAGCACCAGAACGCGCGTCCCTCCACTCATGCCTGGGGCTCCTTGTCGTCCTGGGCCTGGATGGCGGTGATCGCCACGGTGTTGACGATGTCCTGCACCAGCGCCCCGCGCGAGAGGTCGTTGACGGGCTTGCGCAGCCCCTGCAGCACCGGGCCGACCGCTACCGCGCCGGCCGAGCGCTGGACGGCCTTGTAGGTGTTGTTGCCGGTGTTGAGGTCCGGGAAGATCAGCACGGTCGCCCGCCCGGCCACCGCCGAGCCCGGCAGCTTGGCCGCCGCGACGTGGGCGTCCACCGCCGCGTCGTACTGGATCGGGCCCTCGACCAGGATGTCCGGCCGCAGTTCGCGGACCAGCTCGGTGGCCTTGCGGACCTTGTCGACGTCCGCGCCCGAGCCGGAGGTGCCGGTCGAGTACGAGAGCATCGCGACCCGTGGCTCCACGCCGAACTGGGCGGCGGTGGCGGCGGACTGGATCGCGATGTCGGCCAGCTGCTGGGCGTCCGGGTCGGGGTTGACCGCGCAGTCTCCGTACACCAGCACCTTGTCGGCCAGGCACATGAAGAAGACGCTCGACACGATGGACGCGCCCGGCGAGGTCTTGATCACCTCGAAGGCGGGCCGGATCGTCGCCGCGGTGGAGTGCGCCGCGCCGGAGACCATGCCGTCGGCGATGCCCTCCTGGACCATCAGGGTGCCGAAGTAGGAGACGTCGGTGACCACGTCCAGGGCCAGCTCGACGGTCATCCCCTTGTGGGCGCGCAGCCGGGCGTACAGCTCGGCGAACTGGCGGCGCAACGGGCTGGTGGCCGGGTCCACGACCCGGACCTGGGCCCGGTCGGCGCCCGCGTCCACCTGCGGGAGGACGATGCCCAGGGCGGCGGCCTTGCGGCGCACCGCGTCGACCTCGCCGAGCAGGGTGAGGTCGCAGATGTTGCGGCGCAGCAGGATCTCGGCCGCGCGCAGCACCCGCTCCTCGGTGCCCTCCGGCAGCACCACGTGCCGGCGGCCCGCCCGGGCGCGCTCCAGCAGCTCGTGCTCGAACATCATCGGGGTGACCCGCTCCGACCGGCCGACCTCGATCCGGTTGGTCAACTCGACGGTGTCCACGTGCAGTTCGAACAGGCCGAGGGCGATCTCGGCCTTCCGGGGGCTGGCCGCGGTGAGCTTGCCCTCCAGGTGGGTCAGGGTGGCGGCGGTGGGCCAGCTGCCCTCGGGGACGACCGCCACCGGGGTGCCGGGGGCGAGCCGGGCGGCCAGCGCCAGCACGTTCGGGCCGGGGTGCTGGCCGAGGGTCAGCAGCACGCCGGCGATCGGCGGCGCACCGGCCGCGTGCGCGGCCAGCGAACCGATCACCAGGTCCGCGCGGTCCCCGGGGGTGACCACCAGGGCGCCCTCGGTCAGCGCGTCCAGGAAGGTGGGCAGCATGGCGCCGCCGAAGACGAAGCCCCGCACGTCCCGGGCCAGCCCGGCCGCGTCACCGAGCAGCACCTCGGCGCCGGTCGACTCGACCAGCTGGGCGACGGTCGGCGCGGCCAGCGCCGGCTCCTCCGGGATGACGTACGCGGGGATCGGCAGCTTCTCGGTGAGCGCGCGCTGGATCCGCTGCTCGGCGCCCGGGGCGGTCCGGTTGGCGATCATCGCCAGGGTCTCGCAGCCGAGGTCGGTGTACGCCCGGTGGGCGCCCAGGACCTCGGCGATCACCGCCTCCGCCTCCTTGCCCTGCCCGCCGACCACCGGCAGCACCGCGGCGCCGAACTCGTTGGCGAGCCGGGCGTTGAAGGCCAGCTCGTCCGGGATGTTGGTGTCCGCGAAGTCGGTGCCGAGCACCAGCACGGCCTGGCAGCGCCGCTCCAGCGCGCGGAACCGGTCCACCAGCGTGGAGACCAGCTCGTCCTGCCCCCGGGCGGCCTGCAGCGCGGCGGCCTCCTCGTAGGTGAGCCCGTACAGCTCCTGGCTCGGCAGCTCGATCCGGTACCGCCCGCGCAGCAGCTCCACCACGTGGTCGGACCCCGACTCCCCGGGCGCCGCCGCGTGCACCAGCGGACGGAACACCCCGACCCGGTCCACCTGGCGGGTGAGCAGTTCCATGACCCCGAGTTCGACCGCCTGTCGGCCGTCCCCCCGGTCGATCCCGGTCACGTACACGCTGCGCGCCACGCGGATGTCTCCGTCCCGTCGCCTCGGAAGGTGGTCATATCGACCATACCTTCGCACCCCGAACCCCCGTCCGCGAGCAGAGCCCCAACCCGGTGGCAACCGGCCGGTGCCGAGCCCTTCCGCGCCGGGCTCACCGACTTCGTCACCGACGACCGCGAGCTGGGCCGGGCCGCCGAGGACCTCGGGTTCCCGGTCGCCGTCCCCGGCTCGGCGCCCGCCCGATGGGGCGGGCGCCCGGGGGTGGTCAGGCCGGCCGGAGCCAGATGGTGGCGAGCGGGGGGAGGACGAGTTCGGCGGAGCGCGGCTGGCCGTTCCACGCGACCGCTTCGGCCTTGACCGGGTGGGAGTTGCCGGTGCCGCTGCCGCCGTAGGTCTCGGCGTCGGTGTTCAGCACTTCCTCCCAGAGCTGTTCGCGGCCGTCCAGGGCGGGCAGGCCGACCCGGTGGCCGTGGCGGACGACGGGGGAGAAGTTGCAGACGGCGACCAGCGGGGTGCCGTCGGCGGCGTGGCGGACGAAGGAGAGCAGGTTGTCCTCGGCGGCGCCGCCGTCGAGCCAGCGGAAGCCGTCGGGGGTGGTGTCGAGTTCCCAGAGGGCGGGGGTGTCCCGGTAGATCCGGTTGAGGTCGCGGACGAGGCGGCGTACGCCCTGGTGGTCCTGGTGGGCGGGCCACTGCCGGTCGAGCACCCACCACTGCGGGCCCTGTTCGTGGTCCCATTCGCCGCCCTGCGCGAACTCCTGCCCCATGAACAGCAGTTGCTTGCCGGGGTGGGACCACATGAAGCCCAGGTAGGCGCGGTGGTTGGCGCGCTGCTGCCACCAGTCGCCGGGCATCTTGGAGACCAGGGCCTGCTTGCCGTGGACGACCTCGTCGTGGGAGATCGGCAGGACGTAGTTCTCGGAGTAGGCGTACACCATCGAGAAGGTGATCTCGTTGTGGTGGTACTTGCGGTGCACCGGCTCCTTGGAGATGTAGACCAGCGAGTCGTGCATCCAGCCCATGTTCCACTTCAGGCCGAAGCCGAGGCCGCCGGCGTCGGTGGGGCGGGTGACGCCGTCCCAGGCGGTGGACTCCTCGGCGATGGTGATCACGCCGGGGCAGCGCCGGTAGACGGTGGCGTTCATCTCCTGGAGGAAGGCGGCCGCGTCCAGGTTCTCCCGGCCGCCGTGCTGGTTGGGCGTCCAGGCGCCGCCCTCGCGGGAGTAGTCGAGGTAGAGCATCGAGGCGACGGCGTCGACCCGCAGGCCGTCGATGTGGAACTCCTCGCACCAGTAGACGGCGTTGGCGACGAGGAAGTTGCGGACTTCGGTGCGGCCGTAGTCGAACTCCAGCGTGCCCCAGTCGGGGTGTTCGGCGCGCAGCGGGTCGGCGGGTTCGTACAGCGGTTCGCCGTCGAAGCGGGCGAGGGCGAAGTCGTCCTTGGGGAAGTGCGCGGGCACCCAGTCGACGATCACGCCGATGCCGTGCTGGTGCAGGGTGTCGACCAGGTGGCGGAAGTCGTCGGGGCTGCCGAGCCGGGCGGTGGGGGCGTAGTAGCCGGAGACCTGGTAGCCCCAGGAGCCGCCGAAGGGGTGCTCCATCACCGGCATGAACTCCACGTGGGTGAAGTTCAACTCCTTGAGGTAGCGGGGGAGTTCTTCGGCGATGGCACGGTAGTCGGTGAGGTCGGGCCGCCAGGAGGCCAGGTGCAGCTCGTACACCGACATGGGTGCCCGGTGGTGCGCGGTGCGGGCCCGGCGGGCCATCCACTCCTCGTCCTGCCACCGGTGGGTGGAGGAGGTGACGACGGAGGCGGTGCCGGGCGGGCACTGGGCGGCCCGGGCCAGCGGGTCGGCCTTGTCGAGCACCCAGCCCTGCCGGGTGTGGATCTCGTACTTGTACGTGGTGCCCTCGGCGAGGCCGGGGACGAACAGCTCCCAGATGCCGGAGGAGCCGAGCGAGCGCATCGGGTGGCCGGTGCCGTTCCAGTGGTTGAAGTCGCCGATGAGGCGCACCCCGGCGGCGTTCGGCGCCCAGACCGCGAAGGCGGTGCCGGCGACGCCGTCGACGGTGCGCAGGTGCGAGCCGAGTGCCTGCCACAGCTGCTCGTGCCGGCCTTCGGAGATCAGGTGGAGGTCGAGTTCGCCGAGGGTGGGCCGGGTGCGGTAGCCGTCGTGCTGGCGCAGGGGTTCACCGCCGGGGTAGCTCACCAGCAGGGTGTAGTCGGGGAGTTCGCCGCCCGCCAGCAGGCCGGTGAACAACCCGCCCTGCTGGTGGGTGAGTTCGGCCGGTCCGTGGGCGGTGTCGACCACCACCCGCTCGGCGAACGGGCGCAGCACCCGGATCGCCGTGCCGCCGTGCACCGGGTGGGCGCCGAGCAGGGCGTGCGGGTCGTGGTGCTGGCCGCTCACCAGCCGGTCGACCTCGGCGGGGGGCAGTGGCGCCTCGGGGAGGCGCAGGGCCCCGGCGGGGGTGTCCGCCGGAACGCGGGGAGGAGTGGGCTCGTGGGCCTCCCGGGGCTCGCCCCGTTCGGGGGTTCCGGCCAGGAAGGTGGCCGGTACGGGGCGGGTGGGGCGGCCGGTCGGGTCGAGCGGCGTCACGGCGTGGTCCTCCAGCGGCGGGGGTGGGCGAACTCGTGGCGGGCGGGACGGGGGTCGAGTGGGACGGGGTTCGAGGGGGACGGGTTCGGGCGGGGGTGGTCAGACGGACAGGGCGAGCCGGTTGATCGCGGCCAGCGGGATCGGCAGCCAGCTGGGCCGGTGCCGGGCCTCGTACACGACCTCGTACACCGCCTTGTCGATCTCCAGCGCCCGCATCAGTTCCGGTGAGGCCGCCGGGTCGGCGCCGCCTCCGGCGGTGTAGCCGGCGCAGAAGGCGGTGCGGTTGCGCTGGGCCCAGGCGGCGGCGAGGTGGGCGAGCTCCGGGTCGACCGGGCCGCCGGCCAGCAGGTGGGCGGCCGCGTAGTCGAAGGAGCGCAGCATCGCGGCGACGTCGCGCAGGGCGGGCTGGGGTTCGCGCCGTTCGTTGACGGACTTGGCGGGTTCGCCCTCGAAGTCGAGCAGTACCCAGCCGTGCGGGGTGCGCATGGCCTGGCCGAGGTGGAGGTCGCCGTGGATGCGCTGGACGGGCAGGCCGTCCGGGTGGGCGTCGGCGAGTTGCTGGAAGGCGGTGCGCAGGGCGGCCCGGAAGCGCAGCAGGCCGGGGACGGCGGCGACGGCGCTGTCCAGCCGGTCGGCCATGGCGGTGGCGAGCCGGCCGGTCTGGGTGCGGTCGAGCCGGGCGACGGGCATGGAGCGGGCGAGCACCCGGTGGACTTCGGCGGTGGCCCGGCCGAGCCGGTGGGCCTCGATGGCGAAGTTGCCGGGGGAGCGGTCGCCCTTGAGCCGGCCGACCTGGTCGAGGGCGAGTTCCCAGCCGTCCTCGGCGTCCGGCAGGTAGCGCTGGAGCAGTCCGAGGGTGGCGGGTTCGGCGCGTTCCATCCGGCTCTCGAACCAGGCGGCGACCCGGGGGATGCGGGTGGAGCCGGCCCGGGAGAGGGCGAGCGAGAGTTCCAGGTCGGGGTTGGTGCCGGGGTGGATGCGCCGGAACAGCTTGAGGATGTACGAGGTGCCGTAGATGACGGAGCTGTTGGACTGTTCGGCGGTGGAGGCCCGGCCGGGGAGGTTGGCGGGCAGTCCGGAGCCTGGGGTGCGGCGGAAGGACAGCGAGCCGAACCGGTCGCCGGTGGCCAGGTGTTCCAGCAGCCGGCCGGTGAGTTCGGGGTCGTGCACCGCGTCGTAGAGGGTGGCGCCGTCGTACGGGCCCTGGCTGAGCCGGCCGAGCACGGCGCCGGGTTCGATGTCCGCGGGGCCCTGGGAGCGGATGCCGAGCAGGAGTTGGTAGGTGTCGCCGTGCGGGAGGCCGGCCGTGGTGGCGTGCTCGACCCGCAACAGCAGGTGCAGCAGGGCGGGGTCGCCGACCTGCAGCGGGGTGCCGACCACCGGGACGAGTCCGGTGATGGGGCGTCCCTTCCCGGCGTACCAGCGTTGGGTGGGGAGCCAGTCGGCGATCAGCGGCACGGCCGCCTGGATGAGTTCGCTGACCCCCAGGGCGGTTCTCCGGGCTCCGGTGCCCCGAGCGCCCGGGTGCGCGGCGGAGCCGGCCGGGGCGTCGTGCTGCACATGGGCTTGAGAACGGGAGGTTTCGGACATGACTCCCTTTCCCCGGAAGCACGCGGACGGCCCGACGGGTCGTGGCCGGGGTCCGACAGTCTTCCGGATTTCGGCGGCGCGGCGGTCGCGGCACGCGAGCACGGCTCGGGTGTCACGCCTTCGTGTGGGTAGCCGTTGGGCTGTTCTCCGTACGCGGTGGTGCAGAGAACTCCGGGGGCGCGGGGGTCAACTCGCGCCCCCGGAGGGTCTGGTGGTGCTGTGCGGGCCGCGGGTGGCAGGGTGCGGCGGATCGTTACTTCGATCGCCTGGTTCCGCTCAGGCGCGGGGGCTGTCGGAGCTGGAACCAGTAGAAGCCGTGTCCGGCGAGCGTGAGCAGGTAGGGCCACTCGCCGATCGACGGGAAGCGCACCCCGCCGATCAGCTCGACCGGGTACCGTCCGCCGTACTGCCGCAGGTCCAGCTCGGTCGGCTGCGCGAACCGCGAGAAGTTGTTCACGCACATGACCAGGTCCCCCTCGTACTCGCGCACGAAGGCCAGCACGGCGGGGTTGCTGGACGGCAGCTCGGTGTAGGTGCCCAGGCCGAACGCCGGGTTGAGCTTGCGGATCTCGATCATGCGACGCGTCCAGTGCAGCAGCGAACTCGAACTGCTCTGCTGCGCTTCGACGTTGGTCACCTGGTAGCCGTACACCGGGTCCATGATGGGCGGCAGACTGAGCCTGCCCGGGTCGGCGGAGGAGAAACCCGCGTTGCGGTCCGGGGTCCACTGCATCGGCGTGCGCACGCCGTCCCGGTCGCCCAGCCAGATGTTGTCGCCCATGCCGATCTCGTCCCCGTAGTAGAGGACCGGCGAGCCCGGCAGGGAGAACAGCAGGGCGGTGAACAGTTCGATCTGGTTGCGGTCGTTCTCCAGCAGCGGGGCGAGCCGGCGGCGGATGCCCACGTTGGCGCGCATCCGCGGGTCCTTGGCGTACTCCGCGTACATGTAGTCGCGCTCCTCGTCGGTGACCATCTCCAGGGTCAGCTCGTCGTGGTTGCGCAGGAAGATGCCCCACTGGCAGCCGCCGGGGATCTGCGGGGTCTTGGCGAGGATCTCCGACACCGGGTACCGGGACTCCCGGCGCACGGCCATGAAGATCCGCGGCATCACCGGGAAGTGGAACGCCATGTGGCACTCGTCGCCGCCCGCGGTGAAGTCGCCGAAGTAGTCGACCACGTCCTCCGGCCACTGGTTGGCCTCGGCGAGCAGCACGGTGTCCGGGTAGTCGGCGTCGATCTCCTTGCGGACCCGGCGGAGGAACTCGTGGGTCTCGGGGAGGTTCTCGCAGTTGGTGCCCTCGCGGGCGAACAGGTACGGCACCGCGTCCAGCCGGAAGCCGTCGATGCCGAGGTCGAGCCAGAACCGCAGCCCGGCGATCATCTCGTCCTGGACGCGGGGGTTGTCGTAGTTGAGGTCCGGCTGGTGCGAGAAGAACCGGTGCCAGTAGTACTGCTTGCGGACCGGGTCGTAGGTCCAGTTGGAGGTCTCGGTGTCGACGAAGATGATCCGGGCGTCCGGGTACTGCTTGTCGTCGTCGGCCCACATGTAGAAGTCGCCGTACGGCCCGTCCGGGTCGGCCCGGGACGCCTGGAACCACGGGTGCTGGTCGCTGGTGTGGTTCATGACGAAGTCGATGATCACGCGCATGCCGCGGGCGTGGGCGGCGTCGGTGAACTCCATGAAGTCGGCGAGGTCGCCGAACTCCGGCAGCACCGACTTGTAGTCGGCGACGTCGTAGCCGCCGTCGCGCAGCGGCGAGGCGAAGAAGGGCGGGAGCCAGAGGCAGTCGACGCCGAGCCACTGCAGGTAGTCGAGCTTGGCCGTGAGCCCCTTGAGGTCCCCGACCCCGTCGCCGTTGCTGTCCTGGAAGGACCGCACCAGCACCTCGTAGAAGACCGCACGTTTGAACCACTCCGGGTCCAGGTTCTTCTTCGAGGTCTCCGGGAAGGTGTCGGGGACGGGCTCGTTCACTGTCACGCTGGGTTCCTCCGAACCGTGAGGAGGTGAGCCGGCTCGGCTGAGGGATCGAGCCGGACGTAGTTGTGCCGGCCCCAGGTGTAGACGGCGCCGGTGAGCTCGTCGTGCACCGCGTAGGGCCCGTCGCCGTCGAGGGTGACGGTGGCTTCCTGGACGTGGTGCGGGTCGAGGTTGACCACCGTGATCACGCGGTCGGTCAGGCCCTCGGGGGTGGTCGCGGTCTTGGAGTAGGCGAGCACCTGCTCGTTGTCGGTGGGGTGGAAGCGCAGGTCGCGCAGCTGCTGCAGGGCGGGGTGGCGCCGGCGCAGCCGGTTCAGCACGGTGAGCAGCGGGGCGAGGGTGTCGGGGCGGTTCCAGTCGCGGGGGCGCAGCTCGTACTTCTCCGAGTGGAGGTACTCCTCGGAGCCCGGGTGGGCCGGCTCGTTCTCGCACAGCTCGTAGCCGGCGTAGACGCCGTAGCTGGGGGAGAGGGTGGCGGCGAGCACGGCGCGGATCGCGAAGGCGGCGCGGCCGCCGCGCTGGAGGAAGGCGTGCAGGATGTCCGGGGTGTTGGCGAAGAAGTTGGGGCGCATGTAGGCGGCCGCGTCGCCGGTGAGTTCGGTGAGGTACTCGGTGAGTTCGTTCTTGGTGTTGCGCCAGGTGAAGTACGTGTACGACTGGTGGAAACCGATCTTCGCCAGGGTGTGCATCATCGCCGGGCGGGTGAACGCCTCCGCCAGGAACACCACATCGGGGTCGGTGCGGGCGATGTCGTCGAGCACCTTCTCCCAGAACACCACCGGTTTGGTGTGGGGGTTGTCGACCCGGAAGATCCGGACGCCGTGGGACATCCAGAACCGGAGGATCCGGACGGTTTCCTTGACGATTCCGTCCATGTCCTGGTCGAAGTTGATCGGATAGATGTCCTGGTACTTCTTCGGCGGGTTCTCGGCGTACGCGATGGTGCCGTCGGCGCGATGGCTGAACCATTCCGGATGCTTGTTCACCCACGGGTGGTCGGGGGAGCACTGGAGGGCGAAGTCCAGCGCCACCTCCAGGTGCAGCGCCTTGGCCTCGGCGACGAAGTGGTCGAAGTCCTCGATGGTGCCGAGGTCCGGGTGGACGGCGTCGTGGCCGCCCTCGGGCGAGCCGATCGCCCATGGCGAGCCGACGTCGTGCGGACCGGCCGTCAGGGTGTTGTCCGGGCCCTTGCGGAAGGCTCGTCCGATCGGGTGCACCGGCGGCAGGTAGACCACGTCGAAGTCCATCGCGGCGACCGCCGGCAGCCGTTCGGCGGCGGTGCGCAGGGTGCCCGAACGCGGCGGCTCGACCCCGTTCGGGTCCACCACCGCACCCTCCGAACGGGGGAAGAACTCGTACCAGGAGCCGAACAGCGCGCGCTCGCGGTCCACCTGCAGCGGCAGCGGACGGGAGGCGCTGAGCAGCTCGCGCAGCGGGTGACGGGCCAGCAGCTCCAGCACCTCGGGGGCGAGCGCGGCGGCCAGCCGGGACAGCGGCGGCAGCCCCGGGTCGCGCAGCGCGCCCGCGGCGGCCAGCACGTGCGCCCGGCCGTCCTTCTTCGGCACCCCGGCGGCGGCCTGCTCCAGCAGCCGGGCGCCCTCCTCCAGCACCAGCGCGGTGTCGATCCCGGCCGGCAGCTTCACCGCGGCGGTCTTGCGCCAGGTGGCGATCGGGTCGCTCCACGCCTCCACCAGGTACGACCAGCGGCCGGGCGCGGTCGGGGTGACGTGCGCCCCCCAGCGGTCGGTGCCCTCGGCCAGCTCGCGCATCGGCGTCCACGGGCCGCTGCGGCCGCGCGGGTCGCGCAGCACCACATTGGCGTTGACGGCGTCGTGGCCCTCGCGGAAGACCGTCGCGGTGACCGGGAAGGTCTCGCCGACGACGGCCTTGGCCGGGCGGCGGCCGGCGTCGATCTGGGGGCTGACGTCCAGGACGGGGATGCGGCCGATCACGGTGTCGCTCTCTGTCGTCTTGCGGGCGGAGGGCTTGGCGGCGGTCTTGCGGGCGGGGGCCTTGCGGGCGGGTGCCTTCGCGGCCGCGTCCGCGGGAGCGGTCTCGGCGGTGGCCTTCGCGGTGCTGCGGCGCGTGGTGGTGGTGCGCCTGCGCGGTGCCGCCGCCGGGCCCTCCTCGGCCCCGGGTTGCCGGGCCGTGGTGGCGGCCCGTGCCGCGGCGGGTGATGTCGCGGCGACCTGCGCGGTGGAGGCCTGGGTTTCGGAGGATTCGGTATGGACCGCTCCGGAAACCCGGGGCGACGGCATCGCCGGGTCTGTCCGAGTGTCAGAATCCATCCGTCCGGCGGATTCCGCGACCGCTGCGTCGACGGTGTCGGCCACCGGTGTGGACTGGTCCCGCGTGTCGCCGTGCATGCCAAGCTCCTGCCCGAGATCAGCGGCAGCTCCCCACGGGCCGGAGGGGTCGGGCCGGAGGAGTACCGGGAGGACTGCTGGGTGGGGTGGACGTGCGACCGGAGCCTGCCCGCGTCGCTGTCCCCGGCAACCTGCCCGGCGCCCGCCGAACCGGTGGCGGGACACCCCGGAACCCGTGCGCGTCCCGGCGCACGCCTCCCGGGGGTACGCCCCTGGGCGGCCCGGTCGACCCGTGAACGAGCCGACCGGGCGCGAGGACACGCGTCGGTGCGCGGTGAGCGCCGAACGGGCTAAGGGAGAAGGGGAAGGATCAACGCGAAAAGGATCCGGACGTGCTGCTCCACGGGGGACTCCACCCGTCGTCGTTGTCCCCGCGGCATGAACGACCTTCGGCCATCCTCGCACTGGGGACCAGGTTTTCGCAGCGGTACGACAGTAGTTTCGGGCTTTGTCCGGAGTGGACGAGCCGCCGGAAATGGATCTGTTCCACGGAGTTCACGTATTGGTAGCGCGACGCCCCGGAATGCGCGCCTCGCGCGCCCCCTGTGCAGACCAATGCGCCGAATGCGATCTCACCAATAGGCCGAACGGATGCCCAATACTTCACTTGACCCGTAGTCAGGACGATCGGCGAGGCTACGCTTCACCGCTGTGAAGGCAATCCGCAGATTCACCGTCCGCACCGTCCTGCCCGAACAACTCCAGCCGTTGCACGAGCTGGCCCTCAACCTGCGCTGGTCCTGGCACCCCGAGACCAGGGACCTCTTCCGGTCCATGGACCCGGAGGTCTGGGCCGCGACCGGCGAGGACCCGGTGCGGCTGCTCGGAGAGGTCCCGGCCGCCCGGCTCGCCGCCCTCGCCGCCGACCGGCGGTTCCTACGCAGACTCGGCGACCTCGCCGACGACCTGCGCGAGTACCTCACCGGCCCGCGCTGGTACCAGGCCCAGCTGGACGGCGGCGCCACCCCGCCCCCCGCCGCCGTCGCCTACTTCTCGCCCGAGTACGGCATCGCCGCCGCGCTGCCCCAGTACTCCGGCGGCCTCGGCATCCTGGCCGGCGACCACCTCAAGGCCGCCAGCGACCTCGGCGTCCCGGTCATCGGCGTCGGGCTGTTCTACCGGCACGGCTACTTCCGGCAGTCCCTCGACCGGGGCGGCTGGCAGCAGGAGCGCTACCCCCTGCTGGACCCGGACGAACTGGCCGTCAGCCTGCTCCGGGAGGCCGACGGCGCCCCCACCCGGGTCGACCTCGCCCTGCCCGGCGGCCGCACCCTCGCCGCACACATCTGGAAGGCCCAGGTCGGGCGGGTCCCGCTGCTGCTGCTCGACTCCGACATCGAGGCCAACTCACCCGCCGAGCGCGACATCACCGACCGGCTCTACGGCGGCGGCAGCGAGCACCGGCTGCTCCAGGAGATGCTGCTGGGCATCGGCGGCGTCCGGGCCGTGCGCGCCTACTGCCGGCTCACCGGGCACCCCGCCCCCGAGGTCTTCCACACCAACGAGGGCCACGCCGGCTTCCTCGGCGTCGAGCGCATCCGCGAACTCGTCGCCGACCGGGCGACCGGGCTGGACTTCGCCGCCGCCCTGGAGTCCGTCCGGGCCGGCACCCTGTTCACCACCCACACGCCCGTCCCGGCCGGCATCGACCGCTTCGACCGCGACCTGGTCGCCCGCCACTTCAGCGGCGACGCCGCGCTGCCCGGCGTCCCGGTCGAGCCGGTGCTCGCGCTCGGCGCCGAGACCTGGCGCGGCGGGGACCCGAAGCTCTTCAACATGGCCGCCATGGGCCTGCGGCTCGCCCAGCGCGCCAACGGGGTCTCCACCCTGCACGGCGAGGTCAGCCGCTCGATGTTCAACGGCCTGTGGCCCGGCTTCGACCCCACCGAGGTGCCGATCACCTCGGTCACCAACGGGGTGCACGCCGCCACCTGGATCGACCCGGCCGTGGTGCGCCTGGGTGCCGCCGAGATCGGCGCCGAACGCGCCGAGGAGGCGATGACCACCGGCGAGACCCAGCGCTGGACCGGCCTGGAGCGGATCGGCAACACCGAGATCTGGGACCTGCGCCGCAGTCTGCGCGCCCAACTGGTCGACGAGGCCCGCCGCCGGCTGCGCGCCTCCTGGCACCAGCGCGGCGCCGGCGAGGCCGAACTCGGCTGGGTCTCCTCGGTGCTCGACCCCGACGTGCTCACCATCGGCTTCGCCCGCCGGGTGCCCTCGTACAAGCGGCTCACCCTGATGCTGCGCGACCCGGTCCGGCTGCGCGCCCTGCTGCTGCACCCCACCCGGCCGGTGCAGATCGTGGTCGCCGGCAAGGCCCACCCGGCCGACGACGGCGGCAAGCGGCTGATCCAGCAGATGGTCGCCTTCGCCGACGACCCGACGGTGCGCCACCGGATCGTCTTCCTGCCGGACTACGACATGGCGATGGCCCAGCACCTCTACCCGGGCTGCGACGTCTGGCTGAACAACCCGCTCCGCCCACTGGAGGCCTGCGGCACCTCCGGGATGAAGGCTGCGCTCAACGGCTGCCTCAACCTGTCCGTCCTGGACGGCTGGTGGGACGAGTGGTACGACGGCCAGAACGGCTGGGCGATCCCCACCGCCGACGAGGGCGCCGGTGTGCTCGACCCGGAGAGCAGCGAGGCAGAGCGGCGCGACGACATCGAGGCCGCCGCGCTGTACGACCTGATCGAGGAGCAGGTGGCCGGCCGGTTCTACGACCGGGGCGACGACGGGCTGCCGCACCGCTGGATCGCCATGGTCCGGCACACCCTGGTCACCCTCGGGCCCAAGGTGCTGGCGGGGCGGATGGTCCGCGAGTACGTCGAACGGCTGTACGCCCCGGCGGCGCTGGCCCAGCGGGAGCTGGCGGCCCGCGGGCACGCGGGCGCCCGCGAGCTGGCGCTGTGGAAGGCCAAGGTCCGGGAGGGCTGGCCGGGCGTACTGGTCGAGCACGTCGAGGCCGACTGTCCGGCCGAGGCCCAGGAGCTGGGCAGCTCGCTGGCGCTGCGGGTGCAGGTCGCGCTCGGCCCGCTGGAGCCGGGCGACGTCGAGGTGCAGGTGGTGTCCGGCCGGGTGGACGAGACGGACG
The DNA here is from genome assembly GCF_014596465.1 of Streptomyces sp. CBMA123. Taxonomy (GTDB): domain Bacteria; phylum Actinomycetota; class Actinomycetes; order Streptomycetales; family Streptomycetaceae; genus Kitasatospora. Next base: position 33,767 of record NZ_MECK01000312.1, on the reverse strand, counting down.
GCATCTCGGACGCCGCGGTGCTCGCCCTCAAGCCGGTCGGCGGCCCGGACCTGGACGGCCGCACCCGCTACGAGGGGTCGCTGGAACTCGGCCGCACCGGCCCGTTCGGCTACACCGTGCGGGTGCTGCCCGCGCACCCCCGGCTGGCCTCGCCCGCCGAACTGGGGCTGGTCGCCCTCCCGGCCGAGTCCAACGGAATGGACGCCGGGCTGCTGCGCTGAGGTCCTGAACGGACGACTGCCGTCCGGAAGTCCTACGGACGGCAGTCATCCGGTTGCCCCGCGTGTCGGGCGGGGGGAGCGTGATGGTCATGACGCGTACCATCCGCTCGGCCGTCCTTGCCGCGCTCGCCGTGCTCCTCGTGGCGTGGCCGGCCCAGGCCGCCACCGCCCCCCTCGCGGCGCCGCCGGCGACCGCGCGGCTGTCCCTGGAGATCTGCCCGCCGCAGGACCCGGTGGTCCCGGGCGAGAACGGGACCCTGGAGGTGAGGGTCACCAACCGGGGGCCGGCCACCACCACCGACGACACCCTGGTGGTGGTGCACCTCCCGCCGCCGGGCGTGGTGCAGTCGGCCGACCCGGCCGTCCCGCTGGACTACTTCGGCACCGGCAGCTCGTACAAGATCCCGGCCGGGCTGGCGCCGGGGGCGAGCTCGGTCGAGCGGCTGGCGCTGCACGTCGCGCCGATCACCTCGCCGTTCACCACCGTCAGCGGCGACGTCCAGGCCTTCTACCCGGGTGACCCGGACCAGTCCGGCCACACCACCCCGTACAGCTTCACCACCGCCGACACCAGGGCCCACTTCATGGTCGGCGCCTCCTCCGCCTGGCAGGCCGGTCGCCCGATCCCGCAGCCGGGCGACCTCACCGGCCACCCCGGGGCGACCATCGACCTGCCGCTGTGGGTGTACGACGCCGGCCCCTCGTACTCGACCCACCCGATCGACGTGGCGATCACCGTGCCCGAGCACACCACCCTGACCGGCACGCCGCCGTACGGCTGCACGGCCACCGGGCCGCGCACGCTCACCTGCCACTACGGGGCCGGGCCGCGCTACCAGGACGCGATCTTCATCGACCCGGCCGTGGTGATCGACTCCTCGACCGTCGCCGGGCAGGTGCTGCCGGGCGGGACGCTGGACGTGGTGGCCGCGCAGGAGGACTGCCCGTCGCCCGACTGGCACACCGACTACGTGGTGACCGTGGACTGACCGTGTCGCGACCGGCCCCGGGAAAGGGGATGCCCGCCCGGGTGCGTGACGGCGCACCCGGACGGGCACAACTGTGGGGCTTCCTGGACGGGCACCACTGTGGGGAGTTCTACACCAGGCTGTCCCGCCAGGCACGATGCAGGGTCGCGAAACGCCCCGCTCCGTCGATCAGCTCCTGCGGGGAGCCGTCCTCGACGATCCGGCCCTGGTCCATCACCAGCACCCGGTCGGCGATCTCCACGGTGGAGAGCCGGTGGGCGATGATCACCGCGGTGCGGCCGGCCAGCACCGTGCGCATCGCCCGCTGCACGGCCTGCTCGCCGGGCACGTCCAGGGAGCTGGTGGCCTCGTCCAGGATCAGTACGGCCGGGTCGGCCAGCAGGGCGCGGGCGAAGGCGACCAGCTGGCGCTGACCGGCGGAGATCCGGCCGCCGCGCTTGCGCACGTCGGTGTCGAAGCCGTCCGGGAGCGCGGCGATGAACTCGTACGCGCCGATGTCCCGGGCGGCCTGCTCGACCTCGGCGCGGGTGGCGCCCGGGTGGCCGATCGCGATGTTCTCGCCGACGGTGCCGGAGAACAGGAAGGACTCCTGGGTCACCATCACCACCCCGCGCCGCAGTTCCGGGGTGGCGAGGTCGCGCAGGTCCACGCCGTCCAGCCGGATCCGGCCCTCGGTCGGGTCGTAGAAACGGGCCAGCAGCTTGGCGAGCGTCGACTTGCCGGCGCCGGTCGCACCGACCACCGCGACCGTCTGCCCGGCCGGGATCAGCAGGTCGAAGGGCGGCAGCACCTCCTTGCCGGTCCGGTAGGCGAAGCGGGTCCCTTCGAAGGAGACCTCGCGGCCCTTGACTGTGACTCGCCCGCTCGCCTCCGGGCGCTCAGGCCCGGTGCCGACGCTCTTCGCTCCGGCACTCCCTCCTGCGTCGGTCGCTGCTCGCTCACCGCTTTCGGCACCGGCGCGCCCTTCGGCTCGGGGCGCCACTCGTCCGCTCGCGGTCTGCGGCAGGGCCACCGGCTCGGACGGCTCGGCGACGGTCGGCTCGTGGGCGAGCAGGCCGGCGATCTTCTCCAGGGCCGCAGCGGCGGCCTGGTAGCTGTTCAGGAACATCGCCAGCTGGTCGATCGGGTCGAACAGGCGGCGCAGGTAGAGCACGAAGGCGGTCAGGACGCCCAGCTCCAGCGCGTCGTCGGCGACCAGGTAGCCGCCCAGCAGCACGATGCCGGTGGTCCAGATGTTGGCGGTGACGCGGGACAGGCCGACGTACCGGGCGAGCTCCAGGAAGCCCTCCGCGTTGGCGGTCGAGGACTGCCCGTTGACCACCGCGAAGGCGGCGTCGTTGGCCTTCTCGCGGCGGAAGGCCTGCACCGGGCGGATGCCGTTCATGGTCTCGGTGAAGCGCACGATCATCGAGGCGGCGGCCGTCCGCGAGCGGCGGTAGACCCGGCGGGAGCGGGTGCGGAAGGAGTGGGCGATCAGGGCCAGCGGAAGGAAGGCCACCAGCGAGGCCAGACCGAGCCGCCAGTCCAGCACCACCAGCAGCACCGAGATGTAGCAGACCGACAGGAAGACGGTCAGCAGCTCCTGGAGGCCCTCGGAGAGCAGTTCGCGCAGCGCGTCGATGTCGCTGGTGGCCCGGGAGATGATCCGGCCCGAGGTGTAGCGCTCGTGGAAGTCCAGGCTGAGCCGCTGGGCGTGCCGGAAGATCCGGCCGCGCAGGTCCAGCAGGACGTCCTGGTTCACCCGGGCGCTGATCTTGATGAACGCCCACTGCAGCGCCGGGCTGAGCAGCGCGCAGCAGAGGTAGCCGGCCACCACCGCGACCAGCGGGCCCGAGTCGTGCTCGCGCAGCGCCGGGATGGCGCGGTCCATCGCCACCGCGACCAGCAGCGGGCCGGACTGCAGGGCGGCCTGCTGGACCAGGATCACCACCATCGCGACGGCGATCCGGGCCCGGTGCGGGCCGAGCAGTGAGCGCAGCAGCGCCCGGGGCGCGCCGGGCGGGACGGGGATGTCCTCCTCGTCGGCCGGGGGCGGGGGCAGCTCCTCCTCGGCGGGCGCCGCCCCGGCGGGCTTCGCCCGGACGGACTCCGCCTCGGCGGGCTCGACGGTGGTGGTCATCGGCTGGGGCTCCCCTCGGGTACGAGGGCGGCCTCGCCCGACATCAGTTCGCGGTAGTGCGGGCAGTCCCGCAGCAGTTCCTGGTGGGTGCCGACGGCCTCGATCCGGCCGTCCGCGAGCACCGCGACCCGGTCGGCGAGCAGCACGGTGCTGGGGCGGTGGGCGACCACCAGGGCGGTGGTGGTGCCGAGCACCTCGCGCAGCGCCCGCTCGACCAGCGCCTCGGTGTGCACGTCCAGGGCGGAGAGCGGGTCGTCCAGGACCAGGAAGGGCGGGTCGCCGACCACCGCGCGGGCCAGGGCGAGGCGCTGGCGCTGCCCGCCGGACAGGCTCAGGCCCTGCTCGCCGACCTCGGTCTCCACCCCGGCCGGGAGCTTCTCGACGAAGCCGGCCTGGGCGGTGGCGAGGGCGGCGAGCAGCTGCCGGTCGTCCGCGCCGGGGGCGCCCATCAGGACGTTCTCCCGGACGGTGGCGGAGAACAGGGTGGGCTCCTCGAAGGCGACCGCGACCAGTCGGCGCAGCTCCTCCCGGGGCAGCCCGGCGATGTCCCGGCCGTCCAGGGTGATCCGGCCGCCGGTGGCCTCGTACAGCCGGGGGAGCAGCGCGGTCAGCGTGGTCTTGCCGCTGCCGGTGGCGCCGACCAGGGCCATCGTCTCGCCGCTGCGGATGTGCAGGTCGACGCCGGCCAGCAGGTCGGGGGTGCCGTCGGGGGCGTCGGGGTAGCGGAACCGGACGCCGGTGAGGCGGATGCCGTCCGGCGCGGTGCGGAGGCCGTCCGGGGTGCCGGGCGCCCCGGTGGTGCCCTGGTCCTCGGGCTCGGGCTCGTCCATGACCTCGAAGAACCGGTCGGTGGCGGTGGCGGCCTCGTTGGCGTAGGCCAGCAGCCAGCCGAGCGACTCGACCGGCCAGCGCAGGGCGAGCGCGGTGGAGAGGAAGGCGACCAGGGTGCCGGCGCTCAGCTCGTCGTGGGCGACCAGGTAGGCGCCGACGGCCAGCGCGCAGCCGAGGGCGATCTCCGGCAGGCCGACGATGACCGCCCACAGGTTGGCGAGCTGGTGGGCCTTGCGCAGTTCGGTGCGGCGCAGCCGGTGGGACTGCGCGCGGAAGTGCTCGGCCATCGTGCGGTGCCGGCCGAAGGCCTTGAGGATGCGGATGCCGAGGACGGACTCCTCGACCACGGTGGCGAGGTCGCCGTTCTGGTCCTGGGCGAGCCGGGCGGTGACCGAGTAGCCGGACTCGAAGCGCCGGGTGAGCACCAGCAGCGGTACGGCGGGCGCCAGGACGATCAGGGCGAGCCGCCAGTCCTGGGCGAACATCAGCACGGTGCCGGCCAGGAACGTCACCGAGTTGACGATCAGGAACACCAGCGGGAAGGCCAGGAAGAGCCGCATGGCGTTCATGTCGGTGGTGGCCCGGGAGAGCAGCTGGCCGGAGCCCCAGCGGTCGTGGAAGGAGACCGGCAGCCGCTGGAGCTTGGCGTAGAGGTCGGCGCGCATGGCCGCCTCCAGCCGGCCCAGTGGGCGGGACAGGACCACCCGGCGGGTGTAGAACAGTGCGGCCTCGACCAGACCGAGGAGCAGCAGCAGGCCGACCGGCGGCCAGAGCGCGTCGAGGTCGTGCCGGGCGAGCGGACCGTCGACGATCCGGCCGAGCACCACCGGGACGGCGAGGGTGCTCAGCATGGCGAGCGAGGCGGCCGTCACCGAGACGACGAGCCGGCCGCGTACGGCCCGGGCGTACGGCCAGAGGCGCAGCAGCGAGCGGACCGTGGAGCGGTGGCTTCCGGTCGGGTGGTCGGCGTCTTGTCTGTTCTCGGCCATCGCGGTGAGGGTAGGCAGAGAGCCCGTCACTTCTCATCTGGTTTTTCGCCCCTGTCGGTGGCGCCCGGCGAGAACCGGCCACCCGCACGGGCGAGGCGGAGGCGCGATGCGGGGCGCGCGGAGCCGTTCGTGCAGGGAGGAGTGCGCCGCGCGCCTCTTGCGAGCGCCTGCCGAACGGCCGATTACATCTCCTGACGGATGTTCATGAGGAGCGAGTGACAGGAGTGTGGACATGACGGTCGACACCGAGCCCACCCCCGGCCCCGGATCCGCGACAGTGCGGGTGAGGGCTCAGCTCAGCCTCAGCACCACCGCCGCGCGCAATCTGGCGACGACGACCAAGTCGAAGCCGCAGATGCAGGAGATCACCTCCCGCTGGCTGCTCAAGATGCTGCCGTGGGTGCAGGTCAGCGCCGGTACGTACCGGGTCAACCGGCGGTTGAGCTACGCCGTCGGGCGGGGCCGGGTGGGCTTCGCGAAGACCGGGTCCACGGTGACGGTGATCGCCCCCTCGCTGGCCGAGGTGCCGGTGCTGCGCGGCTTCGAGGACCAGGAGGTGCTCACCGAACTCGCCGGCCGGTTCGTGCAGCGGGACTTCGCCGCGGGTGAGGTCTTGGTGCAGGAGGGGACGCCGATCGAGGAGGTGTTCCTGATCGCGCACGGCAAGGTCGACCGGATCGGCACCGGCAAGTACGGCGAGCAGACCGTGCTCGGCACCCTCGCGGACGGCGACCACGTCGGCGACGAGGTGATCACCGAGCCCGGCGGCACCTGGTCGTACACCGTGAAGGCCGCTACCGCCGGCGTCGCGATGACGCTGAACGCCTCGCGGCTCCAGGAGCTGATCGACCGCTCCGCGACGCTGCGCGAGCAGCTGCTCGGCTTCGCCACCGACGCGGCCCAGGCGCAGAACGTCCACGGCGAGGCGGAGATCGACCTCTCGGCCGGCCACGAGGGCGAGTACGAGCTGCCCGGCGCCTTCGTGGACTACGAGCCGGCGCCGCGCGAGTACGAGCTGAGCGTCGCCCAGACCGTCCTGAAGGTCCACACCCGGGTCGCCGACCTCTACAACAAGCCGATGAACCAGACCGAGGAACAGCTGCGGCTGACCATCGAGGCGCTGCGCGAGCGGCAGGAGCACGAGCTCATCAACAACCCGGAGTTCGGCCTCCTCGGCAACGCCGACTTCGACCAGCGGATCCAGACCCACTCCGGTGCGCCCACCCCGGACGACCTGGACGAGCTGCTCGCCATGCGCCGTGACACCGACTACCTGTTCGCCCACCCGCGGGCCATCGCCGCCTTCGAGCGGGAGTGCAGCAAGCGCGGCATCCACCCGGGCACGGTCGACGTCCTCGGCAAGCAGCGGCCGGTCTGGCGCGGGGTGCCGATCTTCAGCTGCGGCAAGATCCCGGTGGCGGCCGACCAGACCACCTCCTTCATCGCGATGCGCGTCGGCGAGGACAACCAGGGCGTGGTCGGCCTCACCCAGGTCGGCATCCCGGACGAGGTCGAGCCGGGCCTGAACGTCCGCTTCATGGGCATCGACGAGAAGGCGGTCGCCTCCTACCTGGTCAGCACCTACTACTCGGCGGCGGTGCTGGTGCCGGACGCGATCGGCGTCCTGGAGAACGTCGAGGTCGGGCACGCCCGGGGCTGATCCGTCAGGTGCGGGCGGGGGCGCGCAGCAGGTGCAGCGAGCGCCCGCCCAGCACCACCGCTCCCCGGGGGTACGGCTCGCCCGTGCCCGTGGCGGCCGTGTCCAGCACCGTCTCGTACGCGGCCTCCGGCTCGGCCCAGGGCTCGCCGGGCAGGGTGAACACGGTCGGCTCGTGGCCCGCGTTGAGCAGCAGCAGGAAGCTGTCGTCGGCCAACGGGCGCCCGGTGTCGTCCCGTTCGGACATCGCGGTGCCGGACAGCAGCATGCCGAGGCAGGCCGTCGGGGCGTACCAGTCCGCCTCGGTCATCTCCTTGCCGAGCGGGGTGAACCAGGCGAGGTCCGGCTGTCCGCCGGGGACGGCGGCCCGGCCGGAGAAGAACGCCCGCCGGCGCAGCACCGGATGGGCCCGGCGCAGCCGGACCAGCCGGCCGGTCAGCTCGCACAGCTCCCGCCAGCCGGGCTGCTCCAGCAGCGACCAGTCCAGCCAACTCACCTCGCCGTCCTGGCAGTAGGCGTTGTTGTTGCCGCCCTGGGTGCGGCCCAGCTCGTCCCCGGCGGTGATCATCGGGACGCCGGCCGAGAGCAGCAGGGTGGCCATCAGGTTGCGCAGTTGGCGCAGCCGCAGGGCGTTGACCTCCGGGTCGGTGGTCTCGCCCTCGGCGCCGTGGTTCCAGGAGCGGTTGTCGTCCGTGCCGTCCCGGTTGGCCTCGCCGTTGGCCTCGTTGTGCTTGCGGTCGTAGCTGACCAGGTCGCGCAGGGTGAAACCGTCGTGCGCGGTCACGTAGTTGACGGAGGCGTACGGACGGCGGCCGGCGCCCTGGTAGAGGTCGGAGGAGCCGGCCAGCCGGTAGCCGAGCTCCCGCACGTCCGGGCGGGCGCCGCGCCAGAAGTCCCGTACGGTGTCGCGGTAGCGGTCGTTCCACTCGGCCCACAGCGGCGGGAACCCGCCGACCTGGTAGCCGCCCGGGCCGACGTCCCAGGGCTCGGCGATCAGCTTCACCCGGCTCAGCAGAGGGTCCTGGGAGACCGCGGCGAGGAACGGGTGGTCCATGTCGACGCCGTCCGAGCTCCGGGCCAGGGCGGCCGCCAGGTCGAAGCGGAAGCCGTCCACGCCCATCTCGGTGACCCAGTAGCGCAGCGAGTCGGTGATCAGCCGGACCACCTGCGGGCGGCGGGTGTCCAGGGTGTTGCCGCAGCCGGTGTAGTCGGCGTAGCCGCGCGGGCGGTGCGGGGCGAGGCGGTAGTAGGCGGCGTTGTCGATGCCGCGCAGCGACAGCGCCGGGCCCAGCTCGGCGCCCTCGGCGGTGTGGTTGAACACCACGTCGAGGATCACCTCGATCCCGGCCGCGTGCAGGGCGCGGACCATCCGCTTGAACTCGCCGACCTGGCCACCGCGCGAGCCCGAGGCGGAGTAGCCGGCGTGCGGGGCGAAGTAACCGACCGTGTTGTAGCCCCAGTAGTTGACCAGGCCGCGGGCCTGCAGGTGGTCCTCGCTGGCGAACTGGTGCACGGGCAGCAGCTCGACGGCGGTGATGCCGAGACGGGTGAGGTGGGCGACGGCGGCGGGGTGGGCCAGGCCGGCGTAGGTGCCGCGCAGGTGCGGGGGGATCTCGGGGTGGCGCATGGTGAAGCCGCGGACGTGGAGCTCGTAGAGCACCGTCTCGGCCCACGGGGTCTTCGGGCGGTGGTCGTCGTACCAGTCGTCGTCATCGTGGACGACCACGGATCTGGGCACGTAGGGGGCGGAGTCCCGGTTGTCCCGGACGGTGTCGGCGACGTCGGCCTCCGGCCAGTTGCGGACGGCCGAGCAGGCCGCGTCGTGGGAGGTGTAACAGCCGTCGACGGCGCGGGCGTACGGGTCGAGCAGCAGCTTCGCCGGGTTCCAGCGGGCGCCCGTCCACGGGTCCCAGCGGCCGTGCACCCGGAAGCCGTAGCGGGCGCCGGGGCGCACGCCGGGCAGGAAGCCGTGCCAGATCTGGAAGTCCTGTTCGGTGAGGCGGTGCCGGTGCTCCCGGCCGTCCTCGTCGAACAGGCACAGGTCGACGGCTTCGGCGCCGGCCGCCCACAGTGCGAAGTTGGTGCCCGGGCCGCCGAGTTGGTCCGTACGGAAGCGGGCGCCTAGTGGCTGCCAGCTGCCGGGCCACGGTGGCTCGGCGGTGCGCGGACCGCCGTCCGGCCGTGCCTCGGCTTCCAGCTCCTGCCCTGACGCCATGGTCGTGTCCTCCCTGGACGGGGTGTCCCGGAACCCGTTCACCTTCTCTTTCCCGGATTGTGGGGGGAGGAAGCAGGTGGGGGTTTCGGGGTGTTCAGGTGGGCTCTCGGGAGGGTGGGTGCCGGGGGCGGCTCCGGGGGTGGCCGCTCCGGGGGCTGGGTGATTTTCGGACTGCCGACCCTCATCGCGGGGGGCTGGGCGCCGTTGGCAGTCTGAAAATCACCCGTCACGCCCCTCTCCGCAGCCACCCCCTGCGCCGCCCCCTCCCGCAGCGCGTCCCTCTCGCCTGGTGGGGGGAGGGAGGGTGGATGGGTGGGTGGGGGAGGTGGGTGGAGGGGTGCGGGGGGTGAGTGGGGTGTCGAGGGCGCAGGGGGTGGGTGGGTGTGGGGTGGGTGGTGTTGCGGGTGCGCCCGTGGGGTGGGGGTGGTTGGGTGGATTCCGGGGTGTTCGGCGTGTCTCTGTGGTGCCGCGTCTCGTTGGTCCGGGGGCAGCGGACGTGAACAGTGGGAGGCCCCGGGATGCGGCGCCGAGTTGGGGTGTGGGCGCGGCGGGTGGTGGCGGCGGTCTGCTGTCTGGTCGTGCTGAGTGGGTGTGGGGGTGGGGGCTCGGGTGGGGTGGCGGGGGACGCCGTCGGGGGTGGTTCGCATGCCGTGCCTCCTGTGGTGTCCCGGGCGGTGCTCGCGGTGGTGCCCGTGGACGGGGCGCAGGATGTGGCGCCGGAGGGGCCGGTGCGGGTGAGTGTGGTGCAGGGGCGCTTGGTGTCCGTGCGGTTGGCGGATGCGAAGGGGGTGGAGTTGCCGGGGGCGATCAGTGCGGACGGTGCCAGTTGGGCGCCGGACGGCCCGTTGCCGCTCGGGACGGCCTTCACGGTGGATTCGGTCGCGGAGGATGACCAGGGGCAGCGGGCGGCTCAGCATTCGGCGTTCTCCACGGTGGCGCGGGCGCACACCTTCGTGGCGTTCTTCACTCCGGAGGACGGTTCCACGGTCGGGGTGGGGATGCCGGTCTCGCTGCGGTTCAGCCGGCCGATCGTGGACCGGGCGGCGGTGGAGCGGGCGGTCCAGGTCGGTGCGGACCCGCCGGTGCCGGTGGCGGCGCACTGGTTCGGCAACCAGCGGCTGGACTTCCGTCCGCAGCAGTACTGGGCGGCCGGCACCAGGGTGACGGTGGCGCTGCGGCTGAAGGACGTGCAGGGTGCGCCGGGGGAGTTCGGCAGCCAGAGCCGGGACCTGCACTTCACGGTGGGCCGGGCGCAGGTGTCCACCGTGGATCTGGACGCGCACACGCTGACCGTCCGGGCCGGGCAGGGCGGCAAGGTGGTGCGGGTGCTCAAGGTGTCCGGCGGCAGCCCCGACCACTCCACCTACCGGGGGGTGATGGTGGTGTCGGAGAAGTACAAGCTGACCCGGATGAACTCGCAGACCGTCGGCATGGGCGACGAGTACGACATCCAGGACGTCCCGCACGCGATGCGGCTGACCGCCTCCGGCACCTTCCTGCACGGCAACTACTGGGCCGACCCCGGGGTGTTCGGCACGGCCAACACCAGCCACGGCTGCATCGGCCTGGCGGACACCAAGGGCGGCACGGGCAAGGACACCCCGGCGGGGTGGCTGTTCGAGCACACCGTTCCGGGGGACGTGATCGAGGTGCGGGCGTCGACCGGGGACTTCGTGCCGCCGTCGAACGGGCTGAACGGCTGGAACGTGCCGTGGGACCAGTGGCTGGCCGGGAGCGCCCTGCGGTAGCCGGTCGCGGTCTTCACCCGGGGTTCACCCGCGCTTGACCCGCCTCCCCCCGGCGATCCGCCAGAACCGCCCGGTTATCCTGCTCCGGCGCGTCGGGGCCGCCCCGAAAGTTCGGGGCCCGGTGCAACTTCTCAGGGCGCCCATCGCGTCAAGTGAGTGAACACCGGGAGGGGAGATTCCGTGAAGACGGGAAAGACGGCCGGCGCCGCGATACGTAGAGGTGCGGTAGCGCTGGCCATGGGCGGGGTGCTGCTGCTCACCGCGGCCTGCAACGATGACAAGGGCGGGACGTCGGGCGACGCCGCCGCGACGGCGTCGGCGGACGCGAACGGGACGGCCGCGGGGGGCAACACGCCGGCGCCGAAGGCCTCGGCGGCCGTGCTGGCGGTCGAGCCGAAGGACGGCGCCCAGGACGTCGCGCCGAGCGCGCTGAAGGTGTCCGTTACCGGTGGGAAGCTGACCACGGTCGAGGTGACCGACAAGAACGGCAAGCCGGTCGAGGGGGCGATCACCCCGGACGGCAGCGGCTGGACGCCGGCGGCGGCGCTCGCGGTCGGCATGGCGTACAAGGTGAACGCGCAGGCGAAGGACGACGCCGGGCTGGTGTCCGCGTCGACCACCTCGTTCACCACGCTGACGCCGGACAAGAAGGTCTCCACCAACGACAACATCGCCGACGGCTCCACCTACGGCGTCGGCATGATCGTCTCGGTGGGCTTCAACAAGGACGTCAAGAACAAGGACGCCGTCCTCAAGGGCATCACCTTCGAGACCGACAACGGCACCGTGGTCAAGGGCCACTGGTTCGACAGCCGCCGGGTGGACTTCCGCCCGGAGGAGTACTGGAAGCCGGGCACCAAGGTGACCATCAAGTACCGGCTGAAGAGCGTGGAGATCGCGCCCGGCGTCTACGGCGACGTGGACAAGGACGAGCCGTTCACCATCGGCCGCTCGATGATCTCCACCGCGGACGCCAAGACGCACCAGATGACGGTCGAGCGGGACGGCAAGAGCACCACCCTGCCGGTCACCCTGGGCGCGGACGCGACGCCGTCCTGGGGCGGAACCATGGTGATCATGGACAAGGAGAAGGTCACCCGGATGAACTCGCAGACCGTCGGTCTCGGCGGCGAGTACGACATCCAGGACGTGCCGCACGCGATGCGGCTGACCACCTCCGGCACCTTCCTGCACGGCAACTACTGGTCCAACCCCTTCGGCAAGTCCAATGGCAGCCACGGCTGCATCTCGATGCAGGACGTGAAGGGCGGCAGCGACAGCTCGGTCGCCGGCAAGTTCTACAACGACTCGATGGTCGGCGATCCCGTGAAGATCGTGAACACCAAGGAGAAGACCGTCTCGCCCTCCAACGGGCTGGGCGGCTGGAACGTGTCCTGGGCCAACTGGTAGGCCGAGGGATCTTCCACCGGGCGGCCCGGACCTCACTCGTTGGGGTCGGGCCGTCCGGTTTTCGGGGCGGAAAGCCCCTCGGACGGCGCAACCTTTCCGATGGTCCGGCACATCTATGGGGCGGGGCCCGTCGTGGCCGCGGGGAGCAAGGGAGGGAATCGACGTGAGGTCGATACGCAGGGTGGTGGCCGTCGGTCTGGTCGGCGGGGCGATGGCGTTGACCGCCGCGTGCGGCGGTGGCAGTGGTGGTGGCAGCGGGAGCGGCGCCGCCAAGGCCGATCTGGGGGCCGGGGCGGGCGCTTCCGCGTCCGCGGCGCCCGCGAGTTCGGCGCCGAAGGTGTCGACGGCCACGGTGAGCATCGAGCCGAAGAACGGTGCGGTGGACGTGGCGCCGGGCGCGCTCAAGATCGGTGCGACGGGCGGCAAGCTGACCACCGTCAAGGTGAGCGACAAGACGGGCAAGGAGGTCCCCGGCACCATCGCCGCGGACGGCTCCGGCTGGACCCCGTCCACGGGGCTCGCGGTGGGCACCGCCTACCAGGTCAGCGCGATGGCCGCGGACGCCAACGGCGCGGTCGCCGAGGCGGACAGCAGCTTCACCACGCTGACCCCGGCGGCGCTCGCCAAGGCCTCCGACAACGTGGACAACGACGCCACGTACGGCGTCGGCATGATCGTCTCGGTGGACTTCAGCAAGGACGTCAAGAACAAGGACGCCGTCCTCAAGGGCATCACCTTCGAGACCGACAACGGCACCGTGGTCAAGGGCCACTGGTTCGACGACCGCCGGCTGGACTTCCGCCCGGAGGAGTACTGGAAGCCCGGCACCAAGGTGACGGTGCACTACCGCCTCACGAGTGTGGAGATCGCCCCCGGGGTGTACGGCACCGACCGGGACGAGCCCTTCACGATCGGGCGATCCCAGGTCTCGACGGTTGACGCCGCCGCGCACAAGATGACGGTGGTCCAGAACGGCACGTCGAGCGACATCGACATCACCTCCGGCTCGGACGACCACCCGACCTGGAACGGCACGATGGTCGTCATGGCGAAGGAGGGCACGGTGCGGATGCAGTCCAGCACCCTGCCCGGCATGACCGGCGCGCCCTACGACCTCCAGGTGCCGCACTCGATGCGGCTGACCACCTCGGGCACGTACGTGCACGGCAACTGGTGGAGCGACAAGTTCGGCGAGGACAACGTCAGCCACGGCTGCGTGGGCCTGCGCGACGCCAAGGGCGGCGGGAACTCCACCACGATGGGCAAGTTCTACGACGGCTCGATGGTCGGGGACGTGGTCATCGTGAAGAACTCGGTGAAGAAGGAGACGCTCGACCCGGCGAACGGGCTGAGCGGCTGGAACCTGCCCTGGAGCACGTGGTAACCGGCAGGTCGTCGGCGTTGGACGTCAACCCGGGCTTGACTTCGGTCGGCCCGGGTTGACGCGTTCCCGCCCCAGGCATGCTCCGGGCATATGCCGACTCGTGGGAGATCGTTTGCTCATTGTCCGTACGCGGCCGCTTGCGTTCCGCAATGATGGTCCGCATGGCGGGTTGGGGCGAAACAGATCAGTCAGCGGTTCCCGCGGCCGGCGTGGTCGCGCAGGCGTCGTGGATCGACGCCCAGGGCGGGCTCTCGGCGCTGGAACGGCTCAGCTCCGAGGAGCTGCAGGAGATGTACTCCGGCAGACTGTGCGACCAGTCCGCGCCGAACGAGGTGCGACTGCCGTCCCGTCCGGAGTCGGGCCCGGTGGCCCGTCGGCTGGTGCTCAACGTCCTGGAGTCCTGGGAGCTGCACCAGCACCTGGAGGCCGGTGAGTTGCTCACCAGCGAGCTGGTCGCCAACGCGGTGCGGCACGCCGCCGGGCGCACCATCGGACTGCACGTCAGCCGCAAGCCCGGCTGGCTGCGGGTCGAGGTCCGGGACTCCTCCCGGGCGCTGCCCTGCATGATCCTCGCCGAGCCCCGGCCGGTGAACGAGCGCGGCCGGGGGTTGAAGATCGTCGACGATCTGGCCGACCGGTGGGGTGCGGACCTGCTGCCGCGCGGCAAGGGCGTCTGGTTCGAGCTGAGGATCCGCGAGCGGGGCTGAGGCGGCGGCTTCCGGTTCCGGATACGCGCAGGGCCCCCGGGTTCGCCGTGGTCGGCGGTGGGGGCCCCTGCAAGTCATCGCGCGGCCAAGGGGGTGCGTGTCGCGCGATGGGCGTCGGCAGTGCCAGGTCGGGCCCGCCGAAGTTCGATGCCTTGACTATGGCACGGATCTCAGCATGTGGGCAAACCGGGCGGCTTGGATTGAAAGGTTTGTAACCTACTTCACCTTTAGATTTTGCATAGGTTCACGCGATTACCTGTGAATATTCATGATCTCGGTGATGTGATCATCGCTTGACAGGCGCGGGCGGTGAGTGTCCGGACGGTGGTGGGGGAGAGGCGGTTGAGCGTTCGCTCTCTGGGGGGATCGGGTGCTCCGAACGTTGACGCCTCGCGGGCGTCGCCGGTCTCGCCGGGGGTGGTCACCGCCGACGGTTCGGCCGGCTTCGCGGACCTGCCCGGGCTCTCCAGGGGTCTTCCGCTCCCCGGTCGTTGTGGTGACGAACGGATGTGCGCCCCGTACCATCGGGCTCGTGAACTCGTACTGGCGCGTCGCGCTGCCGCCGCTCACCGCCTGATCGGGCGCGCGCTTCGGTGGCTTGATCCCCGCATCCCCGGCCCGGCCTTGGGCGGCCGCCAGGGGGCAGTGACGTGCGTCCGGTCTCGGAACCCGTTCCTCTGACGGTCTTCGACGACGGAAGTTCACGACTGTGCCGAATCGCTTGTCCGCGCCTGCGCGCGCCCGCCTGACATCCCCCACTCCCCGCCGCACCCGCCCGATCGACGGGCCGGTGCCGATCCTCGTCACCGCCCTGCTCTGGGGCACCACCGGGACGGCCGGTTCGCTGGCGCCCGGGGGCGCCCCGGCGGCCGGGATCGGGGCCGCCGCGCTGGTGCTCGGCGGGCTGCTGCTGTTCCTCACCGACCGCGCCGCCTGGTCGCTGCCCCGTAGGTGCGGGGTCCGGGAGCGGTGGCTGCTGGCGGTCGGGGCGGTGGCCGTCGTGGGGTACCCGCTCACCTTCTACCCGGCGGTGACCCGCACCGGGGTCGCGGTGGCGACCGTGATCGCACTGGGCAGCGCGCCGGTGTTCACCGGGCTGCTGGGCTGGCTCGCCCGGCAGGGCCGCCCTGGCGGGCGGTGGGCCGGCGCCACGGCGCTGGCCGTGCTCGGCTGCGCGGTGCTGGTGCTCGGGCCCGAACTCACCGGTGGCGGAGGGGCGGTGGACCTCCTCGGGGTGCTGCTGGCGGTGCTCTCCGGGCTCTCGTACGCGGTGTACTCGCTGATCGCCGGGCGGCTGATCGCCGCCGGGCCCCCGTCCGCCGGGGTGATGGGTGCGATGTTCGGTGGGGCGGCGGTGCTGGTGCTGCCAGTGCTGGCGCTGGAGCCGGTGAGCTGGCTGCTCTCGGTCCGCGGGGCCGGCGTCGTGCTGCACCTCGGGGTGATCACCACCTTCCTCGCCTACCGGCTCTTCGGCCACGGCCTCCGGCACACCTCCGCCCAGAGCGCCACCACCCTCACCCTCGCCGAACCGGCCGTGGCCGCCGTCCTCGGCGTCGCGGCCCTGGGCGAACGGCTCCCGGCGGTCTCCTGGTGCGGCCTCGCGGTCCTCGCGGCCGGCCTGGCGTTCCTGGCCCTCCCCGGTCGGCGGTAGCCCCGCTGCCACTGCCGCACGGGACGTCGGGCCGGCCGACTTCCCGTGCGGCCAGCCCCTGGGCGGGTCAGATGCCGAAGTGGGCGGCGATGCCGTCGAGGACGCAGTCGAGGCCGGTTTCGAAGTGCCAGGCGGGGTCGTCCTTGCGGGTGGCCTGCTGGAGGTACTGCTGGTAGGCGGGGTAGCGGCCGGTGCCCATCAGGTAGGACATCCGGGGGGCCAGGGCGGCGCGGGTCTCGTCGCCGGCGGACCAGCCGCGGTCGCGGCGCTGGGTGTCCAGGGTGATCTCGGCGGAGACCGAGCCGTGGACGTAGCCGGTGACGGTACGGAAGATCGCCATGGTGGTGTCGGCGTCCGGGCCGTGGCCGGCGAGGGCGGCGAACGCCCTTTCGGGGACGGCGAGTTGGTTGGGGCTGAGGGAGAACGGGGTGGCCGCGCGGGCGAGCCAGGGGTGGGTCAGGCTCATCGCACGCAGGTGGACGGCCAGGGAGCGCATGGCTTCCCGCCAGCCGTCGGAGGGGGTGTCCAGAGGGAGCCGGC
Source organism: Streptomyces sp. CBMA123 (assembly GCF_014596465.1). Taxonomy (GTDB): domain Bacteria; phylum Actinomycetota; class Actinomycetes; order Streptomycetales; family Streptomycetaceae; genus Kitasatospora. Next base: position 17,306 of record NZ_MECK01000312.1, on the reverse strand, counting down.
CGTAGACGAAGTCGACCATCAGCTCGATGAGTTCGTCCTTGCCGGAGACGTACCGGTAGGCGGCCATCGGGGCGACGCCGAGGGCGGTGGCCAGGCGGCGCATGGTGACGGCGTCCAGGCCCTCGGCGTCGGCGATGGCGACGGCGGCCTCGGCGATCCGGTGCGGGGTCAGGGTGGTGCGCGGTGCGGCGGCCGGGCGGTCGAGCCGCTCCCAGAGTGAGGGCTGAGGGCGGTCGTCCCCGGTGGGGGCCTGCTGAGCGGGCATGAGGGCGGGCTCCTTCCGGCTGGGAGGTCTCACCGTACCACTCATGTGTACGCCGTATCTGGCCAGTGGACGACGTACGCGCCAATGTGTACGTTGTATCCATCGCCAATACGGCGTACACATCGTCCCGGAGGGGGATTCCCATGTCCACGGAGCAGCGCCTGAAGGTCGCCGTCGTCCTCGGCAGCACCCGCGACGGCCGGTTCGGCCCGGTCGTCGCCGACTGGCTGATCGGCCACCTCGACGCCCGCGGCGACATGACCGCCGACCTGATCGACCCGGCGGCCACCCCGCTGCCCACGGTCATGCCGTCCTGGGGTGGCGAACTGCCCCCCGGCGACGTCGAGTTGCTGGAGGCCGTGTCGCCCCGACTGGCCGCCGCCGACGCCTTCGTGTTCGTCACGCCCGAGTACAACCACAGCTTCCCGGCGGCGCTGAAGAACGCCATCGACTGGCACAACCAGCAGTGGCACGGCAAGCCGATCGGCTTCGTCTCGTACGGCGGGCTCTCCGGCGGGCTCCGGGCCGTCGAGCAACTGCGGCTGGTGATGGCCGAGTTGAACGCCGTGACGATCCGCAACACGGTCAGCTTCCACGGCGCCGCGCAGTGCTTCGACGCCGACGGCAAGGCGAAGGACCCGGCCGCCGATGCTGCCGCCACGACCATGCTCGACCAACTGGACTGGTGGGCCCGGGCGTTGCGGCAGGCCCGGCAGACCCGCCCGTTCGCGGCCTGAGCCCGGGGCCCGGGGAAAGGGGGAACGGTCATGACCACGGAACCGCTGGGCGAACGCCCCAAGCCGCCGCTGCTCGGCGTGATCGGGCTGATGCTCGGCATCTTCCTGGCGGCCCTCGACGGGCAGATCATCGGCACCGCGCTGCCGACCATCGTCGGCGACCTCGGCGGGCTGGAGCACCTCTCCTGGGTGGTCACCGCCTACCTGCTCACCTCCGCCGCCGCCACCCCGCTGTGGGGCCGGCTCGGCGACCTGTACGGGCGCAAGGGCGCCTACCAGTGGGCGGTGGCGGTCTTCCTGATCGGCTCGATGCTGTCCGGACTCTCGCAGGACATGGGCCAGTTGATCGCCTTCCGGGCCCTCCAGGGGGTCGGCGCGGGCGGCCTGATGGTCGGCGCGCTGTCGGTGATCGGGGTGCTGGTGCCCGCCTCCGACCGGGGCCGGGTGCAGTCGGTGATCGGCGTGCTGATGCCGATCGCCTTCGTCGGCGGGCCGCTGCTCGGCGGCTTCCTCACCGACCGGCTCAGCTGGCGCTGGGCCTTCTACGTCAACCTGCCGGTCGGGGTGTTCGCCCTGCTCGCGGTCGGCGCCGCGGTCCGGCTGCCGAAGGCGGAGCGGATCCGCGCCCCCTTCGACTGGGCCGGGGTCGTCCTGCTGACCACCGGCATCCTCGGGCTCACCCTGGTCAGCAGCTGGGGCGGGACGACGTACCCCTGGACCTCGCCGCTGATCCTCGGGACGGGCGCGGTCGCGGTGCTCGCGCTGGCCGGCTTCGCCCGCGCCGAACTGCGCGCCCCCGGACCGCTCGTCCCGCCCGCGCTGTTCCGCAACCGCAACTTCACGGTGGCCCAGGTGCTGGGCTTCCTCACCGGCGCCGTGATGCTCGCCCTGATCGGCTACCTGCCGCAGTACCTCCAGTTCGTCCAGGGTGCCTCGCCGACCACCGGCGGGCTGCTCCTGCTGCCGCTGATGCTCGGCATGATGGGTACCCAGCTGGTCACCGCTCGGCTGATGAGCCGGCCCGGCGGCGAACGGCGCTACCCGCTGCTGGGCGGGGCACTCGCCCTGGCCGGGGCCGCGCTGCTGCTGCTCCTGGGCACGGACACGCCGGTGGCACTGGCGTCCGGGCTCACGGCGGTCGCCGGGATCGGCATCGGCCTGCTGATGCAGAGCACCATGCTGACCTCGATGGGCGCGGTGCCGCCCCAGGACATGGGCGCGGCGATGGGCGTGGTGACCCTGCTGCGCAGCGTCGGCGGCTCGCTCGGCATGGCCGCCCTCGGCGCGGTCTACACGGCCCGGCTGACCGCCGGCCTGGAGGCCCGGCTGAGCCCGGCCGAGGCCGCCCAGCTGACCGGTGGCGGCGGACTCACCCCCGCCTCGCTGACGGGCCTGCCCCAGGCCGTCCGGGACGCCGTCGGCACGGCGGTCACCAGCGGGCTGCACGGCACGGTGGCGGGCGGCATCGCCCTGGCGGCGGTGGCGACGGCGGTGGCCTGCCTGGCCCGGCCGAACCCGGGGCCGAGCCCGGCGTCGAAGGGCTCCGAGGCGCCGGTGAAGGACGTGGCGGAAGCGGCGGTACGGCCGTAGCGGCACCGTACGGCGGTGGCCCGGGTCACCCGTTGCGGGAGCGCCTGAAGCGCACCGCGGCCGTCACGACCGCCAGGACGACCGAGCCCAGCAGGATCGTCACGGCGGGCCACAGCGGATCGCCCATCGCCACGGCCGACCAGAACCCGCGGATCCCCGCACCGATCATTCTCATGGCCCGCACCGTACCGCCCGCCCGCCCGCGGTACGGGTCCGCCCCCGGTACGGGTCGGCCCCCGGGCGGTACGGGGTTCCGCCCGGGGGCCGGCCGTCAGCCGTCCGAGGTCAGCACTCGATGACGTTCACGGCGAGGCCGCCGCGCGAGGTCTCCTTGTACTTGATCTTCATGTCGGCCCCGGTCTCCTTCATCGTCTTGATCGCCTTGTCCAGCGAGACGTGGTGGCGCCCGTCGCCGCGCAGCGCCATCCGGGCCGCGGTGACGGCCTTGACCGAGGCCATGCCGTTGCGCTCGATGCAGGGGATCTGGACCAGGCCGCCGACCGGGTCGCAGGTGAGGCCGAGGTTGTGCTCGATGCCGATCTCGGCGGCGTTCTCGACCTGCTCGGGGGTGCCGCCGAGGACCTCGGCGAGGCCGCCCGCGGCCATCGAGCAGGCGGAGCCGACCTCGCCCTGGCAGCCGACCTCGGCGCCGGAGATGGAGGCGTTCTCCTTGAAGAGCATGCCGATGGCGCCGGCCGCGAGCAGGAAGCGGACGATGCCGTCGTCGTCGGCGCCCGGGATGAAGTTCAGGTAGTAGTGCAGGGTGGCGGGGATGATCCCGGCCGCACCGTTGGTCGGGGCGGTGACCACCCGGCGCCCGGAGGCGTTCTCCTCGTTGACCGCCATCGCGTAGAGGGTCACCCACTCCATCGCGTTGGCCGGCCCGATCCCCTCGGCGCGCAGCGCCCGGGCCGCGGCGGCGGCCCGGCGGCGGACCTTCAGCCCGCCCGGCAGGATGCCCTCGCGGGTCATGCCGGCCCGCACGCACTCCTGCATCACGGACCAGATCTCCAGCAGTCCGGTGCGGATCTCCTCCTCACTGCGCCAGGCCTTCTCGTTCTCCAGCATCAGGCCGGAGATCGACAGCCCGGTCTCCCGGCTGAGCCGCAGCAGCTCGTCGCCGGTGCGGAAGGGGTACTTCAGCACGGTGTCGTCGGGCTTGACCCGGTCCGCGCCGATCGCGTCCTCGTCCACGACGAAGCCGCCGCCGACCGAGTAGTAGGTCTTCTCCAGCAGCGTCGAGCCGTCCGCCGCGTACGCCCACAGGGTCATCCCGTTGGCGTGGTACGGCAGCGAGCGGCGCCGGTGCAGGACGAGCTGGTTGTCGGGGTCGAAGTCGATCGGGTGCTCGCCGAGCAGGTTGATCCGCTTCTCGGCGGCGATCCGCTCGACGTCCTTGTCCGCCTGGTCGACGTCGACGGTGCGGGGCGAGTGGCCCTCCAGGCCCAGCAGGACGGCCTTCGGGGTGCCGTGGCCGTGGCCGGTGGCGCCGAGCGAGCCGTACAGCTCGGCGCGCACCCCGGTCACCCGGTCCAGCAGGCCTTCGGAGCGCAGCCGACGGGCGAACATCCGGGCGGCGCGCATCGGGCCGACGGTGTGGGAGCTCGACGGGCCGATGCCGATGGAGAAGAGGTCGAAGACGCTGATGGCCACGGGGACGTCCTTGTCTGGGTCTCGTGGAAGGACAAAGCGGTACATGGGACGGGGCACCGCGCGTACTGTCCAGTGTGCGCGGTGCCCCGGAAACGGCAGGCGGCCGGCCGGCGTGAGGCCGGTCACCCGCCGCCGATGATCAGAGGTTCGGGTAGAGCGGGTACTTCTCGGCCAGGGCGGTGACCCGGGCCTTCAGCGCGGCGGCGACGGTCTCGTCGAAGGCGGGCTTGAGCGCCTCGGCGATGATGTCGGCGACCTCGCGGAAGTCCTCGGCCTGGAAGCCGCGGGTGGCCAGGGCCGGGGTGCCGATCCGCAGGCCCGAGGTGACCATCGGCGGGCGCGGGTCGTTCGGGACGGCGTTGCGGTTGACGGTGATGCCGACCTCGTGCAGCCGGTCCTCGGCCTGCTGGCCGTCGAGCTGGCTGTTGCGCAGGTCGACCAGGACCAGGTGGACGTCGGTGCCGCCGGACAGCACGGAGGCGCCGGCCTCGGCGACGTCGGCCTGCAGCAGGCGCTCGGCGAGGATCCGGGCGCCGTCCAGGGTGCGCTGCTGGCGCTCCTTGAACTCCTCCGAGGCGGCGACCTTGAAGGCGACGGCCTTGCCCGCGATGACGTGCTCCAGCGGACCGCCCTGCTGGCCGGGGAAGACCGCGGAGTTGATCTTCTTGGCGTACTCGGCCTTGGACAGGATGACGCCGCCGCGCGGGCCGCCCAGGGTCTTGTGGGTGGTGGTGGTGACCACGTCCGCGTAGGGCACCGGGTTCGGGTGCAGGCCCGCGGCGACCAGGCCGGCGAAGTGCGCCATGTCGACCATGAGCAGTGCGCCGACCTCGTCGGCGACCCGGCGGAAAGCGGCGAAGTCGAGCTGGCGCGGGTAGGCGGACCAGCCGGCGATGATCAGCTTCGGCTGGTGCTCCTTGGCCAGGCGCTCGACCTCGGCCATGTCGACCTGGCCGGTCTTCTCGTCGACGTGGTACGCGACCACGTTGTAGAGCTTGCCGGAGAAGTTGATCTTCATGCCGTGGGTCAGGTGACCGCCGTGGGCCAGGTTCAGGCCCAGGATGGTGTCGCCCGGCTGGATCAGCGCGAACATCGCGGCGGCGTTGGCCTGCGCGCCCGAGTGCGGCTGGACGTTGGCGTGCTCGGCGCCGAACAGGGCCTTGACCCGGTCGATCGCGATCTGCTCGACCACGTCGACGTGCTCGCAACCGCCGTAGTAGCGGCGGCCGGGGTACCCCTCGGCGTACTTGTTGGTGAGCACCGAACCCTGGGCCTCCATGACCGCCACCGGGGCGAAGTTCTCGGAGGCGATCATCTCCAGCGTGGTCTGCTGGCGGTGCAGCTCGGCGTCGACCGCGGCGGCGATCTCCGGGTCGAGGGCGTGCAGGGACTGGTTGAGAACCGTCATGGTGTGGTCTTCCCGGGAGGAGGATCAGGGGTGCCGTGCGAAGCGCGCCCTCGGCGGGGCGGCGGCGGGCGACGGGTGGCCGGAGAGCCGGCGGGGCGGGACGGACCGCCGCGCGGCGGTCCGTCCCGGTGGGCGGCTCAGCCCTCGGCGTGGGTGAGCGCGTTGTACTCGTCGGCGCTGAGCAGCGTGTCGGTGGCCTCCACGCGGACCTTGAACAGCCAGCCGCCCTCGAACGGGGCGCTGTTGACCAGGCTGTTGTCCTCCAGGACGTCCTGGTTGACCTCGGTGACCTCGCCGGTCACCGGGGAGTACAGGTCGCTGACGGACTTGGTCGACTCCAGCTCGCCACAGGTCTCGGCGGCGGTCACGGTGTCGCCGACCGCGGGCAGCGCCACGTAGACGATGTCACCGAGCGCGTCGGCGGCGTGCTTGGTGATGCCGACCGTGGAGACACCGTCGGCGTCGGCGGCCGTCAGCCACTCGTGCTCCTTGGTGTACTGCAGGTGCTGGGGGTTGCTCATGGCGTCATTCTCCAGGATGGGAAGCGGGTACGACGCAGCGGGCCGCCGCACGGACGGCTCCGACGTGCGTCGATGGGAAAACCGGGGGCTGCGAGGGCCTCAGCGGGCGCGCTTGTAGAACGGCAGCGCCACGACCTCGACCGGCTCGTGCCGGCCGCGCACGTCCACCGCGACGGCGGTGCCGGGGGCGGCGTGGGCCGCGTCGACGTAGGCCATCGCGATCGGCTTGCCCAGGGTCGGGGACGGCGCGCCCGAGGTGATCCGTCCGATCGGGGCACCGTCGGCGGAGACCACGGTGTACTCGGCGCGGGGGACCCGCTTGCCCTCGGAGACCAGGCCGACCAGCACCTTCGGCGGGTTGGTCTCGGCCGCGGCGGCGGCCTGCTCCAGCGCCTTGCGGCCGACGAACGCGCCCTCGTTGGTGGTCTTGTCGAAGCGGACGACCCGGCCCAGGCCGGCGTCGAACGGGGTCAGGTCGGTGGACAGCTCGTGCCCGTACAGCGGCATGCCCGCCTCCAGGCGCAGCGTGTCGCGGCAGGACAGGCCGCACGGGACCAGGCCGCGGCCCTCGCCGGCGGCGGTCAGCGCCTGCCAGACCGGCTCGGCGTCGGCCGGGGCGCAGAAGATCTCGAAGCCGTCCTCGCCGGTGTAGCCGGTGCGGGCCAGCAGCACCTCGCGGCCGGCCACCGTGGCGGGCAGGATCGCGTAGTACTTCAGGCCGGGCAGGTCGGCGTCGGTCGTCCCGGCCAGGATGCCGGTGGCCTCCGGGCCCTGGACGGCGATCAGCGCGTAGGTGTCGCGGTCGTCGGTGACGACGGCGTCGAAGCCCTTGGCGCGGGCGATCAGCTCGTCCAGCACCAGCTGGGCGTTGGAGGCGTTGGCGACGACCAGGAAGGCGTCCGCGCGCAGGCGGTAGACGATCAGGTCGTCCAGGATGCCGCCGTCCTCGGCGCAGATCATGGTGTAGCGGGCGCGCAGCTCGCCGAGTGCGGAGACGAAGCCGACCAGCGCGTGGTCCAGCATCTCGCCGGCCTGCGGGCCGGTGACGGTGATCTCGCCCATGTGCGAGAGGTCGAACAGGCCGGCCTTGGTGCGGACGGCGAGGTGCTCCTCGCGCTCGCTGCCGTAGCGCAGCGGCATGTCCCAGCCGGCGAAGTCGGTCATGGTCGCGCCGAGGGCGCGGTGCAGCGCGTCGAGCGCGGTCAGGCGGAGGGACGACATGGCCAGGAACTCCTCGGTCGGGGCACTCAGGGGTGCACGCGCCGGACCGGACCGCTCGGGGCCGACCCCGCGCGCGGGCATGCGGCGGCGTGGGTCTCCCCATCTGTCGTCGAACCTGAGAGCTTCACCGCCCACCTGCCCGCAGCCGGTTCCAGCATCGGCTGGTTCCAGCATCGGGGACAGGACGGCGGCTTGCACCGTGGGTGGGCGCACGGCGGGGCCGTGCGCCGCTTTCCAGATGTGCCTAACCCGCGCGGTAGGGGGGCCTGAGAGATTCCGGGGAGGACTTGCTCCTTCGGCGCCGGCCGTGCCCCCGCGAAGGGGCACTCCGGGCTCTCCCGCGCGGGTTCGAGCGGCCGGTGTGGAGTTGTGGGGGCCCGCGGCGCATGCCGTCGGACGCGCACATCATGGCACGTCCTCGCGGAGGACGGGAGAGGGGACCCGGTCACACGACGCGCGTTCGGGGCCGAGCCCTAAACTCTTGCGCGTCGGCGCAGCAATGGGCGGCCGACCCGGCCGCGGGCCGGATCGGCGGCGCATGGAGTACCCGGTGGAGCAGCAGCAGGGGTGGGGCGGGCCGCAGGCGGCGCCCTCGGGCGGGGCGTGGCCGGCGAACGAGCTGGAGCAGGTGCTGACGGCCGCGTTGGGCGACCCGGGGGCGACCCCGCGGGTGGTCGAGGTGCTGGCCCGCAGCCAGGTGTGGATCCCGCTGCCGGCCGGGGGCGACCCGGGCGGGCAGGCGCTGGACCTGCCGACCATCGAACTGGCCGGGGCCCCGTACGTGCCGGTGTTCTCCTCGCAGGAGGTGTTCCTGCAGCAGGCGCCGGGGATGCCCTTCGCGGTCGCGCCGGCCTGGGAGTTCGCCCGCGGGCTGCCGCTGGGCGTGGGCATCGCGGTCAACCCCGAGGCGGCGGTGGGCATTCCGGTGCCGCCGCAGGGGGTGGCCGAGCTGCGCCGCGGCCCGCGCGAGGACCGCTGGGAGCACACCGCGAACGCGCCGGAAGGGCCGACCGGTGGCCGGGTGGCGCTGCGCGAGCCGGTGCCGGGCGAGGACCCGGAGCACTTCCTGGCCGTCTGCCGAGCCGAACTGTCGACCCTGCCCGGGGTGTTGACCGCGCGCCGGGCGCTGGCCAGCATCGAGGGCGAGCCGACCGTGATGTTCGTCGGGGTCCAGTTGGATCCGGCGGCCCCGGCCGACCCGGGCGCGGTGAACGAGGCGCTCGGGCGGGCACTGGGAACCGCCCCGCTGCCGGGGGGCGTCCACCTCGTGCTGCTCGACCTCGCCGACGACCCGGTGGTCGAGTGGCTGCTGACCCGGGTCATGCCCTTCTACTCGCGGGTGTGAGCGGGGATCCTTCACAGGCACGTCGCCGTGGCGGCGGCCGGTGCCGCGCCATAGGGTGCGTGCAGGCGGCTGACGGGCCGGCGGGTTCAGGAAAGAGGCGCGGCGAGGTGGGCGCATGAGTGCGGGAACGGGAGCGGCCGGGGTGCCGGGGCCCTGGGGCCAGGCACCGGCCGGGCCCCCGGCAGCGGATCCGGGCGTGTTGGAGCAGGCTCTGCGCGAGGTCGCGCCGGAGCGCTACGACGCGTACGAGCGGCTGCTGCACGCGCTGGCCGAGGGCCGGGTCTGGATGCTGCTCTGGCACGGTACGCCGGGCAGCCCGGACGCGCAGTACGGGAACATGGAGATCAGCGGCCACGGCTACGCGCCGGCCGTCACCTCGCCCGAGCAGTTGACGGCCTCCGGCTGGGCGCGGGCCCACGAGGTCATCTCCGGGCGGGAGATCGCCGCCTCGCTGTACCGCACCCGTTGGGGCCTGTGGCTCAACCCGCACGCGCCGGGCGGCGGGGTCGGGGTGCCGTGGGCGGACCTGCGGCGGGTCGCCGCGGGCCTGGACCGGCTGCCGGCCGGTCCGTTGAAGCTGAGCGAGCCGCAGGTGAACGCCCAGCAGTTCTTCGCCCTGCTGGAGCGGCAGGCCGGTGAGGTGCGCGCGGTGCGGGCGCTGCGCCGGGCCTGGGTGCAGCCGGCGGTGGGGGAGCCGTACCTGGCGATCGGCCTGGACCTGTACGAGAGTTCGCCGCCGGCCGTGGAGGCGGTGCGGGCGCTGATGCAGCGGGCGATCGCGGTGGCTCCGGAGGGGCTCGCGGTGTCCACGGTGGCGATGGCGGACGAGTACGACCCGGTGGCGCTGTGGATGCGCGCGAACGCCCGGCCGTTCTTCGACCGGGAGGCGGGCCGACCGCAGACCGGTCCGTACCCGCCGGTGCCGCCGCCCTATCCGGGGCAGTCGATGCCGGGGCAGCCGACGCCGGGGTGGTCGTACGGCGCCCAACAGCCCGCGCCGGGTTGGGGTCACCACCCCCAGCGACAGTGGCCGGGCTACCCCGGCCGCTGATTGCCGAAACCGGCTATTGCCAAAGTCTCGGACACGAAGCCGACTTGATCTGCCATCAGGTCGGCTTCGGTGGTTTCCGGACGAATTTTCCACCGTCGCCGCCGACGTATCTTGACATGGCTCTCACACCCGTGTGAAGAGGTATATGCCGGAGACCGGCGAGGTGCATGCGGGCAGATCACAGTTGGGCATCTGTCGGTTGTCAGGGCTGGCGCAAGCCAGTTCGGATGGCAGAGAGTTCTGCGCAACGCACCGCGCGTACTGGGAACCCCACGAAGGTGAACGCGCACGCCGACCGCTCGATCCACGCGACGCCCATCCCGCGTGGAGGCAGTGCCCGTGCACGACGCACTGCCGCGACCACCTGCTCCTAGCACCTCCGCACGTCCGCAGCCGTACCGCCGAACCGGCGCCCGGCACCCGTGGGCCGGCCACCGTCGGCGAGGGGACCAACTGACCATGACCGCACCCATCACAACCGCCGGGAACGAACCCGAGGCACCCGCCTCCCCGAGCCCGGCCACGACGATCGAGGGCCGTTCCCTCGGTCGGATCGCCTGGACCCGCTTCAAGCGGGACAAGGCCGCTGTCGCCGGCGGCATCGTGGTGATCCTGCTGATCCTCCTGGCCGTCCTCTCCGGGCCGTTGGAGTCCCTGTTCGGGCTCAACCCCGACCAGCCCAACCCGGACCTGCTGGACGCCGACCTCGGTGGACTCCCGCTCGGCGACTGGGGCGGGATGAGCGGGGACCACCTGCTCGGCGTCGACCCCCTGCAGGGCCGTGACCTGCTCTCCCGCGTGGTCGACGGCTCCTGGGTCTCCCTGCTGGTCGCCTTCGGCGCGACCGTGCTGTCCAACACCATCGGCACCGTGCTCGGCGTGATGGCCGGCTACTACGGCGGCTGGGTGGACACCCTGATCAGCCGGCTGATGGACGTCTTCCTGGCGTTCCCGCTGCTGCTGTTCGCCATCGCGATCTCGGCCTCGCTCCAGGGCGGCGCGTTCGGCCTGCACGGCCTCCCGCTGCACATCCTGGTGCTGATCTTCGTGATCGGCTTCTTCAACTGGCCCTACATGGGCCGGATCGTGCGCGGACAGACCCTCTCGCTGCGCGAGCGGGAGTTCGTGCACGCGGCCCGCAGCCTCGGCGCCCGCGGCCCGTTCATCCTGTTCAAGGAACTGCTGCCCAACCTGGTCGGCCCGATCCTGGTCTACTCGACCCTGCTGATCCCGACCAACATCCTCTTCGAGGCCGGGCTGAGCTTCCTCGGCGTCGGCATCCAGCCCCCGCAGTCCTCCTGGGGCGGCATGCTCGCCGACGCGAAGAACTACTACCAGGTGGACCCCCAGTACATGGTGGTCCCCGGTGTCGCGATCTTCATCACCGTGCTCGCCTTCAACCTGCTCGGCGACGGGCTGCGTGACGCCCTCGATCCCAAGAGCAACTGACCCGAGAGCCACCGGCTCCGCGTCAGGTCCTCCCTCCTCCACATCCTCAAGGGGTTGATCTCACCCATGCGTAGGTCCCGTACCGCCGTGCTGACCGCCGTGGCCGCTGCCGCGGTCCTGGTCGTCACCGGCTGCTCATCCAGTTCCAAGAGCAGCGGTGGCAGCTCCTCCTCCTCGGCCGACGCCAGTGGCGGCGGTGCCGACGCGGCCACCAAGCAGGTCGTCAACGCCTCGGACAAGAAGGGCGGGACGGTCACCTACGAGATGAAGGGCACCCCGGACTCCCTCGACCCGGGCAACACGTACTACGCGTACATCTACAACTTCTCGCGCCTGTACGGCCGTCCGCTGACCACCTTCAACCCGGCGGCCGGCGCCGACGGCAACAAGCTGGTCCCGGACCTCGCCGAGTCGCTGGGCCAGCCCAGCGCGGACGGTCTGACCTGGACGTACAAGCTCCGCGCGGGCCTGAAGTACGACGACGGCACCGCGATCACCTCCAAGGACGTCAAGTACGCCGTGGAGCGCTCGAACTTCGCGCCCGAGGTGAACTCCAACGGCCCGACGTACTTCCACGACCTGCTGGTCGACAACCCGACGCCGTACCAGGGCCCGTACAAGGACAAGACCGGCGACCTGAAGTCGATCGAGACGCCGGACGACACCACGGTCGTCTTCCACCTGCAGCACCCCTTCGCCGACTTCGACTACCTGGTCAGCGCCCCGCAGACCGCGCCGGTCCCGCAGGCCAAGGACACCGGCGCCGACTACGTGAAGCACATCGTGTCCTCGGGCAGCTACAAGTTCGAGTCCTACGAGGACGGCAAGCAGGCCGTCCTGGTGCCGAACACCAACTGGGACAAGAGCACCGACCCGATCCGCAAGCAGCTCGCGGACAAGATCGTGCTCAAGATGAACATCGACCAGGCCACCATCGACAAGGACCTGATCGCCGGCAACGCCCAGGTCGACCTGGTGGGCGGCGGCGTCGACCCGCAGACCCAGGCGCAGATCCTGCGCGACCCGAAGCTCAAGGCCAAGACCGACAACGCCTACGGCGGCCGCCTGGTCTACATGGCGATCAACACCAAGGTCGCGCCGTTCGACAACATCGAGTGCCGCAAGGCCGTCCAGTACGCGATCGACAAGGTCGCGGTGCAGACCTCGCTCGGCGGCCCGATCCGCGGCCAGGTGGCCAACACCGTGCTCCCGCCGGACATCCCGGGCCACCAGGACTTCAACCTGTTCGAGACCAAGGACAACAAGGGTGACCAGGCCAAGGCCAAGGACGCCCTGAAGGCCTGTGGCAAGGACGGCGGCTTCAGCACCGTGCTGTCCGCCCGCACCGAGCGCGCGACCGAGGTCGCCGCGGCCACCGCGATCCAGGCGCAGCTGAAGAGCATCGGCATCAACGCCGAGATCCAGCAGTTCCCGCAGGGCAAGTACCTGACCGACTCGGCCGGTGCCCCGCAGTACACCCAGGACCACAACATCGGTCTGATGATGATGCAGTGGGGCGCCGACTGGCCGACCGGCTACGGCTTCCTGCAGCAGATCGTCGACGGCCGCGCGATCAAGGCCTCCGGCAACAGCAACCTGGCCCAGCTCAACGACCCCGCCGTCAACAAGATGATCGACGACGCGGCCGTCAACCCGGACCGGGCCGCCCGCGAGAAGATCTACGGCGACATCGACAAGAAGGTCATGGAGTCCGCGGTGTATGTCCCGCTCACCGACTTCAAGGTCTTCCTGTACCGCCCGGACAGCGCGACCAACATCGCCTCCACCCCGGCCTTCTCGGGCGAGTACGACTACCTGAACATCGGCACCACCAAGTAAAGAGCCTGGCTCCGCATCCCTGAAGGCAGGTGAAGGCAGCGGCGCCCGCCGCCGTCCGGCAGATCCCGGACGGCGGCGGGCCGCCGGAGCCGCCCAACTGTGTTTGCCTACATCATCCGCAGGATCCTCGCGGCCGCCGCGCTGCTGGTCGTCGTCAGCGCGGTCACCTTCGCGATCTTCTTCCTGCTCCCGCGCATCGCCGGTGAGACCACCGACCAGCTGGCCGCGCAGTACATCGGGAAGAACCCCTCGCCCGAGGCGATCCAGGCGGTCAAGCAGAACCTCGGCTTCGACCAGCCGCTGTACACCCAGTACTGGAACTTCCTGAAGGCGCTGGTCAGCGGCGCCGAGTACAAGTTCGGCCCGGAACCGGCCACCTGCCACGTGCCCTGCTTCGGCTACTCCTTCAAGAACCACCTGGAGGTCTGGCCGGAGATGACCAGCCGGATCCCGGTCACCATCTCGCTCGCCATCGGCGCGGCGGTGCTCTGGCTGGTCTCCGGCGTCACCACCGGCGTGATCTCCGCCCTCAAGCCGCGGTCGATCTTCGACCGGCTCTCCATGGGCATCGCCCTGGCCGGCGTCTCGCTGCCGGTGTTCTTCACCGGCGCCCTGCTGCTGACCGTGTTCAGCTACGAGTGGCCGATCCTGGACAACCTGGAGTACGTCGACTTCACCGCCAACCCGCTGATGTGGGCCCGCAACCTGATCCTCCCGTGGATCTCGCTGGCCTTCCTCTACTCCGCGCTCTACGCCCGGCTCACCCGCGCCGGGATGCTGGAGACGATGAGCGAGGACTACATCCGCACCGCCCGGGCCAAGGGCCTGGCCGAGCGCAAGGTGGTGGTCAAGCACGGGCTGCGCTCCGCCCTCACCCCGATCGTCACCATCTTCGGCATGGACCTCGGCCTGCTGCTCGGCGGTGCGCTGATCACCGAGCAGGTCTTCTCGCTCAAGGGCATCGGCCAGTTCGCCGTCCAGGCGATCTCCGACAACGACCTGCCCAAGATCCTCGGCGTCACCCTGCTCGCCGCCTTCTTCATCGTCGTCTGCAACCTCGTGGTCGACCTCCTGTACGCGCTCGTCGACCCCCGCGTGAGGCTCTCGTGACCGACCTCCAGAAGACCCCGGCGGCCGCCCCGGCCGACGCCGACCGGCCCCCGCTGGGCGACCCCTTCCTGTCCGTCCGCGACCTCCGGATCCACTTCGACACCGACGACGGCCTGGTCCGCTCGGTGGACGGGGTCAGCTTCGACCTGCACAAGGGCCGCACCCTCGGCATCGTGGGCGAGTCCGGCTCCGGCAAGTCCGTCACCTCGCTCGGCATCATGGGCCTGCACCGCTCCAAGCGGGCCCGGATCAGCGGCGAGATCCGGCTGGACGGCGAGGACCTGATCGCGGCCGGACCGGACCGGGTGCGCCAACTGCGCGGCCGCGAACTGGCGATGATCTTCCAGGACCCGCTCACCGCGATGCACCCCTACTACACCGTCGGCGCGCAGATCGTCGAGGCGTACCGGGTGCACCACCCCCAGGCCACCAAGAAGCAGGCCCGGACCCGCGCGATCGAGATGCTCGACCGGGTCGGCATCCCGCAGCCCGACCGCCGGCTGGACGACTACCCGCACCAGTTCTCCGGCGGCATGCGCCAGCGCGCGATGATCGCCATGGCCCTGGTCAACGACCCCTCGCTGCTGATCGCCGACGAGCCCACCACCGCCCTGGACGTCACCGTCCAGGCGCAGATCCTGGACCTCATCCGCGACCTCCAGGAGGAGTTCGGCTCCGCCGTCATCATCATCACCCACGACCTCGGGGTGGTCGCCGAGCTCGCCGACGACATCCTGGTCATGTACGGCGGCAAGTGCATCGAGCGCGGCCCCGCCGAGAGCCTCTTCGACGCGCCCGAACACCCCTACACCTGGGGCCTGTTGGGCTCGATGCCGCGCCTGGACCGGGAGCTGCAGGAGCGGCTCGTCCCGGTCAAGGGCACCCCGCCCAGCCTGATCAACGTGCCGTCCGGCTGCGCCTTCCACCCGCGCTGCCCGTACGCCGCCCTGACCGGCGGGCGCTCCACGAGCGAGGTCCCGGTCCTGGCCGAGGCCGGGCCCGGGCACGTCGCGGCCTGCCACCTGCCGGTCGGCGAGCGGCACCGCATCTTCGCCGAAGAGATCGCGCCCCGGCTGTGAGCCCGGCCTCGTACCACCTTTCTGGAGAGAACCGATGACGGACACTCAGGGGGCCACCCTCCCTTCGCCGGCGCCCGCCTCCGACCGCGAGCCGCTGCTGAAGGTGACCGGCCTGACCCGGCACTTCCCGATCCGCGGCGGACTGCTGCGGCGCCAGACCGGTGCGGTGCGGGCCGTCGACGGCATCGACTTCACCGTCAACGCCGGTGAGACGCTGGGCGTCGTCGGCGAGTCCGGCTGCGGCAAGTCCACCATGGGACGGCTGGTCACCCGGCTCGACGAACCCACCGGCGGGACGATCGAGTTCGAGGGCACCGACATCAGCCACCTGGGCGCCGGCGGGATGCGGCCGCTGCGCCGCGACATCCAGATGATCTTCCAGGACCCGTACTCCTCGCTGAACCCCCGGCACACCGTCGGCACCATCGTCAGCGCGCCGTTCAAGCTCCAGGGAGTCCACCCGGAGGGCGGCGTCAAGAAGGCCGTCCAGGACCTGCTGGAACTGTGCGGGCTCAGCCCCGAGCACTACAACCGCTACCCGCACGAGTTCTCCGGCGGCCAGCGCCAGCGCATCGGCATCGCCCGGGCGCTCGCGCTCAAGCCGAAGATGGTCATCGCGGACGAGCCGGTCTCGGCCCTGGACGTGTCGATCCAGGCGCAGGTGGTCAACCTGCTGGACGACCTCCAGCAGGAGCTCGGCCTGACCTACCTGATCATCGCGCACGACCTCTCGGTGGTCCGGCACGTCTCCGACCGGGTGGCGGTGATGTACCTCGGCAAGATCGTCGAGATCGCCGACCGCGACTCGCTCTACCGCACCCCGATGCACCCCTACACCAACGCCCTGATGTCGGCCGTCCCGGTGCCCGACCCGCGCCGGCGCCAGCGCGGCGGGCGCGAGCGGATCCTGCTCACCGGCGACGTGCCCTCGCCGATCAACCCGCCCAGCGGCTGCCGCTTCCGCACCCGTTGCTGGAAGGCGCAGGAGGTGTGCGCCAGCCAGGAGCCGCCGCTGACGGCGCTGGCGACCGGGCACCAGGTGGCCTGTCACTTCCCCGAGCGGAGCGAGGGGAACGATCAGGCACAGCCCTGAGCGGAGCGTGGGGAACGACTTGCACAGCCCGGAGCGGAGCGTGGGGAACGACTAGCACTTCCCGGAGAACAAGGCCTGAGCGGGCCGTGGGCGGAGGGGAGGGTTTCGCGCAGGTCATAGTTGTGTGGTGACCTCGCAGATCTTCCCCTCCGACGTGCAGCAGTCGCTGGACCTCGTCGGCATCTTCGTCTTCGCGCTCTCCGGAGCGCTGCTCGCCGTCCGCAAGAACATGGACATCTTCGGGATCTGTGTGCTGGCCGAGGTCACGGCCCTCGGCGGCGGGGTGATGCGCGACCTGGTGATCGGCGCCACCCCGGTCGTCGCCTTCACCAACCTCGGCTACTTCGTCACCCCGCTCGCCGCCGCCCTCGTGGTGTTCTTCCTGCACCCCGAGGTCGAGCGGATCAACCGCGCGGTGCAGACCCTGGACGCCCTCGGCCTCGGCCTGTTCTGCGTGACCGGCACCGCCAAGGCGCACGACTACGGGCTGGGCGCGGTCGCCGCCGTCGCGCTCGGCATGGTCACCGCCGCCGGCGGCGGGGTGATCCGCGACGTGCTGGCCGGGGAGATTCCCTCGCTGCTGCGCTGGGACCGCGAGATCTACGCCGTCCCGGCCCTGGTCGGCGCCGCCCTGGTGGCCGTGCTGATCGGCGCGGACCGGCTCACCGGCGTCACCGGCACCGCCGCCGCGCTCACCGCGTTCGGGCTGCGGATGCTCGCCCTGAAGTACGGCTGGCGCGCCCCGCGGGCCTGGCACCGCAACGGTTCTCGCACCAGCGAGGAGTAGGCGAGCCCCCGTACGCGAGCGAGATCGCCTCGGCCGTGCAGAGCAGCTCCGGCAGCATCCGGGCCAGTTCGGCCGGCGGCACCTGGCCCGCCGGGGCGCTCAGCGCGCAGGCGGCGACCGTCCGCCCGCCGCTGCCCGCCACCGGCGCGGCCACGCAG